>DATEPN010000412.1:0-35741 GCA_035273225.1 Acidobacteriaceae bacterium | reverse complement strand
TTCGGAGCCGCGTTTGGTGCGTTCCAGGAGCGAGCCGACGGAGTCCGGCGTGGGGCCGGAGATGGTTCCGGTGGCAAGCAGGTCGCCCGGGCGAAGATTGCAGCCGTTGCTGGTGTGATGGGCGAGCATTTGTGCCGGTGTCCAGTACAAATCCCGTAGGTTGCCGCGGCTGATCCGGAACGGTTGCTGGCCGGAGGCGCGCATTTGTGCGGTCAGCAGTGACACTTCGAGGTGGATGTCGAAGGCGCCGCGCTGCTGGTCTTCGTCGGACCAGAGATACGGCAGCGGCGTGGGATCGCCTTCGGGGCGAGCGGCAACTGGCACGCGGTATGGCTCGAGCGCGTCGAGGGTGACGACCCACGGCGAGATGGTGGTGGCGAAGCTCTTGCCGAGAAAGGGGCCGAGTGGCTGGTATTCCCAGGACTGAATGTCGCGGGCGGACCAGTCGTTCACCAGGCAGAGGCCGAAGATGTGGTATTTGGCGTCATCGATGGGAACTGGATCGCCGAGTATGTTTACGTCGCCGACAAAGATGCCCATCTCGAGTTCGTCATCGAGCATGCGGCTCGGACCGAACTTCGGCTCGGGCGCATCGGGTGCTTTCGTCTGTCCGCAGGGGCGGCGGACTTCGGTGCCGCTGATGACAATCGACGAGGCACGTCCGTGATAGCCGATGGGCACGTATTTGTAGTTCGGCAGCAGCGGATTGTCGGGACGGAAGAGGCGTCCGACGTTCGTGGCGTGGTGGATGGAGGCGTAGAAGTCGGTGTAGTCGCCTATCCTGAACGGCGGGACCATTTGCACGCTGCTCTGTGGAATGAGGTGCGGCTCAACTTGCGAGCGGTATTGAGAATCCGTCAGCAACACGGTCAGGCGCTGCCGGATTTCGCGTGCTCGGTACGGCTCACCGCCCATTCGATTAAGAAAAAAGACGGGCGAGGTTAGATCCCCGAAAAGACCCGCGTCCCGACAACCGCGCAGGTCAATGATCTGATCGCCGATGGCCAACCCAATTCCCTGACGCTTGCCGGCTTCAAAATTTCCGAACGGCAAATTCTCAATGGGGAAATCAGTTTGCGGGTCGTTGGCCGATTCGAGCCAGCACGGCTGCCTCACAGCAGGCTTTTCTCCGTGACTGGAACCCAGTGCATCGTCATGAGATCGACGACGGGTTCTTTGAAAGAGCAGGAGCCCAGGGCGATGGCGAACTGCGCGCGGGCGCTGCGGATCTGCTCGAGGGTGACCCACTGATTGTTCCAGTGGATGGCGTCGGGCTCGACGCGGATGTCGCGGGGGTTCTCGAGAGAAAGCGTGTCGAGAAGAACGCGCTCGCTCGCTCCGGCCCAGGCCTGCACCGCAGCGAGAAGAAGGTTCAGGAAGCCGTGCATGCTGGCGGTGGCGCCCGTGGCTTCCGTGCCGAGGGGGTGCGTGCCGCGGACGGCATGATGCAGGCCGGCGGTGGCTTTAAAAGGGACTCCCTGCTCCGCACAGGCGAGGAGGAAGCGCGCTATGGTCTGCGCGGGTGGAACGGCGGCAGCACTGAGTCCGCCGGTGCGGAGTTTCGCGCGGGCCTTCTGCGTGTCGAGCATGGGGAGGAATTCTTCGGCGCGGTCGGGCGGAAACTCGAGATAGCGGGGGCGATCGTGGGGCAGCAGATCAAGGAAGCGCGTGGCGCTGCGCATATCGGATACGCGGCCTTCGAATCCGGCAAACAGCACGGCTCCCTGCTGGAAATTGTCGACGGTGCGGACGTCCATGTCGGGGTTGTCGCAGATGACGCTGAGCATCCACGGCTGCGTCTGCTCGTCGCAACAAACTGCGGTAAAGGTCTGAGAAAACTCCGGCAGGCGCTGTGCCGGAATAATAAAGTTGCCGAGCATCCAGGCGTAGTCAGTCTCAAGGTGCCGCTTGTATTCGCGAACTGCGCGGTCCATGGTGAGGCCGGCCGGCGGGAAGAGGCCGGCGTAGTCGATCGCGCGGGATAACAGGGCCTCAGTTGCGTTCACTTCTGCGGCTCCTTGAAATGCTTTTTCAGTCCCTGCCAGCATTCATAATATTCGTGCTGCAGGATCCTGGATTCGAGCGCGAATTTTGTGGGCCGGACCGGCAGGCCGGTTTCGAACATGAAGGCCAGCGTGTTGTCGAGTTTAACCGGCTTCAGGTCGGCTGCGCTGGCCTTCTCCCAGGTTTCGGCGTCGGGGCCATGGCCGGACATGCAGTTGTGCAGGCTGGCTCCGCCGGGCAGGAAGCCTTCTGCTTTGGCATCGTACTCCCCGAAAACCAAACCCATGAACTCGTTCATCATGTTGCGGTGGAACCAGGGCGGGCGGAAGGTGTGCTCGGCAACGAGCCAGCGCGGCGGGAAGATGGCGAAGTCGACGTTGGCGGTGCCGGGCAGGACGGAAGGTGAGGTCAGTACCGTGTAAATCGAGGGGTCGGGATGGTCAAAACTGACGGTGTTGATGCAGTTGTAGCGGGAGAGATCGTATTTGTATGGAGCGTAATTGCCGTGCCAGGCGACCACGTCGAGCGGCGAGTGGTCGATTTCGGCCTCCCACATCCGGCCGAGGAATTTGGCAATGACGCGAAAATCGCCGTCGAGGTTTTCATACGCGGCTACAGGCGCGAGGAAGTCGCGGGGGTTCGCCAAGCCGTTCGCGCCGATCGGGCCGAGGTCAGGCAGCCGGAAGTGGAGTCCGTAGTTTTCGCAGATGTAGCCGCGGGAGGGGCCGTCGAGTTCGACGCGAATCTTGATGCCGCGCGGGATGAGGGCGATCTCGCCGGGAGCGACGCCGAGGATGCCGAGTTCCGTGGCAATGCGCAACGCGCCCTGCTGAGGGACGAGGAGCATCTCCCCATCGGCGTTATAGAAGTAGCGGCCCTTCATCGAGGCATTGGCTGCGTACAGGTGGACGCCGACCCCGACCTGCATGGCCGGATCGCCGCTGCCGCCCATCGTCACGATGCCTTCCACGAAGTCGGTCGGCTTATCCGGCATGGGAATGGGGTTCCAGCGCATCTGGTTCGGCGGCGTCGGAATCTCCGTGAAGGGACCGCTGCGAAACAGGCCGGAGCCCATTTCGACAAATGGTTTGTGGGTGACGGAGGGTCGGATACGGTAAGTCCAGGTGCGGCGGTTCGTGGCGCGCGGTGCGGTGAAGGCGCTTCCGCTGAGCTGTTCGGTGTAGAGGCCGAGAGCGGACTTCTGCGGGGCGTTCTGACCTTGCGGCAACGCGCCGGGGACAGCCTCCGTGGCAAATTCGTTTGCAAAGCCTGACTGGTACCTGAGCTCCGCCTGGGGCATGCTTCCCTCCTGTAGGGTGGCCGCGCGGAGATCAATTGACCGAAAGGATGTCGGCTCCGCGCGAAAACCTAATAACTTAAGGGGCGGCGGGGATGGTTGGCAAATGGGCGGTGATCGCGGTCACCCTTCCTTGATCACGGTGGAACGAAGTTTGTGCTTCGATTCACGGGTCTCTTCTTCCATGAGCCAGCGGCGGAGCTGCAGGATGTCGTTGGCACGGGCGGTTCCGAGGGGCTTGCGGGGCGTGCCGTTGGAATCGACGACGACCACGTTTTCGGTGTTCCTGAGCATCATGTCGCGATGGACCTGGTCCACCGACTCGCCGGGAAAGGCGAGGACGAAATCGCGGCGAGCCAGTTCGCGCATCTTGTAGTGGTGGTCAGGCGGCTCGGTGCGGAGCAGGTCATGCGGTTCGACGATACCGATGAGTCCTCCGGAGCCGTCGACCACAGGAAAGAGAACCTCGTCGTCGGGAACGAACTTCTCGAGCACATGGCGCAGTTCATCATCGGCATTGAACATTCTGAACTGTCTGCGCATGACCTGGTCGATGCGGGCGCGCATCAGGACAGGGACGGAGTAGTCCTGCAGAACGATGAGGCCGCGCTTGACCAGCTTGACCGTCATGATGGAGTCGCGGCTGCACAGGCGCACGAACCCATCCGAGATCATGACGCAGACGACCAGCGGCAGAAGTGCGTTGGGATTATGGCTCAGCTCGAAGAGAAAGACGATGCTGGTAAAGGGGGCGCGGGCGATGCCTCCGAAAACAGCGGCCATGGCGACAAGCGCATAAAAGGCGGGATCGCTGACCACCGTAGGAAGCAGGTGCTTCATACCGGTTGCGAATGCTGCACCGAGTCCGCCGCCGACCACGAGTGACGGAGCGAAGACACCGCCGGTAGTTCCCGAGCCAAGGGAGATGACGAGAGCCCAGAACTTCGCGACGGAGACGCCGATGAGATGCCCAGTGGTGAGGCGGTCGTTCAGCATGTCGCGGATGGTGTCGTAGCTGGTGCCGAACACCTGCGGATAAAAGTAGCCGAGGACGCCGAGGACGAGCGCTCCAATAACGGGCGACCAGATGAGCGCGTGCTTGATGGGGAGTTCGTCGAAGAAGTCCTCAAGCCAGGAGAGGACTCGGATCATGATGACGCCGACGATGCCCATGAGAATGCCGAGAAGGGCGAAAAGCCACAGCTCCTTCATGCTGGTGAGCTTGAACTCGGGCGTGGGAAAGAGCGGTGTCCACCCTGCGAAGTGAATGCGAACGCCGGTGGCGACGGCGGCGGCCAGCGCGACGGGGATGAAGGAGCGGGCGCGAAGCTCGAACAGGAGCAGTTCGACGGCGACGAGCACGCCGGCGAGGGGGGCCGTGAAGGTGGCAGCCATTCCTGCGGCGGCTCCGGAGGCCAGCAGCACGCGCCGGTAGTAGGGGCTGAGTCCGATGGCCTGCCCGAAGAGGGAGCCGATCGCTGCGCCGGTCTGAATGATGGGTCCTTCGGCACCAAACGGGCCGCCCGTGCCGATGGCGAAGGCGGTGGCCAGCGGCTTGAGAATGGCAACGCGGAGACGCATGCGGCTGTGGCCAAAGAGGACGGACTCCATCGCTTCGGGAATGCCGTGGCCTTTGAGAGTCGGCTCCCAGAAATGGATCATGACGCCGACGAGCAGTCCGCCAATCGCGGGAATCAGAATGACCCAGGCGCCGAGATGATGATGAGCCGGGTTGGTGATGGCGAAGGAGAAGCGGCCGTAGAAAAAGATGTTGGTGAAGAGGTAGATGAGTTCGAGGAGACCCTGGGCGACGAGTCCACCGACGAAACCAACCAGAACGGCGTAGGCGCAGATGCGGATCACCTGCGGCTCCAGTGCGACGCCAAACTGGCCCTTCCTGTTCGACTGCGATTCGGGATTTGTGGCGATCTCCGGAATCGGAAATTCAGCCATCGTTCGTCCTCCCTGTATTTGTCAGCGCGGCTGCGGTACCCGCACCGCTTCCTCCAGTTGAGCAACTTGTGTCTGCTGGTTCACAGCAGAGGCGGACAGGTTCTCCTCGTGGCGTGTCTTCAACGCGTGGAGGATGTCCGTCTTCGTGACGAGGCCCTGCATCTTTCCCTGCCCCGAAACAACGAGCAACATGGGCTGCTTGTGCTCCCCAAGCAGCAGGCGCAGCGCTTCGCGGACGTCGCAATCTGGCGCAACGCGGCCGATACGAGCATCAATCAGGTCACCGATCCGCGTGGTACGCCAGCGGTCGGGCGACGTTTTCAGCATCGACCAAAGCGTGACGGCGCCGCGGAGTTCCGTGCCGTCGAAGACCGGGAATGCCTCGTGGTGTGCGTGCGGCGAAAGCGTACTGACGAACTCGTGGACGGTGAGCGAGGCCTGTGCTGAGACGAGGTGCTGCTGCATGACTTCGCTGACCGGGGTCTCAACGAGTTCCTGAATCTTGATCCCCTCGTGCAGGCGCTGATCGCCGGAAGCGGAGGCATCACCGGAGACCGCGTAGGCGACAGCGGCTCCAATGAGAGCTGGTATGAGGAAGGCGTGAGCGCCGGTCGCTTCGGCAACGAAGACCGCCGCCGCAAGAGGTGTTTTGTAGCCCGCGGAGATGAAGGCGGCCATGCCCACCGCCGCATACAGGCCGAGGTTCCCGCTGTGCACGATGGATTGGGCAAACGCTGTGCCCAGCGATCCGCCGGTGAGGAAGAGCGGAACAAACATGGCGCTGACGCCGCCGGAGCCCAGGGTGAAGATGGTGGCGGCCAGCTTGAATCCGCTGAACGCGACCAGTTGGGTGCTGCTGTGATGCGCGTTCAAGACCATGCCGACGGCTTCGTAATTGGGACCAAGCGGCACCAGCAGGCCGGGATAGAGCTGCAGGAAGCCCCAACCGCAGAGGCCGGTGAGCAGCCCGCCCACGGTGAGCTTGACCCAGTGCGGCACCGCCCAGCGGACGAAAAAGGTGCGGGTGCGGCGGAAGGTGACGGCGAACGCCATGGCGATGATGCCGACGAGAAGGCCGAGCAGCGCGCTCCAGTAGAGGTCGTGATGATCAAAGGTGCGCGCACCGATGAAATCGAACAGCGGCGCCGAGCCCAGGAAAGAACTGAGGGTGACGAAGGAGACGACGGAGGCGATGAGCGATGGGACGAGCGCCTCGTGCGCCAGATCGTCGCGATAGGGCATTTCCAGCGCGAAGACGATGCCGGTCAGGGGTGCCCGGAAGACGGCGGACATGCCGGCCGCGGCACCGCAGATGAGCATGATCCTGCGGTCGCGCGCGTCCATGTGCATGGCGCCCCGCAGCCTGGCCCAGAGCCAGGAGCCGATCGCGCCTCCGCCGTAGATGCTGGGACCTTCGAGCGCGGCGCTGCCGCCGAATCCGACGGAGGTGATGGCGGCAAGTATCTTGGGCACGAAGGGGCGCATTTCGATGTCGCCCTCGTGCTCGTGGTAGGAGCGGATGACCTCTTCGGTGGAGTGCTCGTCCGGATCGGGCGTGAAGAGCTGCATGATGAGGCCCGTTGCAGCGAACGCCAGCACGAGCCCGGGAACGATAGCCCAGTGATGGCTGAGATAGTAGGCCAGGACGAGGGGCCAGAGCTTACCGAGAATGATGACGGCAATGCCAGTAATCGCAAGGCCGGTCACGACTCCGATGAGGGGCGCGACGATGAGCCACTTCTGCAGATCGCGGGAGTAGACGGCGGCGAGGTCCTCGTGAACGAGGGGCAGATATTTGCGCAGCATCGGGTGATGCAGCAGCAGGTCTCGTCTTTTCGTGGTTTTGCTGGGGGTGGCTGTCACGGCGATCCTGGCGGTTATTCCCTTCCTTAGTGAATCGTGCTGACCGAGGAGGCTCGCGATGCTCTGGAGCGTCCGGCTGGCTTCCCAAAAGAGCGCAAACTGCCGATATCGCCTGCCTCGATGAGCGCACGCATGCGGCTCACCTCCCGGCCGTGCAGCGTGGACAGGCGCGCGAGAAGGCGTCTTCCGGTCGGCGTTAGCGAAACGTTGACGACGCGGCGATCGTCGCGGTCCTGCACCGTTCGGATGAGTCCTTTGCGCACGGCGCGTCCAACCAGTCCTACGACGGAGTGGTGGCGCTCCTGCAGGAATTCCGCGAGTTCGGAGATGGTCGCATTGCCGCGGCCACTGAAGCCGGCAACACCGAGCATGAGCTGGTGCTGCTGCGGCGTGACGCCGCACTCGCGCGCAGCGGTCTCGCTGAACCGGAGAAAAATCCGGAGCGCGTAGCGGAAGCGCGCGAGGTCCCGGACAGTGTCGTCGAGATCAGCAGGTCCGGAACGAGAAGTGCGGTGAGTCGCGTGGGCAAGGCTCATCGGAGAAAGTATATCGTACTGCGAGGTATTGCCGGTCTAGTGCGCCTGACTATCCGCCGAGGACGCATCGCGCGGGCGATCAGCGACCTCGACGCGATGCTGCGCCCACGAGATGGAGACCACCTGAAGCGTCGGAACCACCTTTTCCCGGAAGGTCCACTGACCGGAGCGGATGAGGAGGTAGTCGATGCGCCACGAGCCGACGCGCAGGAAGAAACCCTCCAGGATGCCGAGGCAGCCATCCTTACCCCAGATCTCATAGGTCGCCAGGTCGGTGGTGCGACGCAGGTGGGGATCGTCCTTGCCCTGGATGCGAAATTGCCTCCCTGCGGCGGCAGGGCCACACCAGTACGGGTCGCGGTCCGGCCAGCCAAATTCGCGGTTCCAGGCAAGTTGCTGCTGGCGCGAAACCGGCCGAACACTGTCGAGGTCCGGGCTGGAGAGAAGCTGGTCTCGCGTCATCCGAGCCGGGACAATTTTGTTGTTCCAATCCGGAACTTCGACCTCGGACGCGGGAATCACCACTCTGCGTGGCGCGTACCACCGGCCTGCATCGACGATGAGATAGCGGATGAGCCAGGAGCGGTCGTCGAAGAGAAAGCTGCGGATGGGGCGCCTTTCACCATCACTTGTGACCAAGGGAAATTCCAGCAACGTCGCAAGACTATGGAACACTAAATCTCCTTTCGTTGGGGTTGATGTTGCGCCGGGTATATGCCAAATCGAGCCGGTCATACTCCGTCCTCCTTCTTCATTATATCGCAGTGCGATATTTCTATGTACTACTCCATGGCCGCCGCTAAACAGTGCCTATTCTGTCGCTCGCCAGCAGGCGAGCACGCCCTGGAACGGGCGGCTATTCTGGTGAAAGGAGGAACCCTGGACTGTGGACATCAGCGGCAACACCATCCTGATCACCGGCGGGACCAGCGGCATTGGACGCGCACTGGCGGAGGCGTTCCACAAAGAGGGCAACCAGGTCATCGTGACCGGGCGGCGCAGGAACCTGCTGGATGAAGTCACCGGCGCGAATCCGGGAATGAGGGCTGCGGTGCTCGACGTCCAGGACGGCGGCGCGGTCGCGCGTTTCGCAACGGCGGCACAGCAGGAGTATCCGTCGCTCAACGTGCTGATCAACAACGCCGGAATCATGAAACCGGAGGACCTGAACAACGCGAATCACGATTTCACGCTGGTGGAATCGACGGTGGAGACGAACCTGCTGGCGCCGATCCGGTTGACCACTTCCCTGCTTCCGCTGTTGAAGGGACAACCTGGGGCGACCGTGATGACCGTGTCGAGCGGGCTGGCGTTCGTGCCGATGGCGCTGACGGCGACCTATTGCGCGACCAAGGCCGCAATTCACTCCTGGACGCAGTCGCTGCGGTACCAACTCCAGCGCACGCGGGTGCAGGTGATGGAGTTGATTCCACCGTACGTGCAGACGGAATTGATGGGAGAACATCAGGCGGCCGATCCACGGGCCATGCCGCTGAAGGACTTCATCGCAGAGGTGATGGATATTTTGCGGACGCAGCCCGATGCGCGGGAGATCTGTGTCCAGCGCGTGTATCCGCTGCGGTTCGCGGAGGAACAGGGCCAGGAAAAGTACGCGGAGTTCTTCAACCGATTCAATGACCAGGTCATGGCAGCCTCACGCGCTGGAGAGCCGTAGGCTGAGGTTCGGGGGCTTCGCCATGTGATTCTCATCACAGCAGCCCCAGGCGTGACCGGAGAGAATTCGGGTAAGGCGCTTGTAGCCTGGAGTTGGTATGTCTTCGGAAATTAAGGAGTTAAACGCGGAGCTTGATCGCATCGCATCGGCGGTCGCTATGCCCAGCGGCACGCTCTTGTTTCGGTGTGGCGACCCGGTGTCCGGCGTATTCGTCATACACAGAGGCGCCGTGACGATGTATATCGAGGCGCCGGGCAGCCCCTGGCTCACAAAAACACTGGGGCCGGGCGACATTGCCGGACTTCCGGCAGCACTCACCGGCACGTATAGCTTGTCGGCACGGGTGTCGGAAGATGCAGAGCTGGGCTTCATCTCGGCCAGCCAGGTATCGGCCCTTCTGGAGCGCTCGCCGCATCTCTGCCTCGTGGCTGCTCGCACCATGAGCGACGAGATTGCCCGCATGCGTGCCGGACTGCGCGACGCCATACCCACGCACTAGACCCTCCCCCTGCGCGCAGAGGCGGACCTCCTCCCGCCTCAGCGCACTTCGATCAGGCCCGGCAGCACGGCTCCTGCATTCCCCAGAACAATGTCGGTAAAGGCATGCGCGTTCATCGGCTGCTCCGGGCCGATGTAGATCTTGCGAACGTGCGGCCGGGCCCAGCGGACGAAGTTTGCCGCTGGATAGACCGCTCCCGAGGTGCCGACAACCAACATGACGGTGGCGCGATCGATCTCCCGCTGAATGCGATCCATGGCGAGGGGAATCTCTCCAAACCAGACGATGTGCGGGCGGATGCGGCCTCCGCAGGAGCAGCGGGCGATAGCGTCTGCCGACTCATAGAGGGCTTCATCGTGGAATGGCTCGCGCGGGCAGGCCCATGCGCCGACGCCGCGAGCCAGGGGACTGAACTCGCAGCGCGAGGCGAACAGCTCCCCGTGCATGTGCACGAGGCGTTGTGATCCAGCCTTCTCGTGCAGATCGTCGACGTTCTGCGTGACCAGAATGAAATGGTCACCGAGCTTCCCTTCGAGTTCGGCAAGGGCGCGGTGGGCAGGGTTCGGCTGGGCATTGCGCGCATCGCGACGACGCTGGCTGTAGAAGCGCCAGACGCGCTCGGCGTCTCCTTCCCAGGCCTCGGGCGTAGCGACCTCCTCGACCCGGTGGCCTTCCCATAGGCCGCCCTGGTCGCGGAAGGTCTTGAGGCCACTTTCGGCACTCACGCCCGCTCCGGTGAGGACGAAAACCCGCTCGTTGGGGGCAATGGAGATATGCTCGGCCGGTTTAGTCATCGTCTCTATTGTGGCTTGGGAGGGGTGAAAACGCCGCCTGTTGGAGTTGGCGAGACAATTGTGTCCCCGATATGCTGACCTCATGCTCCCCGATGGTGACCAGCACCTCGTCCAGATTGTCGACGCCGCGACGGCAGACGCTGCTCGCCGAGCGGGTGCATGGCTCAAGTGCGCTCCGGGATGCACACAGTGCTGCATCGGCGTGTTCGCGATTTCGCAGCTGGATGCAGAGCGGTTGCGCGCGGGTTTGGCGGACCTGCAGCAGACCGATCCAGCTCGCGCGGCAGCAATACGGCGACGGGCCAGGGAAGCTGTCGAGCGGCTCGCGTCGGATTTTCCGGGAGACGCCAAGGGCGGCATTCTGGATCCGGAACGTGCGGAAGCCTTCGACGAGTTTGCGAACGATGAACCGTGTCCGGTGCTCGATCCGGTGACCGGACTCTGCGATTTGTATGCTGCCCGTCCGATGACCTGCCGCGTGTTTGGACCGCCATTACAAACCGGTGAAGGACTGGGCGTCTGCGAACTCTGCTTCGTGGGCGCATCGGTGGAAGCCATCGCTGCGGCGGAGGTCCATCTCGACTGCGAAGCGGTGGAAGCTGCGCTGACGCATGAAGCCGAAGCAACAACCGGTCTTCGCGGGGACACGACGGTTGCGTGGGCGCTGGCGCGATCGTAGCCCCTTCGCTGCAGACGTAAAACGCGGTCATGAGTTTCACTCCTGGGAGAGATTTGGAGCGCGTATCGTTTGGCGCACCGTCGGCGCAACCTGTGCGCAATCCGTGTGTCTGATCGAGTGCGTGCGCAACCCGCACAACCTCGATGTATCTGCTGAAAGGACGTTACGCAAGATGAGAAAGCTATTCCTGTTTGCAGCCGCGACTCTGTTGTGCCTGCCATCGGCTTTTGCGCAGCATGTTTATGTGCGCATCGGTCCGCCCCCGCCGGTGGTAGAACGGCCCGCGCCGCGCCCTCACCCCGGTCTTGTGTGGGTCGCGGGTTATCACCGCTGGGACGGCGCGCGCTATGTGTGGGTGCCAGGTCACTGGGTGCAGCCACCACATCCGGGATGGGCGTGGGTCCCGGGACATTGGCGGCATGAGCGCGGAGGCTGGTACTGGGTCGAGGGCCATTGGCGTCGCCGCTGAGCTTCGCCGATGAAAGGGGCCGGAGCCCTGATGGATACTCCGGCCCTTTGTTCTTTCCGGCAAAAAGCGTCAACCACGAGAACACGGAAGACAAAAAGGATGTATTCGTACGAGTGGCGATGATCTCTCGGCGGACGGTAAGATTTTGAGTCCACGAGGATCTTAATGACGCACTACGCGACCCTGCATACCCACACCGATTCCGGCATTCACACCATCCTGCTGAACCGGCCCGAGAAGCGCAATGCGCTGACGCCGGAACTCATTGGCGAATTGACGCAGGCGCTCGAAGCCGCGGCGGCGAATCACAATTGCCGAGTTGTCATCTTAACCGGGGCTGGATCGGCGTTCTGCGCGGGGCTCGATCTGGATCATCTGCGGCAGATGTCGGAGGTGGCCACGAGCGATCCTCAATTTGAGGAGAGCTGCAGGGCGGAGGCGGAGAAGATCGCGCACCTGCTGCACACGCTCTACGTGCTGCCGAAGCCGACTCTTGCTGCGGTGAATGGGCCGGCCATTGCCGGGGGAATGGGCATCGCAACGCTGTGTGACTTTACGCTCGCCGTACCGGAAGCAAAGTTCGGATACACCGAGGTGCGCATCGGGTTTATTCCGGCGATCGTCTCGGCGTATCTGCGGTCGCAAATTGGGGACAAACAGGCGCGCGACCTGCTGCTGAGCGGGCGACTGATCTCCGCCGAGGAGGCGCGGGCGCTGGGGCTGGTGACGCGAGTGGTGCTGGAGCCGGAGCTGATGCGAGAAGCGCGTGCGATCGGAGAGACGCTGTTGCGCAATAGTCCGACAGCGATGCAGGCGACAAAGCGGCTGTTAGCTCAATTCGCGGATCGCACATTGGCCGATGATCTGGATGCGGCGATCCGGGCGAATGTAGAGGCGCGATCCACGGCAGATTTTCGCGAGGGAGTGCGCGCGTTTTTGGAGAAGCGGGATCCCCAGTGGGTGCCTGCTACCCATTCCAACCAGAATCGGGCTTAATGGGAGCCGCCGAATCAACCGTGTCACCACAGGTACGCGGAGAACGCAGACGATATCGATTACACACCGATCAGCTGGCGCATGCGCTGGACGGCGGTCCGCATTTGCTCCGCGGGCGTGTTCGCAAAACCGAGGATGAACCCCTGAAGCTTCGTCTCGCCGAAGAAACATAGCGATAAAGGCCAGAGCCACAGTTTCTCTTTCGCGGCACGGGTTGCGATCTCCACGTCGTTGTAGCCGGCAGGCAGAGTGACGGTGAGGTGCATGCCCGCCTGGGCGCCCTGGATTTCGAAGAACCCGTCAAACTCGGCACGCAAAGCGTCGACCAGTGCGGTGCGACGCTCTTTGTAGAGAGCGCGCATGCGGCGGATGTGCCGCGTGAAATGGCCGCCGTGCATGAAGTCCGTCAGGACCTCCTGAAAGAGGTACGACGGAAAGATGTCCATGGCGAAGCGTACGGCGACGAATCGATCCACCAGGTCTGGGGGAATGACAATGTATCCAAGTCGTAGTGAGGGCCGCAGCACTTTGCTGAATGTGCCGATGTAGACGACCGAGCCGCCGGGATCGAGGCTCTGCAGCGATGGAATGGGCATGCTTTCGTAGCGGTACTCACTGTCGTAGTCGTCCTCGACGATCCAGGAGGAGGACTGGCGCGCCCACTCGAGCAGCTGGAAGCGGCGGCCGGCGCTCATCGTAACTCCGAGTGCGTAGTGGTGGGAGGGAGTGACGAACGCGGCGCGTGCGCGCGGAGCGATTCGCATCCCGGCCGCAACGTCAATGCCCTCCTGGTCGACGGGAACGGGAACGGGCGCACAGCCGGAACCGAGGAGCAGGGAGCGCACGAGCGGATAACACGGCTCTTCGGTCCAGGCAGCGTCGCCCGGGTCGAGCAGGACGCGCGTGGTGATGTCGAGGGCCTGTTGCGAGCCGGAGAGGACCATAATCTGCTCCGGCTCACAACGAACCGCACGGGCGGTACGCAGGTACGAGCAGATTGCTTCCCGGAAGGGCTGCAGTCCCAGGGGCCCCGTGTTGTGCGTGGGATAGACGCGCAGCTTGCGGCTATGACGCGACAGGAGCTTCGACCACACATCGAAGGGAAAGTGATCGAGGGCCGGCTGGTGCACGCCGAATGCTCCCCAACCGTGGCGCCACGGCAACCGCTCGTATGCGGGATAGAGTGCGGAGCGCCGCGACGGGCTGCGCTCGGGGCTTGCTTTTGCGACCAGCGGGCGCGTGCTGCGCTTCTGGATTTGGAGATCGGAAGAGACGAATGTTCCGGAGCCGACGCGGGTCTCGAAATAGCCCTCGGCCAGCAGCTGCGAGTACGCGTCCAGCACCGGAAAGCGCGAGATGCCTAATTCTGAGGCGAGCGCGCGGCTGGATGGCACCTGCTGTCCTGCTGCGAGGTCCCCGCGCAGGATGGCATCTCGGAATCCTCCATAGACCTGCCGGTGCAGCGGCGTGGGCGCTGCGCGATCCACGGGAATGACGGGGAGAATTCCGGCCGAAACGTCGCCCATGGACCCGGAGTTTAGTGGCTATGGCTGATTGGGCGCAAGTTGTCAGGATGAGATGCCAGCTCGTATCGAGAAGTGGTTATGCCAAATTGTCCGGAACTGGATAGCGCGATAACGCCGCGGCGAGTCGTACGCGAGTTTCCCGCAAGGAAAACAGGCAGCCCAAAGGCTGCCTGCGTGGTCCTCCCCGAAGCAAACGCTAGCGCGCTGCGACGGCCTTTGAGGATTCGAGTTCGGCCAGGCGCTTCGCGAGAAGCTGCTCGAGCTGGATCAGAGCTTTGCTGAATCCGTCGATGCCTTCACTGAGCTTGTCGTGTGCCATACGATCGGCGGCGTGCATTTTCTCGAAGTTCGCCTCGTCGATGTTCAGCTTCTCGATCTGTATTGACTTCGCCCTGGTCGGGTCCAGCTTGCGCTCCAGCGTGCCCTCGGTGGAATCGAGTTCCTTGAGGAGTTGCGGGGAGATGGTGAGCAGGTCGCATCCGGCGAGTTCGATGATTTCGCCCGTGTTGCGGAAGCTGGCGCCCATGACTTGCGTCTTATATCCGAAGTGCTTGAAGTAGTTGTAAACGCGCGTCACGGACTGCACACCGGGGTCATCGGCTCCCTTGTAGTCCTTGCCGGTGTCCTTCTTGTACCAGTCGAGAATGCGGCCGACGAAAGGCGAGACGAGCGTGACGCCAGCTTCAGCGCAGGCGACGGCCTGATGAATGCCGAAGAGCAGTGTCAGGTTGCAGTGAATGCCCTCTTTCTCCAGCCGCTCGGCGGCGCGAATGCCCTTCCAGGTCGAGGCGATCTTGATCAGGACACGGTCGCGGGAGACTCCGGCCTTCTCGTATTTGTCGATGATCGAGTGCGCCTGGGCGACGGTCGCATCGGTATCAAACGAGATGCGCGCGTCGACTTCGGTTGAGACACGGCCCGGAATGATCTGGAGAATCTTTTTGCCGAACGCGACGGCGAGATTCTCAAAGGCGAGCTTCGTCACTTTCGCATCTTCTGCGTTTTCGCCGAGTTGCTTTTTCGCGTCAAGGAGCACGTCGTCGACGATCTTGCTGTACTGGGGCATTTGCGCCGCCGTCGTCAGCAACGACGGGTTGGTGGTCGCGTCCTGCGGGCGCGCCTTCTCAATCGCATCAATGTCGCCTGTGTCGGCGACGACCGTCGTCATTTCCCGAAGCTGCGCAAGCAGTGTCTTAGCCATCCCTCCCCCTTCTCTCACCATTATCGGGCATGCGGCAGGCCGGGCGGAAATCCCGGCCGGGAACGCTGCATGCTTACCATGAGAACACACCCATTTAGATGCCCGACCTGGTGGGCGGGCTACGTCGTTACCGGGTTCTCCAGCCAGCCGATACCCTCGATGGAAACCTCAATGCGATCACCACTCTGCATTGGGGCCACCCCCGCCGGAGTGCCGGTAGGGATCACGTCACCGGGCAGCAGAGTCATGGCGGCCGTGATGTGGCGCAGCAGAAAAGGAATATCGAAGATCAGGTCGACCGTCGAGCCATGTTGCTTCACCTGACCGTTGAGGCGCGTTTCGAGGGTGAGACCGGCGGCTGGGTCAACCTCGTCGGTGACCAGCGGACCGATGGGACAAAACGTGTCGAAGCCTTTCGCGCGGGACCATTGGCCGTCCGACTTCTGCAGATCGCGGGCGGTGACGTCGTTCACGATAGTGTAGCCGCGGATGTAGGGCTTAACGTCCTCGTCGGGCCCGATGCGCGAGGCACGTTTGCCGATGACCACGGCGAGTTCGCCTTCGAAGTCGACCCGCTTCGAGATGCTCGGGATGTGAATCGACTCGCCGGGCGCGATGACGGCACTGGGCGCTTTGAGAAAGAGCAGCGGCTCTTTGGGAACCTCGTTGCCGAGTTCCGCGGCATGCTCGCGGTAGTTGCGCCCGACGCAGACGATCTTGGATGGAACGACGGGGGCGAGCAGGTTCGCCTTGGCAAGCGGGATGCGCTCGAATCCATCCTCGTTCAGCTTCGTCCACGGGTCTTCCGGGAAAGGCGGCAGGAGGCGCTCGATCCACAGAGCACCCGCACGGTCGATAACTTCTCCGTACTGCGGGCCGGAGCTGGTTTGGAAGCGGCAATATTTCATTGCGGGGCATTCTCCTGCTGCGAGATTTGTTCTTCCACTTCTGCGGATCGGGCACTCTCGTTGCCGTCATGATCGACGGCGCTCACGGCGTAAGCATAGCGGCGCCCGGCCATGACATTGCGGTCGGTAAAGGTTGTCGCGACGATGAGGCTGGTGCCGGAAATGCGCTGGATGGCACCGGCTTCGTCGTGACGATAGACAACGTAGCCAGCCAGGTCGGGATCGGTATCGGGCGTCCATGAAAGCTCAATGGCGTGCGCCTGCTCGTCGGCGACGGCCGCCAGACCGGTGGGAATAGCGGGTGGGAAGACGTCTTTCGCGTTGATGGTGATGGCCGGGGAGGGTGGACCCGCCACTTCGATGACCTGGTGATCGGCGCTTTGGCGGCGGACGCGCTCCACCGTGTATTGCCAGGTGTGGTCCAGAACCGCGTCGTGATCGAGCGCCTGGCCGGGATCGCCTTTGCCCAGATCAACTTCGAGGGTCTGCTGCGCAGAAGGCGGAACGCCAGCGGCGGGATTGGTCTTCGGCGCGCCTGGCGTCGTCATCGGGGTGCGGTGGATACGCAGCACAAGGCCCGGTTCGAAACTCGCTTTCAGCCAGTGCAAAACAACTCCCGTCGCCTGGGCATTCGCGCTCAGTCCGTCCACAGTGGGAGGAGCTGATCCGGTGGCCACGTAGGCGGGGTTCGATGGGCCAGCGGTTTTGCCGGAGGGATTCTGCAACTCGACAAAGTAACTGACGACACCCGGCGGCTCGGAAAGCAGCTCAGCGGGCAATTGTGCGGTGAAGTCGGCAGGCCGGTTGGGCGGGAAGACCCGGTCGCCAGCGGGTTGGCAGCCGGGCAGGCCTGTGCTGGGGACGGGTCGCGGCGGCACGCGTTCGTGGGGGCTGGGCGCGGCTCCAGGGAGCCAGCAGATGTGCGCGCGCTGATTGCCTTGCAGAGCCACCTTGTCGGTGGTGTTTTTCGGCATGGTCCAGTGCAGATGGACATCGTTGCCAACGCGGATCCCGCTGAGGTCACGCACCGGTTCGGGCATCCAAAGGGTCGGCGGCTGCGGATTGCCGGCCAGGGCACATCCGACGAGCCACAGCAGACCGGCTGACGGGCCGATGCCCCAGGCTGCGCATTTCTTCATGCATTCCCAGCGTAGCAAAGGACGCGAGGGGTTTGGCCGGGATGTCGCGTGGCCTCAAAAGCTTGCGCCGTACCCGGTGGCGCTCGGCCAATCAGCGCGAACAGGGGTAATCGGCAGTGTGACTCGGCGGCGCCTTTGGTAACGATTGACGTGATCGAAAATTCTTGTGATTTGGGAAACATTCTGATAGCTTCAGCCATCGCAGAAACTCAGGCTGATACTCATGGGTCACAGTCATGGACAGCAAGTTAGAACCTGCCGCTCCTCACTTCGATTCGGCACCGAGCGACGCTCCGTCTGCCGACGCTTTTATTGCTGAGAAACACATTGGCGAGCGTATACGGCGGCTACGCCTGAAGCGCTCGATGGGCCTGGTGGAACTGGGCCGGCTCGCAGGGCTCTCGGCAAGCTTCCTCTCGCAACTGGAAACCGGCCGGGTGGTGCCAACACTGCGCAACCTTGCGCGGATCGCGATGGTCTTCGGGCGCGACCTCTCCTATTTCTTCGAGCCGGAGCCGCATCCGCTGTTCCGCGTGCACCGGCGCAGTGAGCGTGTGCGGCTGCCGCAGTCGGGCGTGGATGATCCGACCTATTACTTCGAAAGCCTGGCCTACATGGTTCCCGACCGCCAACTCGATCCGTATTACGCGGAATTTGTGCCGGCCAAGAAGACAGCCGAGGTGCGGCCGCACGTCCATCCGGGATACGAATTTCTCTATCTGCTGCAGGGCGATCTTGAGATCCGCCACGGCGATCGGATGCACACGATGAGCGCAGGGGATAGTGCGTACTTCGATGCGGGTACTCCGCATGCTTACCGTTGCGCGGGATCGACGCCTGCCGTGGCACTGATCGTGACGATGCATCAGATGATGCCGCACACCGGCGTGCAGCCGCGGGCAATGGCGCAGCCAGCGCCGCGACCACCGGCACCAGCACGACCGGCAGAGGTGGAATCGAATAACCACGAAGAGCTGGGCTCAGTGCGGCGCGGCTAACTGCAGCTTGCGCTGACGCCGGGCCCTGAGCGGAATCGTAAAGTGGAAGGCGCTACCCTGGCCGACGACGCTCTCCGCCCAAATGCGCCCGCCGTGCTGCCGGACTATGTTGCGGCAGATCGCTAATCCGAGTCCTGCGCCGCCCATGGCGCGCGAATCGGATGCATCGACTTGCTGAAAGCGCTCGAAGATCAATTCCAGCTTCTCGGCGGGAATGCCCCGCCCCTGGTCGCGCACGCTGAGCAGCGCGTGCGTTCCGTGCAGCGGACGCGCGGAGAGCACGACTTCACTGCCCTGCGGCGAAAATTTGATGGCATTGCTGATGAGATTGCCGAGCGTCTGGAGGATGCGGTCGCGATCAATCCAGACCGAGAGGGAGTGCGGCTCGATACGCAGGGCGATCCTGGCCTTCTCGGCTTGCAGCCGATGGAGTTCGGCGGCGTGGTGCAGTAACTCCTGCGTGCTTGCCTCAGCAAATTGCATGGGCAGGCGCCCCGCGCCCATCCGCTCAAAGTCCAGAATGTCGTTGACGAGGCGGACAAGGCGCTGGGAATTGCCGATGGCCACCTGCATCATTTGATCCGATTTATCCGGCGCATCGCGCAATGCGCCGCTGGCGAGCAGGCCAACGGCGGCATTCAGCGAAGTAAGCGGGGTGCGCAACTCATGGCTCACGGTCGAAATGAATTCATCCTTCATGCGATCGAGGCGGCGGCGCTCCGTGACGTCGACGCCGGTCATGATGATGAAGCTCGTTTCTCCGACGCCATCGGGGAGGTTCGTCGTATTCCAGGCGATGCAGCGCTCCTGCCCGTCACGGGAAAACCAGGACAGTTCGCGGGGCTCGTGCGGCTTTCCGTCCGCACCGTTGCAGAGCATAGCGAGGACGCGCTGATGATCCTCGCGAGAAAAGAGACCGCGCGGAATCGGCCGGCCAGCGAGTTCGGCAGAGGTGTAGCCGGTAATTTCCTCGCACGCGCGATTGAAACGCACGATGCGGCCGGCGGTATCGAGCACCAACACGAGAGCCGGCATGGTATCGAGCACAGCGGAGACGAAGTTGCGCTCGGCAGTCAGGGCGCGCTCAATCCGCTGGCGTGCGCGAATGGCGCGCTCCTGGGCGCGGGTCTGCACGGTGTGCTCGAGGTGGGTGACCACCTGACGCGCAAGCACAGCCAAGATCGAGGCGTGCTCCTCTGTAAACGCCTGCGGGATGGGCGACAGTACGGCCAGCGTCCCAACGGCGCCGCCGGGTCCACAGAGCGGCGCGCCGGCATAAGAACGGCAGTCCAGCTCAGGAGCGAGGGTCGCGCCCTCCGCAAGAAAACGGGAGTCGATTGCGGCGTCGTGGACCAGCATCGGCTCGGTGCCGAGTACGACGTACTGGCAGGCAGTCGCGGAACGTGGCCATTGCTGGGCCGCGAAGCCAACGCGTGACTTGAACCACACGCGGTTGGCGTCGATAAATCCGATGTAGGAGAAGCGAGCGCCGGTGATTTGCGCCGCGATGCGGGCGATCTCGTCGTAGGCAACTTCGGGCAGCGTGTCGAGGATTTCGTAGCGCAGCAGCGTCTTTAGCCGTTCGGCTTCATTGCGTGGCGCCGTTAACGTCCCGTAACTCATCGAGGTACAACCGCTTCCCTTCCGTGGCGCAAATGCAACTACCGGGGTCCAACGCGATTGTCACAGACAAAGGACGCGCATGCGTGGTCAATTCTGGCCAGGAAGGGGGGAGCGGTAACCGTTTGAGTTAAGTGATCAGATGTAGACATCCCCACCGCGAGGAGGAGCCTCGCTTGAGCGAGATTGGAGCCGTCGACTAATGGAGGCTGCAGCAGTCGGCAGGTGGCCCGTCGTTGCTGGCGTCGACTTCGACCTTCCAGGTGCCGTCAGGCTGCTTCTTCCACACGCTCATGTAGCGGCCCTCGGTCTTGATGGTGCCGCCGTTGCTGTCCTTGGAAGTCCCCGTGTAGTGTCCCCAGGTGAATCCCATGTCTCCGCTGGCGGAAATGCGCGCGCCCTCGGGAGTCCAGGTGAGTTGGTAAGCGTCGGGCGTCCAGGTGGCGGCGGCGGCGATCGCGTCATGTCCCACGACCGGAGGCTTGCCGTTGGCCAGAGTGACGGCGTCAGGAGCAAACCAGGAGGCGAAAGCCGGGCCACCTCCGCGAGCGGTATCGGCGGCAAACTTTGCTTCCAGGTCGTAGAGAAGCTGAACGCCAGGAGTCGCGCCGGGATTCGTCAGCGGGTTCGTGGACTGGCTGGAACTCGGCTTTGGCGCGAGCGGATCCAGCACCTGCGCACGGGCAATGGCAGTGGAAAAGGAGGCGACGAGAAGAGCGGTGACGACAGCTCGCATGCGTGGAAATCCTGCGATCAGGATAGAACACCCCGCATATCGTCACGCTGAGCAAACGCGATATGCTGGCTGGTCATGAACCCTGGTGCCGTGGGCCCCCATTGGGCGAAGTCGCAGTTGGCACTGCTGGTCCTGTGCGGACTGCTTCTGTATCTTGCCGGTGGGATCCTGCAGCATGTCCATGGCGGGTCAGCCGCTGTGGCGATTGCGCTTCGAGTGCTGGCACTGGCGTTCATGGCTGCTGCCGCCGTCCGCCATCGGACCCTGACGGGCTGGATCTTTTTCGCGATGATTGTCGGGATCGAGTTTGGGCTCGATGCTCCGCACGCGGCGATCTCCTGCCGTATTTTTAGTGACATTTTTCTGCGGTTGGTACGGCTGATTGTCGCGCCTCTCATTCTGGGAACGCTGATCACCGGCATTGCCGGGCATGCAGAGGCCAAAACCGTCGGCCGCCTGGGGCTGAAATCGCTCATCTATTTCGAGGTGCTGACCACGATTGCGCTGGTGATTGGCCTCGCCGCAATCGACATATCAAAGGCGGGTGTCGGGCTGAACATGAGCGCCACAGCGGCGGCCAAATCGGCAGCGGCGGCCATCACCGGTTCACAACATACGGCACTGACGTGGCAGGGGTTCCTGCTGCACGTGTTTCCGGAAAACATTGCGCGAGCCGTTGCCGATAACGAGATCCTGCAGGTGCTGGTCTTCGCGGTTGTCTTCGGACTTGCACTCGGACAGCTTCCCGAGAAGAAGCGCGACCCGATGCTCCGCGTTGCCGAGTCGTTTACCGAGACGATGTTCGCCTTCACGAACATCGTGATGCTGTCCGCGCCGATCGGCGTCGGCGCCGCGCTTGCCTACACCGTGGCGACGGCGGGAATCGGCGTGATGTTCAATTTAGGAAAGCTGTTGCTGACGCTCTATGTCGCGCTGATCGTCTTCGTGCTGCTGGCGATGCTACCGGTGGTGCTACTGGCGCGCATTCCGCTGATGGGCTTTTTGCGAGCGGTCGCTGAGCCGGCAACGATTGCGTTTGCGACCAGCACGAGCGAAGCGGCTCTGCCGAGCGCGATGGAAAAGATGGAGGCGTTTGGCGTACCGCGCAAGATTGTCGCCTTCGTGATTCCGACGGGGTACAGCTTTAATCTGGCGGGCACAGGCATTTATCTGTCGCTGGCTGCGGTCTTCACCGCACAGGCCGCGGGCATCCACATGACGCTGGGTCGTCAGATTGTGATGCTGCTGATGCTGATGGTGATCAGCAAAGGCATGGCTGGCGTCGCGCGCGCCGGCCTGGTCCTGCTGCTGACGACGGCTTCGATCTTTGGGCTGCCGGTTGAGCCGATCATCGTGATCCTGGGCATCGATGCATTGCTCGACATGGGTCGCACGGTGATCAACGTGACCGGAAACTGCCTCGCAGCTGCGGTAGTCGCACAATGGGAGGGCGAATTCCGGCCTGTCGCCGAACCGAATACGCCTGCGCTCGCGACTACCGCGGTTGGTGAGAGCTAAGCGGTTCGCGAACCGGCTGCAGACCTTTCAGCGAGCACGCATTCGGCTGGCCCGGCGCAGCTTCGCGGGCGCGCGTGGTGTGAAAGCGGTGCAGTCGCAGGTAACGTATGCGCAGCCCGCCCATGGTGGCAGGCATCGTCTGCGGCGTGCGTCCTATATCGACGAGGACGAGCAGCGCGGGTTCCTCAGGATTGTCGAGGCTCTGCGTCACGCCCACGCCGAAGATCGCAGGATCTTTCAAGAGCCGCGCCGCAACGCTCTGCTCAACGGAGGCAGCGTTCGCCAGGACGCCTGCCGAGAGGTGAATTCCTGGCTCCAGGGCTGGCATGGTGGGTGCCGTTCCGCGCGCGAGGGCTGCAGCATCGGTGGCGATGACCTGCGTGCGGATACCATTGACGGTCTGCGGAATGCTGCGTCCGGGGTGGTCGGTATAGACAATCACGGCAGGAGCGCCGGGATTGTCGAGGCTGCTGCCGGCCGCGGTACCGAGCAAGCCTTCTCCGCGCAACGAGGCCGGGGCAGCCGTTGAGGCCGACCGCGCGTCCTCCAGCGCTGACGCAGCGAGATGCGGGGGCTCCGCGGGAACTGCTGGATCATAGCGGAGGCACGCCACGGTGTGCGGAGTAGAAGTGCCGACGATGTTCATGCGGCTGCCGGCCTGCGCACCCAGTTCGCGCAGGACGTCGCCTATCGGATTGGCCACGCTGAGACCGTGACCGTCGCCGTCCGTACCTCCGGCAAAATAGAGCCCGATGGGCTCGGCGTTGCTGGCGTCGAGCACGAGCGCGCCCGAGTCGCCGCTGTCGGTGAAATGTGCTCCACCGATACCGATTTGGTTGGTGAACACCCTGGTCGTGTACGGCTGCGTTTCCGCGCAGTCCTTGTAGTAGTCCACCTTAACTGTGAGCGAAACCGCGTCGATGCTGGAGCAGGTGAGGCCCGTCGTGCGGCCGCTCTTGACCACGTTCATGCCAAGGTTTTGCGCGGTGAGCGGTTCCCCGTGGCCGGCGACCGGAGGCGCTGCGGTCACGGTGAGCGGTTCCCCGTGGCCGGCGACCGGAGGCGCTGCGGTCAGCATCTGGTCCTGTCCAGGCGAGCCCAGTTCGAGAATGCTGCCTGAGGGATCAACCGCGCCGGGCCATGCCAGCGCGAGGGCGGCATCGACGTTGGTCTGCGCGGCGTTGAGGGGAACGAAATAGCGGAGCGAGGCCAGCGGACGCAGAGTCGAACCTGCACGGCTGAGCGGCGTGCAGGCTCCATCGATAAGACCGGGCTGGTCGATCGTGTCGCCCACCTGCGCCTGGTCGGATTCGGCCAGCACGTGGTTGTTGCTGAGGATGTACTGGTTTTTTTGCTCGTCCTGGACGAGCGCCCCGAGCGTGCCACCGCAGCAATCGGCGACGTACGAATTGCCCTGCTTATCCTCGTATGTATCGTAGTCGCCGTCGTTGCCGCCGGAGGTACCGAGGGAGGCAGGCGTGTTCTGGATTTGCTGGTTCGCGACCGGATTGCTGACAATGCCGCGGTCGTTCAACAGCACGTGCAGCCGGGAGACGACGTGACTGTCATTGATGGACGCCATCACATATACGGGATTCGCCGGAGTGATATTGGGAGCGGTGTAGGCGACGCTGCACGTGGTGTAGCGATCGGGACGGCGCTGGCAACTCGAGCCGCTCAGTGTACCCAGCGACCCGGAGGTGGTCTGCGCTCCCGTGGCGGAGCTGGCGAGGGTCCAGGCGACCTGTCCGGCATCGACTTCGGCGATTTGCGCTGTCACCTCAGTGGTGGTTCCTGGCGTGAGGGCGAGGTTCTGCGGCAGCAGAGGCTGCACGAACCCGGGATGCACGAGCAGCGTGATCGCGGCGACGGCGGAAGGATTGCTGGCGAGACGCGCTTCAATGCGAACCGGCACGTTGTCTGCCGAAAGCGAACCGGGCGCGGTGTAGAGGCCGGAGGGTTCGATCTGGCCTTGGCCCAGAGAGACGGCGTTGTTCTCCGAAGCGATACTCCACGTCACACGTGCCGTCTGACCGGCGGGAAGAAAAGCGTGCAGCGCTACCTGGCCGTTGGTGCCGACGATCAAGGCAGAGGCGGTGACGGAGAGATCGGCGCTGGCTCCCGCGACCGGAACCTGCATGGTGCCGCAGCCCGCCACGAAGAGCGTGAGGGCAAGAAGCACAATCCGACCTAAAGGGGCGCGAAGCATCGGGTCCGATCCCTATGTTAGTAGGATTGCGCGCGGCACCGACAGAAAAGGAGCGCCGGGAGGCGCTCCTTTCGGGGAAGTTACCGGAACGTTACGCCGCAATGTGCGGCTTGTGATCCTGCGCGGGCACCAGCGCCGGCACGGCGAGAGGCGCCGGCATGACTTTGACCTCGGCGGCGGCCCTCATGCGCCGGACTTCGCTCATGGACAGCGGGCGCATCTCTTTTGCGGAGTAATACAGCTGCTTTCCGCAACTGAGGCAGACCATGTAGGTCTCGCCTTGGATGGTGAAAGGACGCGTCAACTTCATATGACTGCATCCGAACAGGATTTCCGTGAAGAAGTTCACGACAGCACGAAGGCAGGCAGTGATCTTGCTCATGGGGCGAACACGCTCCTTTCAAGTTTCAAACGGCGGTTTCGCAACTCATCTGATGCATTTAAGCCGAAAATGTCGCCTGCGCGTACAAAATTATTTCATTGGTTGAGGGAGATGACAATCTTGCCGAAGTGGGCTTCGGCCTGCATGCGCCGTAAGGCGTCCGGCAACTGGTTGAAGCTAAATACCTGATCGACCACGGGTTTTACGCCATGTAGCTGGAGGGCACGGTTCATTTCTTCGAAATGGGCACGTGAACCTACATAGATTCCCCGAAGGCGGACCTGCCGGTGCAGGATCAGAGGCACTTCCACCGGCTCAGTGGATTGACTGAGCACGCCAATTTGCGCGATGGTGCCGCCAATACTGATGGCGCGCAGGGAGCGGGTGAACGTACCTGCGCCGCCAACCTCGACGACGAGATCGGCGCCGCGGCCGCCAGTCTGCTGCATGATCCATTTGTCCCAATCGGCTTGAACCTTGTAATTGACGCCAGCATCCAGGCCAAGCTTGTGGGCGCGCTCGAGTTTGTCGCCGCTGCCGGAAGTTCCCAGAACGCGTGCACCAAGAAGCTTTGCAAACTGCAACGCAAAGATCGATACGCCGCCGGTTCCCTGAATCACCACCACATCTCCGGCCTTGACTTTGCCTGCGTGGACGACTGCGTTCCAGGCAGTTACTCCGGCACATGGCAGCGTCGCCGCTTCCTCCCAGGACAGGTGTTCGGGTATGCGGACGACGCCGTTCTCGTGCAGCACGACACATTGGGCGAGCATGCCATCGATGTCGCCGCCAAGCGCCCCTTTGATCTTCTCCGCGTCGGCACGGCCGTCAATCCAGTTCTGCATGAAGATGCCGGCGACGCGGTCTCCTGGCCTGATGCGGGTGACGCCTTCACCGGTGGCGAGTACTTCGCCTGCTCCATCCGAAATGGGGATACGGGGCAGATGCATCTTCGGGTTGTACTGCCCGAGGACGATCATGAGGTCGCGGTAATTGACCGAGACCGCGTGGACTTTGATGAGGACCTCGCCGCGTTTCGGCTGCGGATCGGGAACTTCGGTGAGTTCCAGGTGCTCGATACCAAAGGTGGGAATTCGCCAGATTTTCATGCGAAAAGGATGCCACAGCGCGGGCCGTGCATGCGGCTCGAGCGGTAGCATAAAAGCATGGCCAGAGGATGGGAGAGCAAATCGGTCGAAGACCAGGTGGAGCAGCAGACACAGAACCGCCACCCGGTGGCGGGCTCTGACGGACGCCGCCTTGATGCAGAGGAGGCGGCCCGCATTCGACAGCGCCAGGTGCTGCAACTCGAGCGGGAACGGATCCTCGATGAGCGCACATCGAGCCCGATCCGACGTGCGGCGCTGCAGGCAGCCCTGGACACGATCGAAAAGCAAATTGCGCAGCTTGGGTAGGTTTACCTCCGAGGGCCCTGAAAAACCGACGTGGGCGCCAGGCCGTCAACTGTGCCGGTGGAATACAAGCGAGTTGGCCTGATCGATGGTGGTCATCAGCAAATGCGCGATGTTCACGTGGGCCGGGCGCGTCGTCGCCCAAACAACGGCGTCGGCTACGTCCTCGGGGGTGAGCGGCGTGATGTTCTGGTAGACCTTCCCAGCGCGCTCCTTGTCGCCGCGAAAACGCACTTCGCTGAATTCAGTCTCGACCATGCCCGGGGCTATGCTGGTGACCCGCACGGGCGTGCCCATCAGATCTTGACGCAGCCCGTCGTTGATGAGGCGCACCGCGGCTTTCGTGCCGCAATAGACGTTGCCGCCGGGGTAGGCCAGTTCCGCTGCTGTCGAGGTGAGGTTCACAACGTGCCCGCGGCCGCGCTGCACCATGCCCCGAACGACCGCGCGCGTGACCCAGAGCAGGCCTTTGATGTTGGTGTCGATCATGTCTTCCCAGTCCTCGGTCTTCCCCTCCCACAACTTGTCCAGGCCACGGCTGAGGCCGGCGTTATTCACCAGGACGTCGATGGCTCGCCAGTCTTCCGGCAGCGCGGAGAGGGAGCTCTCGACGGCAGAGCGGTTCTGCACATCCAGCTGAAAACTGTGGATGGCTTTGGCGCCCGCTTTGCGCAGGTAGGCCTCCATTGCGGTGAGGCGTTCGACGCGGCGGGCGGCCAGCAGCAAACGTGCGCCTTCGGCGGCAAACGCGTGGGCACAGGCTGCTCCAATTCCTGCGCTCGCGCCAGTGATGAACACAACACGATTGTCGAGACTGATCCTGGCCATAGCACCCATCGTAATGGAAGCGACTGCGGAAGACGGTCTGCGCGATTCAGCGTGCGTGGTTTTCGACGCCACGCTCCAGGCGGTAGTAGCCGGCGGCCCAGTCAGCGTCTTTCATCCCTGCCTCGAAGGCGCGATGGAAGGTCGCCATGAAAAGGTCGGCCAGCGGCGTGCTGACTCGTCCGGACTGCGCCGCTTCGCGGAAGAGGCGGAGGTCCTTTTCCCCTACAGCGATAGTGGCACCTGGCGATTGCGGCGGGTGGAGCATGAGGTTGCCATACAGTTCGTAGAAGGGAGACTGGAATAGCGCACTGTTGACGGTTTGAAGGAAGACAGCGGGATCGAGGCTGAGGGCCTCGGCGTAGATGAAGCTTTCCGTCAGCGCACCGATCATGGCGGTAATCAGGAAATTGCCGCCGAGTTTGAGGGCATGAGCACCCCAGGGGTGCTCGGAGACGACCGTAATGCCGCGGCTGAAATGCTGCAGCAGCGGGCGAACGCGCTCGACCGGGTCCTTCGCTCCACCGACCGCGACCCAAAGCTTCCCTGCTTCGGCGATGTGGGGACGGCCGAAGACAGGAGCGGCGACGAAGTGCTGGCCGCGCGCAGTGTGTTCCGAGGTGAAGATCCGGGAGAGGGCGACACTGATGGTGCTGAGGCAGACGTGGATGGCTCCGCGCTGCAGAGCGTCCAGGAGCTTGCCGTGGAAGAAGATGGACTCAAAGGCCGGATCGTCCAGCAGCATCGAGAAGACCACGTCCGCGCCCGAGACAGCTTCCGCCGCGGTACTCGCTCTCACGGCTCCATACTGGCAAAGCGCATCGGCATGGGCAGCGGTGCGCGACCAGACAGTCACGTCTAACTTCTGCTGCAGCAGAAGTCTCGCCACGGGTGTTCCCATTTTTCCAAGACCGAGAAAGGCAATCTTCATCAGGGTGGCTCCTGATCCTCAGATGAGCACGTTTCGCGTGGAGGTTCAAATGGAGCGCAGAGCTCAGCGAGCAGAACTGAAGATGCGTCAGAAGAGCTTTTCCTGGGCTACGGGTTCGGCTTCTGCCGGAGCGATCACTTTCTTCCTGGCTGCGCCGATCACCGCCAAGACGTCCAGTTCCTCGAGCGATGTTTTCGGGATCCAGATGCGCTGGGTGTTCGATCGCAGGTCGGGAGGTGTGAGGAAAATGCCGTCGCTTGAGACCAGTGTGGCATCGTTCGCGGCGAGGCCTTCGACGAGGTCACCATCTTTGAGCCGGGCACGCACGTACAGGCCCTCACCGCGGGGGCGTCCAGCGAAGGTTTTGCGAACCAGCCGTTCAGGATTGTTGAGTTCGCCGGAATTGAAATCGCGGACATAACAGATCCACTTCAGGTCGCCGAGAGCCAACTGTACGACCTTGCCGTCCAGGTCGAGCATCTCAACGTGGCCCTGATCGGCAAAATCGGCTGCCGGCACATAGCCCGCCAGCCAGTCCCGTGAGAACTTGCGAAAAATCGCCTTTTTACGGCCTGAAGACATGCGGAGCGTAAAGCCTTGCGATGGAATGAGGATTGTTGCACATCCGGGACACAACGCATCAAAAATTGTGCAGACGCATGGCGACGGTGGCGTCATTATGTTACATTGTTAGTTTGGATTGCAGCTCCTCTGTCCCGTAAGTAGCTGTACCCATGAGATTTATTTAGTATTTTCGGGCATTGCGGGCGAGGAACGGAGCCTCAGCAGCACCAGCACATCAGCGCACATGCCCGACTACATTTATCTTCTCGAGAATCGACTTTCCGCCGCACAGCAAAACGCCCTTCGACAGGTTCGTGACGCCGCCCGTCACGCCGAGATGCCGGTGTTTCTCGCCGGGGGCGCCGTCCGCGATCTGACCAGTGGCTTCCCGGTCAGAGACCTTGATTTTTCAGTTCAGGGAAATGCGCTTAAGTTGCGGAAGTCCCTTGAGAAAGCAGGCGGGACGTACTGGGGCGAACACGAGCCTTCGCGCACACTGTACTTCTGGTTTCCAGGCAGCGTACGCGTTGAGGTCTCCAGTTCGCGGCGCGAGGAGTACCCGAAACCCGGAAAGCCGGTCTACCACTGGGCGCCCATTCTCGAGGATCTGCGGCGGCGCGACTTTACGGCAAACGCGATGGCGGTGTCGCTGAACGAGGGCTCCTGGGGATTGCTGCTCGATCCGTTAAACGGTTTCGCGGATATCGAGGCGCGGCACCTGCGGCTGGCAAGCAATTACGGGTTTATTGAGGATCCGTCGCGGATGATCCGGGCGATTCGCTTTGTCGCGCGAACCGGCTGGGAGATGGACCCGCGGACCAAAGCCCGGTATGACAACGCGAAGGCTGAGGGATTGGAGGAGCAGATCTCCGCGTTTACTCGCGGGTATGAACTCGAGGAGATCGGGCACGAAGAGGATCCGCTGAAGGCGCTTTCTGCGCTGGAAGCCGAAGGCTGGATGAAGATCCTGTGTCCGGCCTGGACTTCGGCCAAAGCGGACGCGAAGGGGCTAGAGGAACTGAATCGCATCTATGTGAAGCTTCTGATGTTGGGTGTTAATCCCGACACTTCGGCGGCGCACATGGAGCTCCTGACGGCGAAGATGTCTCCGAAGGATGTGGCGAGCCTCAAGAAGCAGTTTCCCCGCACAGGTTTCGTGGAGCAGTGGAACCGACTGGAACAATCAGCCAAGGAATTCTCCAAAGAATTACTCGGGAAACAGGCGGCGACGCCATCGTCCGCATGGAAGCTACTGGTAAGCTACGAACCCGAGGCGGTGCTTTGGCTGGCGTACAGCGCCAAGACCGCTCCCGTGAAGGAGAAATTCAACAACTTCTTTAACGTCTGGCCCGAAGCTCGTCAAAAGATTCCGACTGCGCTGATGGCTGAAATGCGAATAACGCCGGATTTGCCTGAATACGGCAAGATCGCCGAGGAGTTGTTCTTCCAGTTCATGGATGGCAAGTTGCAGACGGACGAGGAGATTCGGGCTTTCCTGGAGCCGTATTCTCCGCCGGCTCCGCCACCGCCGGTCGTGATTCGACGGTCGCGCGGGCGCCGGGCGGAGCCGAAGCCGGTGGAGGAGGATGAGGAGCTCGAGATCCCGATCCGTCCGGAGGGTGAAGAGGGCGATGAGGAAGAGGAAGCCGAGGAGCCGGAAGAAGCCGAAGCTCTGCCGCCCGCCCGCCCTGCGGCTGCTGTGAAGGCTAGCGCCAAAGGCGGCAAGGGCGAGAAGGCCGCTCCGGTGAAAGCTCCAAAAGGACCGGTCAAAGCGGCGGCCCAGAGCAAACCGGAGGCGAAGGCCCCCGCAAAGCCATCTGCTCCTGCAAAGGCTGCAGCCTCAGCAAAAACAGCGGCGCCGACAAAAGCCCAGCCTTCAGCAAAGAAGGCGGAGCCACGGTCCGCTGCCAAACCGGCAGCGAAGAAGCACGCTCCTGCCCCGGCAAAGAAGGTATCCAAATCAACCAAGGGACCGGCAAAACCGGCAAAACCAACCGCAAAAAAGACTGGGAAGTCCTCTGCCGGTGGCAAAAATAAGAAGAAGCGCTGAGACTTCATTTTCCGCCAGCGTGGGGCTTGCCGATTCGCTATTCTGGGACCCGTTATGCGGCGTCCGCTCGCAATTCGGCGGCTGTCCTGGTGCTGCGTTCTGTCTCTGCTGTTGGCAGTGATCATCCCCTCGCCGGCTGCGGCCCAGTCGCCGGGGGTCGGCATCTGGGAGCTTTCCTCACGCCAGGAAGCTTTCATGCTGCGGATTAATCCCTCTTCGGATCTGGACCGGTTCGACACGCTGCGCAGCGACTTCATTCGCTTCGGATGCGCCGCGCATCCGCACCATCTCGTCGAGCAGCCCGCGATGACCGGCCACGGCGATCCCGGCAATGCACCCAGGAACCTGGTTTGCACATTGCCGGGCAGATATACGCCACAGCTTGTTGTGGCGACATCCTATACCGTGCACGGTGGCTCACCAGCAAACTGGCCGGATGCTGTGCTGCTGCCTATTCTGTTTCAGTCGCTTCAGGCGCAGTTGCGCAATTTTACGTGGGTCTTTGCTGAGTTGGCGGGAGACGAAGGAGTCAGCACGTTTTTCGATTCGCTGCGCAGCGGGCCACCGCCGATGGCAATCATTGTGCTCAATGGAGTGGGGACGACTCCGCCACACTTTGGAGCGACAGGCCCCAGAGGTGATCTGCAGGTGCACAGGATTCTCGAAGAGCAGGCCCGGCGCATTGCGGAACTGCAGGGGTTTGGTGGTTCCCGGAGCGATCATAAACAAGACAGAGAGGCGACGCCCAGCCTGTTTGGGGCCCCACTCGCCGACGCAGCTCACGAGATACCGCGCGTGGTGGTGTATTCCACGCCTGGGCCGCCACTCACTCCCGCTGCCTTTCACCATGATTTTGAGTTGCTGGCGTACTACTTCTGTGCGGTGGACCTGAACCTGAACCCGCTCGCAGGAACGCCAGATTAACCTGCCGGAGTGTTGCCAGGCAGCTGAAAATCGATGGTCTCGCCAATAGCGAGCCGATGCTTCTGAATATCGCCGACGGGCAATTCAAGTACAAACAGTGAGAGTTGCTTGCCGCCGTAAGTGGGACAACTCTCGGCGCTGACCGCGCAGGGTGGCGTGCGAGGACTCATTTCGACGATCCTGCGATGCTGATCCATCCAGACGATGTCCAGGCCGATCCGGCAGTGGAACATCCAATAGCGGTAGTGGCCGGGCCTCTCGTGGACAAAGAGCATGCCGCGGCCTTCCGGGAGGCGCGTGCGACCCATTAAACCGTATGCACGCTCCTTTTCGGTCGTCGCGAGTTCGACGCGGACGGTGGACCCATCCGGCAGCATGACAAGCGTGTTCGCCGCGCGCGGCGCAGGATACGGAACCGTCGGCTTCTGAGCGTGGGGCCCTGGGCTAGCAGCGACCGTGAGCAGCGACGCCACAATGGTCACGGAATATAACGTACGGATCATCAGCGCGACTTCCCTATTCGCCTGGTTTATTCTCCTGGCAATCGCGGCGAACGGGCCAGGGCGTTCCGCACGGCACAAATCTCCAGCGTCAACGCTTCGACCGGCCTGTCTGCACTCTAGAGAGGGCGCGCGGTACTGCGGGTTACAATCCTGTGAATTGCGGATTTTCGGCTCGGCAGGCACGATCCATCCCGCAGGAACGTCTATTCATCAGACCGAAGGTTCACCGCGTTCAGGAGAGCTTCTTGCGTTGCTGCCCCGTCTGCTGATCTTGCTCGCCCAATCGCCACGCCCTCTGCTGCTTGCGATCTGCGTTGCCATGCCGGCCGCCGCGCAGCAGGCGGCCAACTCCGCCGGATATTCGGTGCGTGGAACCGTCGTGAGCAGTGTCGGCGGGACCGCCGTGCCCCGCGCCATGGTTGAGTTGAACGCGCAGTACGCCACGCTGACCGACGGAGGTGGGCAGTTCTCCTTCGATCACGTACCCACAGGTCTCTACATGGTGTCGGTGCAGAAACCGGGATACCTGACGATCGGCATTCCGCAGGGCGGCGGACGCCATTTTCACGGCTTCCGGGGACAGGAACTGCATTCGCGCACTGTGCGGATCAGTGGCGATACGTCCGGTCTGCGGTTCGCGTTAATTCCGTCAGGCAGCATCGCGGGACAAGTGACCTTGTCCGATTCCGAGCCGCCCGACGGCATTCGTGTCTTCATCTACCGACGTCAGTTTCAGAACGGACGCCCATTGTGGGTAACTGCGGGCGTGGCGACAACACGCAGCGACGGGACCTACCGGCTCGGTGGACTGGCTCCAGGCAGCTATACAGTGAACACCGAGGCATCTGTGGACAGGTCTGCCATTACAGGCGCAGGAGTCCTCTACAGAGCTAATCGGCGGGTCAACGTGCCGGCTTCGAACAGTGGTGGAGAAGAGGCAGGGCCGGTTTGGGGATATCCGCTGCTCTACTACCCTGGAGTGAGCGATCCGAACGCTGCGGGCATTGTGACGCTCTCCGCCGGCCAGCAGGCCGAAGCAGACTTCACACTTCCACGGCAACAGTTCTTTCCGGTGACAATTTCAGTGCGCGGCTCAGAAGCGGGGATGCCGGCGGAATTTGATCTGCTCGATCCGGGAGGCAGACGGACCGGGCTGGCCGCCCGCTATCAGCCAGCGGAGCAGACGGCCCATGTGAACGTGCCGAGCGGATCATGGATCGTGGACGCGCGTGGCTTTGGACGGACGATGACGTGGGGTCGTTCGGCGCTTCACGTCGCACACGCGGCCGCAACTGCAGCGATTACGCTCGAGCAGATTCCGCGCATTCCAGTCACCGTTCGTCGTGACTTCACGCAGTCGGAGACACCACCAGATCCGTCGAATGCCGGATTGGCGCTGCGCCTGGTGTCGGCGGATCCGTTCAGTTCGAGTGGCGGAGCCGGATTTATGGGCGCGCGACCGGCATCGGAGGGTGGCGGGTGGCAGGTGAACGTGACAGAGCCAGGCCGTTACTGGATCGATGCGGTTCCGTTTCCTCCTGGCTACATCAGCTCGATCACGAGCGGCGGTGTCGATCTGACCAGCAATCCGCTCGTGATTGCGACGGGCAGCACACCCGCGCCGATTGAGGTTGTGCTACGGGACGATTCGGGCGAAATCAGCGGGCAGGTAAGCGGCGCGGGGACGACGACCGAGTCCTCCGGCCAGGCAGCGCAGGTACCGCCGACGCAGCTCTGCGCGATTCCAATGTTTCCCACCGTCGTGCAGATGCCGGTGACCATGACAGCAGCGGATGGGTCATTCAAATTTGCGAATCTCGCGCCGGGTTCCTATCGCGTTGCAGCGTGCGAATCGCCGCAGACGATCGACTTCCATTCCAGCGAGGGCCTTTCAGCGTGGACCGGCAAAGGACAGGTCGTGACGGTAACAGCGGGCGGCACGGCACAGGTGTCCCTGCCGGCTTCCGCGGCCGAGGAGCAGCCATGATGCGTGTCGCGGCCGCTCTCGTGGTGGCGCTTCTCTGCTCCTCACCTTCGGCGCGCGCCGGCACTGGTCTGCAATCCGGGGCCGCTTCGCAGCACAGCAATTTCAGCATCGGCGGCGTGGTGGCAGACGCGAGCAGCGGCGCAGCCATCTCTCGATGTGAGGTGACCCTGCTGGCGAGCGGCGATCAGCCGAGCGTTATCGGCAAAACAGTCACGGATTTTCACGGCACCTTCCGCTTCGATGGACTTGCCCAGGGCACGTATCGCCTGGAGGCGTCTCGCCGGGGGTACATTGCAGACGCCTATCAGGGGCACAACGGGTTCGCGACGGGGATCGTCACCGGGCCAGACCAGGACACAACGCACCTCCGCTTCCCTCTCACCGCTTTTGGGACGATCGACGGCACCATCAGCGATGACAATGGCGATCCCATAGAAGATGCGCAGGTGCATCTGTTTCGTCAGGATCAGATGGGTGGCGAAGGCAGAATCGTACGCGCGGGGCAGGAGATGTCCGACGATCGCGGTGGCTTCGAATTCGCTCACCTGAGGCCCGGCAGCTATTTTTTGTGCGTGTCCGCAACACCGTGGTATGCGTTTCGCCCGGCGGCACAAACAGATAACAACGGCAATCCCCTGCCCGAGGATCAGCAGCCCACATCGGCGCTGGATGTTGCGTATCCGCTGACGTTTTATCCCAACGCGTCCGACGCGGCGGGAGCCACGCCGATTCCGGTGCGCGGCGGGGATCACCTACAGATCAGCTTTTCCCTGCACGCGGTGCCTGCCATTCATATTCGCGTGCGAGTGCCTGTCGCATCGGGAGGCGGCATGATCGGAGCCGGACTCATGGCCGATGCATTCGGGACGCCTGTGGAGGTTGGGACACCACGGGCCGATTTCCGGCCACGCGAGCATATGGCGCTTTACGACATCAGCGGACTTGCGCCCGGGAAATACGAACTGCGCGAGGGACAGGCACGCGTGACGCAGGTAGACGCGACTGCGAGTCACGCTGTGGATGCTCCAGCGGCCGCCTCGAATGTGGAGATTACGGGCAAGATCGGTATGGCCGCGGGAGGGGATCTGCCGAATGATCTGACGGTCATCGCACGGAGGGATGAAGATCGGACCGTGGCTCGTGCGGCAGGCGTGAGCAAAGACGGCAGCTTTACTCTGCAGGGAGTCCCGCCTGGCACCTACGACGTGACAGTCAGAGGGGCGAACAACACGCTCGTGATCGCGCAAATGGCCGCCTCGGGAGCGGAGGTGCACGGCAACCGGGTCGCGGTCGGCCCAGATCCGGTGCTGCTCGCAGCCACGCTGGACAAAGGATCGGCGACCATCAATGGGTTCGTAAAACGGGGTGGCCAAGGCGTGGCAGGTGCAATGGTGGAGCTGATTCCCGATGATCCCAATGCGCCCACTGACCTGTTGCGTCGAGATCAGAGCAACACCGATGGCAGTTTCACATTGCGGCGCGTCGTTCCTGGGCATTACACGCTGGTCGCGATCGACAATGGCTGGACACTGGAGTGGGCGCG
>DATEPN010000411.1:0-3866 GCA_035273225.1 Acidobacteriaceae bacterium | reverse complement strand
CCGCCCAGTGCGAAGCAGTACAACGTGGAGGCGGAGGGGCAGGATCCGGAGTCGATTCTGAACTGCTACAAGCGGCTGCTGCGGCTGCGGAAGTCAGAGAGGGCGCTGCGCAGCGGCGAGCAGGTGAGTATCAATAACAACGATCCGGACGTCTTTGCGTTCGTGCGCCGGAACGGGGATGAGACGGTGGTGGTCGCGCTGAACATGAGCGGGAAGTCGCGCGCGATTCAGTTCGATTTCAGGACGGCGGGCGTGCACGGGGCGAAGCTGACGCCGCTCTTTTATTCTCCGCAGTTCAGGGCAGATGGATGGAATCGTGTGGAACTGGCGCCGTTTGGGGCGCTCGTGGCGCGCGTCGAGTAGAGGCTCCCCCGGGTTGCGGTGCAGCGGCGGCGGAAGGGGCGATCATTCCGTTCTCAGCGCCTGCACCGGATCGAGCGAGGCAGCGCGCAGCGCCGGAATGATGGCTGCCGCCGCCATGCAGATGCTGAGCACGGCGGCCGCGCCTGCGAAGGCTGCGGGAGAGCCGGCACTCACCTTGAAGAGGGAGTGCGCCATCATCTGGCCGACGGCGAGGCTGGCCGGGATTCCGATGGCCAGGCCGGCCAGAACCTGGAGAAACGCGCCGCGGAGCATCAGCGAGACGATTCCTGGACGCGACGCTCCGAGCGCGATGCGAATGCCGATTTCGCTGGTGCGTCGTGTTGCCACGTAAGACATGACGCCGTAGAGGCCGACGGAGGCAAGCAGGAGAGCGAGGATGCCAAATGCCTCGGTGAGACGGGCGAGGAGCCTTTCCTGGTTGAAATTGCCGGAGACTACGTCCGGATAGGGTTGGACGTGGATGACGGGGATATTCGGATTTACGTTCGCCACTACGGTGCGCACCAGGCGTTCGAGGTCCGGCTGCGGGCGATCGAACTGAAGAACGATCCGGTTCAGGTAGAGCGAACTGGCCTCGCCGGCCTGGTCATCAGGGCTCTTATATCCGGTGTAGAGCTGCCCGAGCGGCCGCAGGAAGAGCGGCTGGGCTTCTTTGCGCGGATCGCTCAGCAGGAAATCGCCAAAGACACCGACGATCTGAAATGCACCCGCATTCTCCGCTCCATTGATCCCGAAGTGTTGTCCGAGGGGATCCTCATGGGCGAAGAACCTCCTGGCGAAGGCCTGATTGATCAGGACGACGGGGAGGCTGCTGCTCGGATCGGCGGCGGTGAAACCACGGCCGCGCAGGATGGGAACGCCGATGGAGCTGAGAAATTCGGGGCTGACGCGATCCCAGTCGGAAAAGCAGTTGTCGTTCACTCCTGGGACAGGGTGACCGTCGACGGCCACGCAGGATCCCCACTCGTTGCCCTCCAGAGGAAGATAGCGCGCGAAGCTCGCATTCACGATGCCGGGGAGGGCCAGGAAGCCGTCCTCCATCCGGCGATAAACGGGATTCAGCTGGCCGGGGCTGTAGCCGCCTCCTTTCAGGTCGATCTGGACGGTATATCGGTCCGCGGTCTCGATTCCCATTTGCTGCTTTTCGAGATTGGAGAGGGAACGGGTGGCGAGAAATGCGCTGGCCAGCAGCACGATGGAGAGTGCGAACTGAAAGACAAGGAGCAGGCGCTGCGGAACCGACGCGTGGTCCCGCGACAACTGGTTGCTTCCGCGCGAGGCTTCCGCAGGCTGCGCGTTGGACGCAACCCAGGCCGGCGCGGCCGCGAACAGCACTCCGGTGAGGAGCGAGACCGCACATGCAAAGGTGAGCACGCCCCAGGACGGATGGGACGAGACGGGTATGTGGGAGAGCGGAAACGCCAGCGCAAGAATAGCGCGCGAACCGAGGAAGGCCACCGCCAATCCCACGGTTCCCCCGGCCGCGCTGAGAATGAGACTTTCCGTGACGATCTGCCGGATGATGCGCCGGCGCGTCGCGCCCAGTCCAACGCGGACGGCAATCTCCGTACGATGCGCCATGCTGCGCGCCAGCAGCAGATTTGCGATGTTGGCACAGGCGATGAGCAGCACCACACCGGAGAGGAGCATCAGGACGCGAAGCCCGGTTCCGGTTTGTTGCTGGATCTTCTGGATTCCGCCTCCAGCGGGGGAGAGGACCACATGCTGCCTGGGAATCTCCGCCGCACCGCCGTGACCGGTATACGCGGGGCGAGAGTAGAGCCACTGCCGGAGCACAAGGGACAACCTCGCCTGCAGTGAAGCGAGATCGGCATGCGGACGCAGCCGGCCAACGGCGTAGAGCCACGCGGTGTCGGGCTGCAGCAGCGAAGAGTTCGCTCCCTCAAAGAGCGGCTCGGTCAAGAGCGGCAGCCAGATATCGGGCGGAAATGGAGCAATGCGGTCGCCGTAGAAGGCGGGCGGCGCAATGCCCGCGACGGTAAAAGGATGCTGCTCCAGGTAGATGGTGGAGCCGACGACTTCCGGCCTGCCGGCGAACTCGGTCTGCCATGCACGATAACTCAGTACGACGACCGGAGAGGCGTTGCGGGCGTCGTCCTGCGGCGTCAGTGGCCGACCGGCAAAGGCGCCCACGCCGAGGGTCGAGAAGTAATTGCCTGAAACGTATTCGGCGCGCATGGCCTGGGCAGGAGCAGAGCCCCAGCGCACACTGAAGCCACCGCCGCCGGCCTCGACTGCCGCGAGTTGTTCGAACTCCGGTGCGGCTTGCTGGAAGCGGCGATAGAGATCGTACGAGAAGAGGTCGAAATCGCCGTCGCTGCTTTGGAAGCTGCTGAAATAACAGCAATGCGTTCGGTCGCCGATGCGAACGAGGCGGGAAGGTTCGGTCACCGGCAAGGAACTCAGCAGGATGGCCTGCACCAGGCTAAAGATGGCGGTGTTGGCGCCAATGCCTAATGCGAGCGTCAGAACGGCGACAAGAGTAAAGCCGGGCGAGCGCCGCATCTGTCGCACGCCGTACCGGATGTCCTGCCCGATAGAGAACGCCAGCGACTCCCATCCCACGGACCAGACCTTTTCCCTGACCGTTTCGGCGCTGCCTACCTCTCGGCGCGCGGCGCGCTCTGCTTCGTCAGGGGTCATTCCATTGCGAATCTTGTCGGCGATGGACGATTCCACGAAACTGCGCAGCTCTTCCTGAATCTCTGCATTGCGCGCACTGGGCCGCAGCAGCGCCCCCAGGCCGCCGATCAGGTTTCGCAGAACGCTCATAGGCTCCTCACGCTTCCAAAATTCTGGCGATAGCCGTGACCTGACGACTCCACTGGCGCCGTTCTTCTTCGAGAGCTTTTCGTCCGCGCGCCGTCAACACGTAATACTTCGCTCTGCGGTTGTTCTCGGTACCTCTCCACTCGGAATGAATGCGGCCGGCGCGCTCGAGGCGGCTGAGGGCGGGCAGCAGCGATCCCGGATTGACGCGGAAGACGCCATCGCTGATCTGCTCGATGCGCAGGGCAATGCCGTAGCCGTGCATGGGTTCAAGAGCCAGCGTCTTGAGCACCAGCATTTCCAGGGTTCCCTGCACCAGGTCTCCGGGCTTCTCCGTCATCGCGACGTCTCCACTCGATAATCAAGAGGAATATGCCTCTTTCCTCGGGATTGTCAAGAGGAGGAGAATGAGCGAGCCGAGAGGGTGACAACGGCCCCGATCACCGATTGACCCGTTGCGGGCGCCGCAGGGAATGTGGGGCGCTCACTGCGCGGCTGCGGCGGAGCAGTTATTCGGTACGCAGAGCGCCGGCAGGGTCGAGGTTCGCGGCTCGCAATGCCGGGGCCAGGCAGGCGGCGATGGCGGCCAGCAGGAGCAATCCGGGGACGGCGGCGAAAACGTAAGGATCGAGCGGCTCGGTCTGGTAGAGGATCGACGTGATGAGACGGACGCAGAGTGCGCTGAGGGCGAG
>DATEPN010000410.1:0-5446 GCA_035273225.1 Acidobacteriaceae bacterium | reverse complement strand
CGGCTTTGAGGCGGGGTCGGAATACTACTTTTCAAAGCACGCGAAGGATCTGACGCTCCCTGAGGCGGCGCTGCTGGCTGGATTGCCTAAAGGACCGAGCGAGTTCTCCCCGATCATGAACCCGGAGCGCGCCTTTCGCCGCCGCAACGTGGTCATCGATGCCATGCTCGAGGACGGTGATATCACCGCCTCGCAGGCCGAAGCTGCAAGATCGGCGCCTTTGGGATTGCACCTGCAGCCTCCGCCCAACAGTATCGCGCCGTGGTTCGTCGAGGAGATCCGGCGCGAGCTGGAGCACCGCTTCGGAACGGAGCAGGTCCATGCCGCAGGGTTGAAGATTTACACGACCCTCGACCTCGATTATCAGAAAGCCGCGAACCAGGCAGTTCTGGACGGGCTCGCTGACTGGGAGCGCCGCCGCGGCTGGCGCGGCCACTTGCTCAACGTCATCGCCGGCGGCCTGGACGTTGACACCTTCAAACACCCGGACTGGAGCATTCCACCCGACCCGGGCACCTACATGCACGCCCTCGTCACCGGAATTCTGCCCTATCAGGTAACGGCACGCATCGCGAATCGCCAGCTGATGCTCACGGCGGATGACTGGAAGTGGACCGGCTTCAAGACGGCCACCGAGTTCCTCCAGCTGGGGGACATCATCTACGTCAAAATCGACGGGCAGGACGGCGCGTTTCTGCACGGTTCGCTCGAAGAAGATTCCGGCGTGCAGGGTGCGCTGTTCGCGATGGATAACGCGACCGGCGATGTGCTCGCGCTGGTGGGCGGACGCGACTTCAACCTCTCGCAGTTCGATCGAGCGACGCAGGCGCAGCGCCAGACCGGCTCGTCGTTCAAGCCGTACGTGTACACGACCGCGGTGGAGAACGGGCTAACGCCGCAGGACACCATCGTCGATCACCCAGTCTCGTACGGCACGTGGACGCCGCACAATTACGATGGCAAGTTTCTGGGCCGCATCTCGCTGCTGCAGGCCTTCGCGGATTCGCGCAACATTCCGGCGATTGAGCTGGCCGCGCGCGTCGGAATCAAGAACGTGATCAATACGGCGCACCGGTTCGGCATTACGACGAATATTCCGCCCTTCCTGCCCGTCGCCCTGGGATCGGCGGAAGTCACGCTGGAGCAGCAGGTGGACGCCTACTCGGTGTTTCCCAATGACGGCATCCGAATCGCGCCGCGCATGGTACGCCGGGTGGTGACGGCTGACGGCATTCCGCTCGCCGATCCTGCCCCGGAGGTCAGCGATGTTGTCAACGAGAAAACCGCGCGGACGATGATGGTGTTCTTCCGCGGGGTGACGACAGAGGGCACGGCCGCGGCGCTGGCGAAGCTGAATCATCCGCTTGGCGGGAAGACCGGAACGACCAACGACTTCACCGATGCATGGTTCATCGGATTTTCGCCGTCGGTGAGCTGCGGCGTGTGGGTGGGCTATGACGACCGCCAGTCGCTGGGGGACAAGCAGACCGGAGCGCAGGTGGCGCTGCCGATCTGGACGAATTTCATGCAGACGGTGATCGCGGCGTCGCCGAACGAGAGCTTCCCCGGCGAGCCGCCGCCGATCCCAGGACCGCCGCATCAGACGGCCGCGCTCTCGACTCCGCAGTAAGGTGCCGGCGCTAGCTGCGGCGCCGTTCGCGGATCAGGGTCCAGCCCACGCCGAAGCGGTCGCGCAGCATGGCGAATCGCTCTGCAAAGAAAGCCTCCTGCAGCGGCATAAACACCTGCCCTCCTTGCGACAAAAGCGCGTACACCCGCTCCGCCTCGGCAGCGCTGTCCAGGGCCAGATAAAGATAAGAACTGCGAATCGGCTGAAACTGTTCTGCAGGCACATCGTTGCCGATCAGCTCGGTGCCGGCAAGCTGCAGCCGCGCGTGAATGATGGCGGTTTTGTCGCCGCTGCCGGCTGCGCCCGGGTCCGGGATGGGCGCGTCGCCGCGGCTCATCATCATGGTGATTTTGCCGCCGAGGTTCTTCTCGTAGAACTCGAATGCCTCTTTGCAGTTTCCGCCGAAGTTCAAATGGGTATAAAGATTCATAGGCCGCCTCCCTCCGCGTCAGGTCACACGATACCGAAGGACGACTCTGGTGGCTAGCGGACCACGGCGGCTTTCATGCGTCGAAAATACTCGCGCGCCCGCGTGACATCGCGGATGATTTGGGCTCGCAGGGCATCCGGAGAGGGGAAGCGCCGCTCATCGCGCAGGCGCATGAGAAAGCAAACCTCGACAGGAGTGTCGTCGCCGAGCGCCATCGGGGGAGGACCGTCGAGCAGGTGGGACTCGACCGCGAATCCTGCGCCATCGAAGGTGGGGCGGACGCCGACATTGGTGACCGCATCGAGGGCCGGAGCGTCTGCGTCGCATCCGATGCGCATCCGGGTGACGTAAACGCCGTGCCGCGGCAGCAGGTCTGCGTAGTCCGCCAAATTGATGGTCGGCGCGGAAAGCTTCGCGCCCACGCCGCGTCCGCGTGCCGCCGCGGAGAGGATGCTGAAGGGGCGACCGAGCAGAGCGCGGGTCATGCCGAGCTGTGCTGCCGAGATGCGCCGCCGGATCTCGCTGCTGGAGACAGCGACGCCGCGGACGCGCAGGGATCCGTGCGAGACGACGGCAAAGCCAAGCTCGCGGCCGAGCTCTTTCAATTCACCGATGCCGGCGGCTGCATCGTATCCGAAGCGGAACGTATCGCCCTCATGCACCTCGGCAACGCGGAGGGTGCGGACCAGCACTCCCTCGGCAAACTGACGCGCCGACTGCATCGAGAATTCACGGGTGAAGGGGAGCACCACGGTTGCGTCCAGGCCGTTTTGCGCGAGGAGACGCAGGCGCTCGGGGATGGGCGTGATCAGCTTTGGCGCGCGTTCCGGGTGGAGGACCGTCACAGGATGCGGATCGAACGTAACGGCAATCGCCTGGGCGCCGAGTTGGCGGGCGCGCTCGAGCACGCGGCGGATGATCTCCTGATGCCCGCGATGCACGCCATCGAAGTTGCCGATGGCCGCGACGGTGCGCGGCATGTCAGGCGGCAATGCCTCGAGGGAGGTGTAGGTCCTCATCGCGAAAGCTCGAACGGGATACGCAGTCCGTCATAGGCGAGGCGCACGTGGGCAGGGAAGTCGCGCTCGGCGGCCTCGTGGTCCACTTCGTGCGACATGTGGGTAAAGAACGCCTGGCGCGGCTGCACGCGTTCCACCCAGCGCAGTGCCTGATCGATATTCGCGTGGCTGGGGTGCGGCTGGGGGCGCAGGGCGTCGCAGATCATCACGTCCAGATCTTCGAGGAGCGGCAGGCTGGAATCGGGGATGGCGCTCATGTCCGTCAGATAGGCTGCTTTGCCGAACCGGAAACCTGCGACTTCCAGATCGCCGTGGAGAAGCGGTACGCGCTGGAAGCAGGCCCCGGCGACTTCCACGCTCTGCTCGCCCTCGAGGCTGCGCAATTCGACGCGGGCGCGCGTGGGATAGGTTGATTCGGCAGAAAACGTGTAGTCGAAGATCCGACGCAGGATCGCGGCGGTGGTCTCATCGGCGTAGAGGGGCAGCAGATACGGCTTGTGCTGGAAGCTCAACGGACGCAGGTCGTCCATGCCGAGGATGTGATCGGCGTGGGCATGCGTGTAGAGGACGGCGTCGATGTGGCGGATATGCTCGCGCAATGCCTGTTCGCGGAAGTCCGGGCCGGTGTCGATGACGACGGTGCGGGGCGATTCGGACTGGTGCCACCGCACGGCGATGGAGGGCCGAGTACGGCGGTTGCGGGGGTCTGTGGAGGTGCACACGGCGCACCGGCAGCCGAGCGTCGGCACGCCCATCGACGTTCCGCTGCCGAGAAAGACAATTTCCGCCTTCATTCGTCAGCGAACTATTTCTTTTTGCCGTCGCCGGCCTTTTGCGCCTGGGCGGCGATCGCGTTCGTGATCTCCAGGAACATCATGCGCAGTTCGAACAGCACGTTCTGCAGGGTCGCCTCTTCCTTCGAGGTCAGATTGCCCTTCGTTTTTTCCTGCAACAGGGCCAGCATGTCGATGCTCTGCCGGGCTCCCAGGATATCGATACGCGCCTTCTGCCCTGGTTCTGTGCCGGCGCCCATCGCGATCATGGCCGAGACGTAGAAGGACTGGATGATGTGCTCGAAGGTGACGGGCCCGCCGACTCCCATGCCGGGATTTGCCTGGCGCAGCATGTCGTCGATCTGGCGCGAGGATTCCTCGTACGCGGCGTTCTGCTCGGCGGTTTCCTTTGCGGTGAACTGTGGAGCTTCTTCCTCGTTGAGTTCGGCTTCCCGCTCCGGGGCATGCTCGGCCTCGCGTTCTGCGGGGCTGGGCATGGTAACGACCTTCTCTGAGGCCGGCGGCGGCGCGGGCTGCGAGGTTTCGTGTTCTTCGACCGAGGGTCCGTCGCGCAGTTCGCCGTCCATGGTGAATTTGCGGCGATCAGTCACAGTGAATGTAGGCTGTTTTTCGTCCATAAAGTCTTCGGTTTCTCCTGTCTGGGTCAGGGCTGGGCGAGCGCAGGAGGCATTTCGAGGGGAATGGCCCTGCCTCCTTCGTATTGGAGCGGCTTTTCCAGCGCCTCGACGCGAACCACGCCCAAAGCCAGAGTCTTCTGCAGCTCCGGCAGATCGAAGCGCGCGATGCTGGTCAGTTCGCCGGCCGCGGCCTCGTCTGCACGGAGCTCAATCTTCTCGCCGGGCGCAACGGATGGAGTGGCTCCCTCCAGTTCAAATTGGCGGAGGGAGCGATGCACGGTGGCGCGCGCGCGGATCCGCTCCACGATCTCCTGACCGATGTAGCAGCCCTTGGTGTAATTCAGTGCCCGGTGCAGGTTCGTCTCCTGCGGCAGGTGCTTGTCGCTAAAGTCCACGTCGAACGCGGGCACGCCCTCGAGGATGCGGAAGTCCTCCATCGCCTCAATGCCGCACGGAGTCGCTCCGGCGTGCAACAGAGCATTCCATAGCGTCAACACATCGCCGACGCCGACGTGAATCTCGTACCGTGGCACCACCGGTCCGTGGCCGGCCAGGATCGTTACCTGGGCGCCTGCCAGCTGGCTGGTCTGGAATTTACCGGGATCCGGAACCGCGCCGCCAAGCTTCGCCAGCAGACTCGCCGCCTGTGCGCCTGCGATGCCCAATGCTGTGATCGCTCCGTCTAATGGGTCGAGCTTCACGTCGTCCATGATGATGTAACGGCGTAGATGGCCCACGAGGCGCTCGGCCTGCGAACGATCGGTTTCCAGCTGCAAAAACTCGTCGTAAACGGACAAGTCGGCGTCGCCCTGGATGCGCCCCTGCGGGTTCAGCACCAGCGTGTAGCCAATTTCGCCCGGACTCATACCTTTCACTGTCTGGGTAATCATGCCGTTCAGCCAGCGGACGCGGTCCTTGCCGGTGCCCCGGAGAACGATACGGAAGCCAAGGTCAAA
>DATEPN010000409.1:0-3177 GCA_035273225.1 Acidobacteriaceae bacterium | reverse complement strand
GATCCGACTGGCGCGGCTGCCAGAGGCGTTCCGCGGCATGCGCATCGTGCAGATTTCGGATTTTCATTACGCCGAATACTCCGAAGCGTACTTCCTGCGCGAGATGGTGAACCGGGTGAACCGGCTTCGTCCGGACATGGTCGTGATGACCGGCGACTTTGTGAGTAATGGCCCACTGCCGATCTCCTGGGCGCGACGACACGCCGTAGGTTGTGCAGAAATTCTTGGCCGAATCGCCTGCCCGCTGCGCTACGCGATTATGGGGAATCACGATGCGGCGGTAGGCCAGAAGTACGTGATGGGTCCACTGCGGGAGTACGGAATTCCTGTGCTGCTCAATCGATCCGTTCCGCTTGAGCGCGGTGGCCAGCGCTTGTGGCTCGCGGGGCTGGACAGTGCCGATGAAGGTGTCTCACGTCCGGAGCAGGCGATTCCGCAAGCGAATGGCGAGCCGATGATCCTGCTGGCTCACGAGCCGGACATCCTGCCGCAAATTGCGCGTTACAAGGTAGATCTGATGCTCTCCGGCCATACCCATGGCGGACAGGTGCGGCTGCCCTTGCTGCCACCGCTTCATCTGCCGCCACTGGGGAAAAACTATGTGGAGGGGCTGTTCCATTATGGAAGGACGCAACTCTACGTGAACCGCGGCATAGGGGCAGTCGGCTTGCCGTTCCGACTGAATTGCCCTCCGGAGATCACGGTACTGATGCTGGTTTAGGAACAGGAGTCTGCACGGATCTGCCGAGCTAGTGCTCCTGAGCAAGCTCCCTCGGGGCGATGCCGAGGGCTTTCATCTTGCGATACAGGTGGCTGCGCTCGAGGCCTAACGTTTCCGCGGCACGGCTCATGTTGCCGTTGCACTCATCGATTTTCTTGAGGATGTATTCGCGCTCGTAGGCGTCGCGCGCCTGCTGGAGTGTGTCGAAGTCGCCGGCGCGGACGGCGTTGCGCTGGACGAGCATGGGCAGGTGGCGGCGATCGATGCGGTGGACCTGCGGGTTGAGGATGAGCACGCGCTCGATGACATTCTTCAGCTCGCGTACGTTGCCGGGCCAGTGGTATTGGCGGAGCAGGTCGATGGCTTCGTCGCTGATCTCGATGCGCGGGCGACCGTACTGACGGCCGAAGAGCTGCAGGAACTCGCGGACGAGGAGCGGGATGTCTTCGCGCCGGTCGCGCAGGGGCGGCACGAAAAACGGAATGACGTTGAGGCGGTAGAAGAAGTCTTCGCGGAAATTGCCCTTTGCTATTTCCTCTTCGAGGTTCTTGTTGGTCGCGGCGATCACGCGGACATCGACGCTGATGGGCTGGGTTGCGCCGATGGGCACGAAGCGCTGCTCGTCGAGGGCGCGGAGGACCTTGCCCTGGGTCTTAAGGCTCATGTCGCCCACTTCATCGAGGAAGAGCGTGCCTCCGGTGGCGCGCTCGAAGGTGCCGCGCTTTTCGGGAGGACCGCCGGGAACCGCACCGTTTCGGTAACCGAAGAGTTCGCTTTCGATGTAGTCCTCGGGGATGGCGGCACAGTTCAGCTCGACAAAGACGCGGTCGCTGCGCAGGCTGCCGGCGTGAATGGCGCGGGCGATGAGTTCCTTGCCGGCGCCGGACTCGCCGAAGATGAGCACGCGGCCGTTGGTGGGCGCCATGAGGGTGATCTGCTGGCGCAGGGCGCGGGCCTGCACGCTTTCGCCGGTGATCTGCGCCTCGTGAGCGAGCTGACGGCGGAATTCGACGTTTTCCATGCGCAGGCGGCGGGCATCGATGGCGTTCTTGACAACGATGAGGGTGCGCTCGAGCATCAGCGGCTTCTCGAGGAAATCGAAGGCGCCAAGCTTGGTGGCTTTGACGGCGGTTTCGATGGTCGCGTGGCCGGAGATGACGACGACTTCGGGGCGCGAGAGCGGGTCGGTGTGACACAACTCGGAGAGGACTTCGATGCCGTCGCGGTCCGGCAGCCACACATCGAGGAGCATCACGTCGAAGACGGGGTCGCGGGCGAGGGTCAGCGCTTCAGCAGCGTTGGCGGCGGTGGCGACGGAGTAGCCCTCTTCGCGGAGGATCTCCTCGAGCGATTCTCGAATTTCCGCTTCATCGTCCACGATGAGAATGTGATTCATGCAGGTCCCGGGGTCAGGTGGCGCGGCTGAGCGTGGCAGCGGGCGTGCCATCGGCACTGTTGCTGTCAGCGAGCGGCAATTCGATGATAAAGCGCGCTCCGGTGGGGGTGTTGTTCTCGACGCGGATCGAACCGCCGTGGTCCTGGATGATTTTGGCGACAATCGACAGACCCAGGCCCGTGCCGCGCTGGCGGGTGGAGAACCACGGGAGGAACAGGCGCTCGCGCATGTCGTCGGTGATGCCGGGCCCGGTGTCGGCGACGACGATCTCGGCCATGCCCTGGCGCTCGCCAAAGCTGGTCTGAATGGAGAGCACCCGCAACAGGGACTCCTGCATGGCTTCGGCGGCGTTGTCGATGAGGTTGGCCAGGGCGCGGCGCATCGCTTCGGGATCGGCCATGACGGGCGGGATGGCCGGGTCGAGATGGCGCTCAACGCGGAGATTGCGGATACGCCCTTCGAAGAGGAGGAGAGCGCTGTCGACGATTTCGTTCAGGTTCGCACTGCGGGGATGCGCTGCAGGAAATTCGGCCAGCGCGGCGAACTGGCTGACCAGCGTGCGCATGGACTCCACCGCGCCGAGGATCGCATCGCAGCACTTGCGGATCACGCCGGGGGATTCGGGGAGGCCGCGGTCAACGTGGCGGCGGATGCGCTCCGCAGAGAGGGTAATCGGCGTAAGTGGATTACGAATCTCGTGGGCGATGCGCTGAGCGACTTCTTTCCACGCGGACTGCCGCTGCGCCTGAAGAAGATCGGTAACATCTTCGACGACGAGGATCGATCCTCCGCCCTGCGCGCTGCCCGGCTGGAGTATGGCGATGGTCACAGCCAGGTTTACCGGGCCGCGAGGGGTGCGGAACTCGAGTTCGGTAGAGGCCATACCCATGCGGCTCGCGCGACGATCCAGGCGCATCAGTTCGCCCGCAAGCTCCGCGGGGACGAGCTCATCGAGCGGCTTGCCGGTCAGATCCGCATGATTTTCGAGACGCAGGAGCTCGGCAAAGGCGCGATTGCCGAGCACGATCCTGCGGGCCGGATCGAGTGTTACAACGCCCGA
>DATEPN010000408.1:0-3160 GCA_035273225.1 Acidobacteriaceae bacterium | reverse complement strand
CTGCGCGACCATGTGGCATCCTGATGGACAGGGACGCCCCAGTCCCGCCACCAACTATGCTCACCGCACGCCAGCTGTTTCGGTTTGCCGTTTCAGCGACGCTCTTCGCGTTGCTGTCGCGGTTCACGTTTGCTCAGTTCCGGCATGTTTACAGCGACACGGCTGATGCGCATGCGGAGATTAGTGAGGCTCTTGCCAAGGCGGCGCGCGAGCACAAGCGCGTGCTGCTTGACTTTGGCGGCAACTGGTGCGGCGATTGTCAGGTGCTGGACATTTACTTCCACCGGCCACCGAATGCGTCGCTGCTGGCGGACAACTTCATCCTCGTGGATGTGAATGTGGGCCGCTACGACAAAAATCTCGATCTGGCGCAGAAGTACGGGATTCCGCTGCAAAAGGGTGTGCCGGCGCTGGCGGTTCTGGACGCGCACGGCCGCGTGATCTACAGCCAGCGGCAGGGCGAGTTCGAGGCGATGCGAAAGATGGATCCGAACTCGGTGACCGAGTTCCTCGAACACTGGAAGCCCCGCAGAGATTAGTTCGCGGATACTCCGCTTTCATTCGCGGGCAATGTGCTGTTCGGGCGGCTATGGCTGGGCAGTACACTGAGTTCGCCTATGATGCGCATCCTGCAGCGTTTGCGGCGGGCCCTCTGGTCGGCCTTCGGCAACGGTGCCTTCTCTCTGGCGAAGGCGGCGGCTTACTCTGCGATCCTCAGTATCTTTCCGGCGCTGCTGGTGGTGACGACCATCTTCGCCGTCCTGCCGGCGGCGGACGATCCTCGCGGTGTCATTCGGGCCGCGCTGCAGCAGGTTCTTCCGCGCGACACGATGCAGCTGGTGCAGTCGTATTTCCTCGTGAATCACGCACAATCGATGCGGATCGTCTCCGGATCGGTGTTCGTCAGCGTCTTTGCGGCAATGGGTGTGCTGATGTCGCTGATGGAGGGATTCCGCCGGGCTTACCGGCTGCCGCGTGGCAGCTGGGGATTCTGGGAAGAGCGTTTCGTCGCGCTGCTGCTGGTGCCCGTGACAGTTGTCCCGATGGCGGCCGCCACAGTGTTTCTGGCCTTCGGCCACAGCATTGAGCAGTGGATGTTTGCGTACTCGAATCATGAGTGGCGACTCTATCTGGTGCTCGTGTGGCGACTCTTTCGCTGGGCGATCGCACTGACGGCCAGCATCGTTTGCCTGGCCATGATTTACCACTTCGGGGTTCCGCGCCGGAAGCTCGCTCGCCGCGGAGGACGCCTGTCGTATGTGCGCGTTCGCTGGCACGAGACGCTGCCCGGGGCGACGATCGCCACCGCGAGCTGGTTTATTGCGACGATCGTTTACGGGTTCTACCTCATCCGCTTCGCCGACTACTCGGTGGTCTACGGCTCGCTGGGTGCGGGCATCGCTACTTTGGTTTGGCTTTACCTGGTATCGATCAGCGTGCTGATTGGCGCGGAGTTCAATGCGCAGATGTTTCCGCTGGCCGGGGCGGTGCCGGCGGCCGAACTTCCTCCCGAGGATTTTGCGGGAGACACGGCCTTCCTCGAAGAGAGCCATTCCCGGTCTCGGCTGCAGGCGTTCTGATCGGGGCCGCAGCACGATAAAATCAAAGCTGGAACACTTCCTCAGATCCGATCGAAAACCTCTTTGGGGGATGGATGAACTTTCCGTTGTCAGGGCCCGGCTTCATTGGGAGCTATCCGCGCCGCGCCAAGATTGTAGCCACGCTGGGCCCCGCCTCGTCGACTGAATCGGTCTTTCGCGAACTGGTGCGCGCAGGACTGGACGTCGCTCGTCTTAATTTTTCTCACGGCACGCACCCGGAAAAGCTGAAGCTGATCGAGATGGTGCGGAAGGTCAGCCGCGAAGAGGGGAAATCGGTCTGCATTCTTGGCGATCTGCAGGGCCCGAAGATTCGCACCGGACGCCTGAAGAACCGGATCCCTGTGCAGCTGAAAGCTGGGCAGCGCCTCACGATTACGCCGAGGGACATTCTGGGCACCTCGACGGTGATTGCCACGACCTTCCCCACGCTGGCGGAGAACCTGGAGGCGGGCGCGCGGATTCTGCTCTCCGATGGGTTGATTGAGCTCCGGGTCGTCGATGTGCCGGGCGAAGACGTCGAGTGCGAGGTGATCAACGGCGGCATGCTCGGGGAGCACAAGGGCATCAACCTGCCGGGTATTCCGGTTCGGGTTCCCTCGCTGACCGACAAGGACGAGGAAGACCTCGAATTCGGGATGAAGCACGGCGTGGATGCGATCGCGGTCTCGTTCGTGCGGACAGCTGAAGATGTTCGCCATGTGAAGTACCGCGTTGCGGCGCTGGGGATGGAAACCTGGATCATCGCGAAGCTGGAAAAGCCGCAGGCGATCGAGAATCTGGAAGCCATTCTGGAGAGCGCCGACGGCGTCATGGTGGCTCGCGGCGATCTTGGGGTCGAGATGCCGCCGGAGAAGGTTCCGGCGATTCAAAAGCATGTGATCCGCCGCGCCTCGGAATACCGCAAGCCGGTGATCACCGCGACGCAGATGCTCGAGTCGATGATCGAGAACCCGCGACCGACACGCGCAGAGGCAAGCGATGTGGCGAATGCCATCTATGACGGCACCGACGCGGTGATGCTCTCGGCGGAAACGGCAGCGGGGAAATACCCGGTGGAAGCCGTCAAGATGATGGCGAAGATTGTCAGCGAGACGGAAGCGAATCAGCGCGATTCGAGCAGCTGGGATTCTCGCCCAAGCCGGGTGCGGCTGTCGATTGCGGAGACCATCTGCGAATCGGCCGCTCATGCGGCGGAGGATCTGGACGTCAGCGCCATTGCCGTCTTCACCGAGAGCGGCACGACGGCGCGGCAGTTGTCGAAGTACCGGCCGAAGCCGCCCATCTACGCTCTGTCCAGCGTGGAGGAGGTCATCCACCGGATGGGGCTGCTCTGGGGCGTTCATGCGATCAAATGTCCCAAGCTGCAGACGGCCGAGCAGATGGTCGAGCATGCCGAAACCACGCTGGAGCAGGGCGGATTCGTGAAGCCGAAGGAGATCATGGGCATTGTCGCGGGAACACGCACCCGGTCCGGATCGACGAACTTCCTGCGCCTGCACGTGCTCGGCGATCATGTCACCGAGGCCACTGCGAAGCACGAGGACGCGAGGGCTGCGAGA
>DATEPN010000407.1:0-3859 GCA_035273225.1 Acidobacteriaceae bacterium | reverse complement strand
CTCCGCTGGAACTTCGAGCCGCATGGCCGCATCGCCCCCTTCGCCCAGGCCGCCGGTGGACTCATCTACACCACCCACAAATTCCCGCCCGACCAGCTCGTCCCCCACGGCGCCCCCGGCGGAACCAGCGTCTTCAATTTCAGCCCCCAGGGCGGCATCGGCATCCAGTACTTCCTCAGTCCGACGCATTCGCTCATGTTCTCGGCCAGCGGAGTCCACATCTCCAGCGCCTCGCTCGGCGATCACAACCCCGGCGTCAACGCCAGCGTGCAGTTCCAGATCGGCTACACCTGGTGGAGCCGCAAACCCAACCCGTAACTTTCGTGGGCACCCCGCACGAAAGCTGCATTGACGGAAAATCGGAACGGAACTCTCATAGACGGTGGCCGTATCCATGTTGAGACGTTCTGTATCAGGGCACGAGTTCAGTCGTGCTGCGGATTGCCGCAGAAACCTGAGGGCCGAGAAGAAACGACTTTGAGGTTCGCCCAATAATGCCCGACACCCTCATCGAATGCGTGCCCAACTTCTCTGAGGGCCAGCGCCCCGCGGTGGTGCAGTCCATCCTCGCCGCCATGCGCGTCGAAGGAGTCCGTCTCCTCGACTGGTCGCTCGACGGCGACCACAACCGCTCCGTCGTTACCGTCGCCGGACCCGCCGCCGCCGTCGTCGAATCCGCCATTCGCGGAGCCGGCCGCGCCGCCGAACTCATCGACCTCACTTCCCAGCACGGAGTCCACCCGCGCATCGGCGCCGCCGACGTCATCCCCTTCGTCCCCATCCGCAACACCTCCCTGGAGCAATGCGCGCTCCTCGCCCGCCAGGCCGGCAGCGAAATCTGGAAGCGCTACCAGGTACCCGTGTACTTCTACGAAGCCGCCGCCGCCCGCCCCGACCGCGCCATGCTCGAAGAGGTCCGCCGCGGCCAGTTTGAAGGCCTCCGCGAAGCCGTCCTCCGCGAACCCGCCCGCCGTCCCGACGTGGGCGGACCCAACCTGCACCCCACCGCCGGAGCCTCCGCCGTGGGCGCCCGCAGGTTCCTCATCGCCTTCAACCTCTTCCTCGACACGCCCGACGTCGCCATCGCCCGCGCCATCGCCCGCGACATCCGCCAGTCCGGCGGAGGCCTCGCCGGCGTCAAAGCCATGGGTGTCGCCGCGCAGGACCAGGCGCAGGTCTCCATGAACATCACCGACTTCACCCGCACGCCCGTCGGCGAAGTCTATGCAGCGGTGAAGGAAAAGGCTCGCCGCCACAACGCCCAGCCCGTCCGCGCCGAGCTCATCGGACTCATCCCCGAAGCCGCCGTCGAGCAAAACAGCGAGTGGGTGCGTCTTCTCCATGAATTCGATCCGGAGAACAAGATTCTGGAGCGGCGCCTCGAGCACCCGCTCCGCTGGCCTGACGCTCAGTAGGAAATCGGCGCACCCGGCCGTTGCACTTTCATCACCGGGCGCCTAACACGAAATAACCATAAGGATACGAATCGTTCCGGCTAAAATTGAACCTGCGGTACTTTTCCCGTGTTTTCGGGTCCATTAAGAGAGCAGGAACGTGTTCAGCTCGTCGTTCCCCGTACCGCAATCAGCTTTGAAAGGGCACGACTTCAGTCGTGCCGACAATGCGGCAGAATCGAAGGGGCTTCAGCCCCTGACGCACCCCGCGAAGGAGCAAATGAAAGCAGTGAAATTCGGCAGAACCATCTCCCTCGGCGCAATGCTCGCATCCCTCTCGCTCGGCGGCCTCTCCGCCCGCGCAGCGCAAATCGACACGGATGCCCGCTCCGCCATCCCTCGCGACCTCCAGCAGCTCATCGTGGTCGACTACCGTGTCATGCAGAACTCCTCCGCGGCCATGGACCTCAAGGCGCGCGTGCTGCCGCCCGAACTCAAGCAGCTGGAAACCGCCCTCAAAAACTCCGGCATGAACGAGAACCAGGACATCGAGCAGCTCGCCTTTGCCGCCTACCGCACCTCGCCCGGCAGCGAGAACGTCCGTATCCTCGGCATCGCTCAGGGACAGTTCCAGATCAGCGACATCCTCGCCAATTTCCGTAAGAACAAGGTCAAGGCGACCCTCATCCGCAACAACCGCCTTTACCCGATGGGTGCCAGCGGCATGCTGGTCAGCTTCCTCAACCCGACCACCATGGTCTTCGGCTCGACCGATTCCATCAAGACCGCCCTCGATTGCCGTGACGGTCTCGCCCCCAGCTTCCTCACCAACGACTCCATGATGTCCGCCATGGGCCAGGTCGACGCCGAGCCTATCTGGAGCATCCTCGACCAGCAGGGCACGCAGTACATGATGCGCTCACTGCTCGGTCAGGCCTCCCAGCTGGCCGACTACGAACAGGTGAAAAAGCGCCTGCAGGGTCCCAGTTACACCATGAACTTCAATCAGGGCGTGAAGTTCAATCTCTTCGTCGCGACCTCCGACACCTTCACCGCGGCCACCATGTCTTCGCTGCTGAATGCCGCCGCCATGTACGAGAAGGTCAGCGGAACTCCGGTCGAAAAGCAGGCCATTGACGAAACCAGGATCGACTCGAACGGTCCGCAGCTTTCCGTCAAATTCTCCGCCTCGGACAGCCAGTTCTCGAGCCTGCTCCAGTCGCCCCTGTTCCAGAGCGTCGTCCACTAGACGCCAGCCCGAACTGACAACCTTGAACTCGCAAAAAAGGAGCGGCGAACAGCCGCTCCTTTCGTTTTTGCTGAAGTTGTCATCCTACCGGAGCGCGCAGCGCGGAGTCGAAGGACGTGCATTGGCGAGGTCCATCACAACTGCGGGTGCCCCATGTGTCTCGCGCTGTTGGAGACATGGGCCGGCGCGAAGCGCCCGCCTCACCCCAGCGGCTTCCCAATCTCCCAGTGGTGCCCAAACGGATCCATCACCCGTCCCACCCGCCACCCATACGGCTGATCCTCGACCCGCTGCACCTCCTTTGCGCCCGCCGCCACAGCCTGCTCAAAGACCGCATCCGGATCCTCCACCGTCAGCACCATCCTCATCGTGCTTCCGCCCAGCAGATCCGGACTGAAGTTCTGATACTCCGGAGCAGCATCCGCCATCCAGAACTCGCCGCCGTCGATCGACAGATGCGCGACCACACCCGCGTCATTATCGATCGCGAAAATCTCCTTCGCCCCAAACGCCGCTTTGTAGAAGGCGAGCGCCTTCCGCCCGTCGTTCACGTTCAGCAGAGCCGCAACCGTCGTCTTCATCCGCGCTCCTCAGAATCATGTCAAGCCTGACTTTCGTGACCTGTGGCAAAGGCATCATGCCACAGGAGTCCCGCCCCTGCCATCGCCGCCACATTGCCTTTGCAATCGGCAGAGATTTCTACAATGAAAGAGGAGGAGTCTGCCCAGGCGGACCCCGTTTCCGCTGTACTGCTCTTTGGAAAGTAGCCGGCCTGTTCACGACCGGTGAAGTTGATCCCCGCACGACCCTCTGTGATCACTTCACGACCGGCAACGGGTCACCCTCCGGAGGTTGACCCGCCAAAACGCCGCTCGCAACCGTTCGCAATCAGCCGGTTGCCGCATACCGGAACAGGCCCTGAAAACAGCCCCGCAAGCCCCGCCGAATAAGCCGCTTGCCGCATCGCCCGAAAAACGGGGGGGAGGGGGTACCTAGACGCCCCGGACCGCCTTCGGCTGCCGCCCCGTCTGGCTCAGCTCCCGATAAAACCCCAGGTCCTGATCCCGCAGCATCTTGGTGACATACGCGATCTGCCCATAGTGCAGCCCAAAGTACTCGATCACTTGGTACACAGCCTCAAGCCCCGTCACGTGATAGCCCTGAATCTCGTACTCCGCCGTCAGTTCCGCCTCGGTCAGCCGATCCAGCACCGCCA
>DATEPN010000406.1:0-3920 GCA_035273225.1 Acidobacteriaceae bacterium | reverse complement strand
GGGGAACTTCAGCTTCGGCGACTACTTCAAGAAGGACGCGATCGCCTACGCATGGGAGCTGGTGACCTCGCCGGAGTGGTTTGGCATTCCGAAAGACCGCCTGTACGTGACGATCTTCAAGGGCGAGAACGGCGTGCCCCGCGACGAGGAGGCCTACAACCTGTGGCTCGGACAGGGTGTGCCGGCGGACCGCATCCACGAGTACGGCATGAAGGACAACTTCTGGCAGATGGGCGATACCGGCCCGTGCGGTCCGTGCTCGGAGATTTTTTATGACATGGGACTCGAGGCCGCCGAGACGCCGGGCATCGACAAGCCCTTCGGCCAGGATGATGCGCGGTACGTGGAGATCTGGAATCTCGTCTTCATGCAGTTTGATCGCAACGCCCAGGGCGAGCTGAACCTGCTGCCGAAGCCGTCGATTGACACGGGCATGGGGCTGGAGCGGGTGGCTGCGGTGCTCGAGGGCAAGGTCAGCAACTTCGAGACGGATTTGTTTACGCCGCTGATCCGGCGGGCTGCGGAACTGACGGGCGTCAGGGACGACGTCGAGAATGCCTCGCTGCGCATCATTGCCGACCATGCTCGCGCGTCGACATTTCTGATCGGCGACGGCGTGCTGCCGTCGAACGAAGGGCGCGGGTATGTGCTGCGCAAAATTCTTCGTCGCGGTATTCGTCACGGACGGCTGCTCGGGCAGCACAAACCTTTCATGTGCCAGATGGTCTACGCGGTGCGCGACGAGATGCAGGGCGCGTATCCGGAGCTGAAGGAAAGCGCGGATCGCGTGGCGAAGGTGGTGGAGGCGGAAGAGAACCAGTTCGCGCGGGTGATCGAGGTTGGCTCCGCGAAACTCGACGACGCGATGCGCGGCGGCAAGCTCGACGGCAAGACCGCCTTTCACCTTTATGAAACGTTTGGCCTGCCGCTGGACTTCATGATGGACGCGGCTCGCGACGCCGGCATCCACTTCGACTTCGAAGGCTTCGAGGAAGCTCGCGCCGCTGAGCAGGCGCGCGCGCGGGCATCGTGGAAGGGCGGATCGCAGAAGACCGCCAGCCCTGTGTTTCGCGATCTGCCGAAGACGGAGTTCGAAGGGTATCGCCATCTGCGCGTGGATGGCGCCGAGGTGCTCGCCATCGTGAAGGACGGGCAGGGTGTGCCTGCGGCAGCGGCGGGGGATGCGGTTGAAATTGTGCTCGATCGCACGAGCTTCTACGCCGATTCGGGCGGCCAGATCGGCGACACGGGCTGGCTCTACTCGGACGACCACAATTCGGTGGTTGCGGATGTCACCGGTTGTACCAAGCCGGTGCAGGGCGTCTTCGCGCATCGCGCGGTGCTCCGCCAGCCGATCGAGATTGGGGCGAAGGTGGACACGGTGGTGGACGGGAACTTTCGCTACGCGACGCGCCGCAACCACACGGCGACGCACCTGCTGCACGCGGCACTGCGCGAGGTGCTGGGCAAGCACGTGAAGCAGGCCGGATCGCTGGTCGAGCCGAATCGCCTGCGCTTCGACTTCTCACACTTTGCCGGGATCGCCGATGAAGAGCTGCAGGACATTGAAGACATCATCAACAAGGAGACGCTGCGCAACACCAAAGTTGACACGCTCGAAGATGTGCCGATTGACGTGGCCGTGAACGAGTATCACGCGATGGCACTCTTCGGCGAGAAGTACGGCGAGCGCGTCCGCGTGGTAAAGATCGGCGACTTCTCGACGGAGTTGTGCGGCGGCACGCATACCGCGGCGACGGGCGAGATCGGCGTGGTGAAGCTGCTCGGCGAGGGAAGCGTGTCGTCGGGCGTGCGCCGCGTCGAAGCTGTCACGGGCCTGGGCGCGCTGAACGAGTTTCGCCGCGATTATCAGGTGGCGCAACTGGCCGCGCAGCTGGCGCCGAGTCCGGAGCTGGCTCCGGCGGAGGCGCTGCGGCAGCGCCTGGCCGCGCAGGACGATGAGCTGAAGCGGCTGCGCCGCGAGCTGGACGAGGCGCGGATGAAGTCCGCTGCTTCAGCGATGTCGCGTGCGGCGGATCAGGCGATCGATGTTGCCGGCATCAAGGTGCTGTCGCAACGCGTGGATGCGCTCGATCGCGGACAGATGCGGACGCTGGTCGATAATCTGCGCACGAAGCTGGGGTCCGGCGTCGTCGTTCTCGGCGGCGCGCAGGATGACGGCAAGGTCGCCCTGATCGTGGGCGTGACGAAGGACCTGACAGGCAAGGTGCAGGCGGGCAAAGTGGTGGGGCAGATTGCCAAGCGCGTCGGCGGCTCCGGCGGCGGCCGTCCTGACATGGCGGAGGCCGGCGGAAAGGATGCCTCGCAGCTCGATGCGGCACTGCACTCCGCTCCGGAGGTTGTTCAGGCACTGTTGAACTAGCAACCCTCCGGGGCAGGCACAACCGGGGTTGAATACACCGCGAAGCCGCAGAGCAAACCTTCGTTTGCGTCAGCCATCCGATTCAGGAGAAGCGCCAGCCTGGCGCTTTCTGGAGAGAGGTTCTGTATGTGGCTGGCAATTGCGGTACTGTTTCTGATCGCATGGCTGATCGGCTATCTCGCTTTCCATGTGGCGGTAGGGGCGATCCACATTCTGCTGGCGTTGTTTGTGGTCTTCCTCATCATCCACTTCATCCGCGGGGCAGCACGGCGCGTGTGAGCAGTGCGGGCATCCGCGCGGATGCCCGCGTCTGTTTCTTCCTGTGGTGGCCCACGTGGGTGGAATCGCAGCTTGCGATCGGCGCGTTCGTTCGCCACGCGGCTGAGCGCTGAGCGGCGGTCGCGGAGTACAATCCCCACGAATCCGCCATGCCCTACATTCTCGCCCTCGATCAGGGAACGACCAGTTCGCGCGCCATCCTCTTCGATCACGACGGACGCATCGCCGGGGTCGCCCAGCACGAATTCCGCCAGATTTTTCCCGCAGCCGGATGGGTCGAGCATGACCCCGTCGAGATTCTTACCTCGCAGCTTTCGGCCGCCGTGGAGGTGCTGGGCAAGGCCGGGACTGCGCCGCGCGATGTCGCTGCCCTGGGCATCACGAATCAACGCGAGACCGCGATTGTGTGGGATCGCACGACGGGCGAGCCGGTGTGCAACGCGATCGTCTGGCAGGATCGCCGCACCGCGCCGCACTGCGAGCGGCTGCGCAGCGACGGCGTCGAGGAGACGATTCGCCGCAAGACGGGTCTGCTGCTCGATCCGTACTTTTCTGCGACGAAGATTGCGTGGATTCTCGACAAGGTTCCGGGAGCACGGCGCCGCGCGGAGCAGGGCAAGCTGGCCTTCGGCACGGTCGATTCGTGGCTGATCTGGAATCTGACGAGCGGCAAGCGGCACGTAACGGATCGCACGAATGCTTCGCGGACGCTGCTCTACAACATTGTCGAGGACCGCTGGGACGAGGAGCTGCTGCGCATCTTCAATATTCCCGCGGCGATGATGCCGGAAGTGGTGTGGTCGAGCGAGCGCGTTGGTTCGGTGACGGCGCCGCTGGGGCCAGGCGGCGTAGAGATCGCGGGGATCGCGGGGGATCAGCAGTCGGCGCTCTTCGGACAGCTTTGCGTTACCCCTGGCGACGCGAAATGCACGTACGGCACCGGGTGCTTTCTGCTCGAAAACATCGGCGCGGACTTTCGTTTGTCGCAGCAGCGGCTGGTGACCACGCTGATCAGCAGCCCGGCGCGCAAGCTCGAATACGCGCTCGAGGGCAGCATCTTCATCGGCGGCGCGGTGGTGCAGTGGCTGCGCGATAACATGCGGTTCTTTGCGGCGGCGCCGGACGTGGAGACGATTGCCGCGTCTGTGCCGGACACGGACGGAGTGGTGTTCGTGCCGGCATTCACGGGGCTCGGCGCACCGCACTGGGATCCGCATGCGGCTGGGATGGTGATCGGCATTCGCCGCGGCACCGGGAT
>DATEPN010000405.1:0-3519 GCA_035273225.1 Acidobacteriaceae bacterium | reverse complement strand
CACCGCATCGTCGAAGTCGCGCGCGCTCTCGCCGTCGATGGTCACAATGGGCAGCGCGCGAAAATCCCTTCGCTGCGCCGCGATCTTCGGATCGAAGCGCGCCACCTCCCGTGCCTCGGCGAGCACCGCGTCCGGAAAAATGCGCGGCAGATGATGCTTGCGGATCACCATCTCCACGTCCACACCGAACTCGTCTTCCGCCCCCAGCACCTCGAGCACGCGCCCGCGCGCCGGACGCGTCGGCGTCGGCCAGTCGGTGATCTCCACATCGACCACCAGGCCCTCAAGATTCTCGTGATGATGCGCCGCCCCGCGCGCCTCCTCGCCCAGCACGCGATGCGGCGACAACGACCCCTGGGTCTCCGGCACTTCCAGCCCAAAGGGAATCACGATCGGCTCGCGCATGCGCTCATCGAAGGGGATCACCAGATTCCCGCGCTCATGCTCGCCGCGCGCATAGCGAAAAATCCCCACCACCGTCGGATTCCGCCGCGTCAGCACCCGCACCACGCGGCCCGAGCGCTTCTGCTGTCCGCGCTCAAAGCGTGGCGGCGCCAGTTCCACCAGCACCTGATCGCCCTGCATCGCGCCGCCCATCTCGCCGGGAGGAATAAAGACGTCCTCGTCCACCGGAGCACGCGCCCCCGCCGCCGCCGGATTCGGCCGCACAAATCCATAGCCGTCGCGATGCAGATCGAGCCGTCCCGCCACCAAATTGTCCCGTCGCAACTCGCCGCGTTCGGCCCGCGCTGCGGCCCGGGCGCCGCTGTCGCGCTTGTCCGCGACTGGCGCCGCCTGCGGAATCGCCCAGCGCTGCCCATCGATCTGCGTCAGCTGCCGCCTGCCCGTGAGCCGTCCCAGCTGTTCCCGCAGCTCCCGCCGCTCCTGCCCACCGCCCAGGCCCAGCTCCCGCACGAGTTGCTTATACCCAGCTTTCCCGCCGGGCAAACGTCCGATGTGGCGCAGCAATTCGCGGTCATCCATAGCTGGTTTGATGGTACCGAACCCCTCGTGTCCTCGCAGGCCAACGCGACCCGCCGCACGCAGCCGCCGCATCATGCCGCCAGCATGTAAAGTGGATTTCGGGTCGGGAGTCGCGCAGTCAGGGAGCCGCGCAGGTGAAACGCAAAGAGCTGGCCGCTGTCATCGCAACCGCCGCGCTGTGGGCCGCCGTTCTCGTCAACTTGTCCCGCCACGTCGCTCCCATGGCGGATATGGCTGCCGGTCTCGGCATCCTGCTGTTCGGGGCGTGGCGTCGCCCCGACAATCGCCTGGCCCTCTCCATGATCGGCATGTTCTTTCCCGCCTATGTGCTGATCGACGCCAGCCTCCTGGCCACCATGGGCAAAACCGTGTCGCACCGGCGGCTCCTCGATGACCTGTTTTCGCGTATGGAGGGCGGCGTGAGTGCGCAGGTTTTTCACTGGTCCCAGCATCATCCTGCCGTCGCCGTGCCGTTTGCGATGGCCTATGGCGCCATCGGCATCTTCATCGCCATCACTCTTGCGTTCGGTGACTGGCGACGCATCCTGCGCGCCTATGCCTGGATGCTGCTGATCGCGCCGGTGTTCTATTTCATCTTTCCGGCGGTTGGCCCCGGCTACCTCACCGATGCCTCCGCCCCGATCAACTGCCTCCCTTCGGTGCATCTGACAACCGCGATCCTGGGCACGGTCTATCTGCCGCGCCCATGGAAGTGGGCCGGCGTCGTGTTCATCGCACTCACCGCCTGCGCCACCATCACCACGGGACAGCATTACCTCATCGACCTGGTCGCCTCGGTTCCTTTCGCGGCGATGATCGTGAAGCTGGTCAACTGGAAGCCCGCAACCTCTCACGGACGCGCGCCGCAGGCCGCCTGACCCGCTGTTCGCCGTCACTTCACCGCAATCACCTGAATCTTGTGGATCTTCGGCGGCTCGCGCAGCAGCTCATCCGCCCTGGCCATCAGAGCCTTCGCAATCTCCCCGTTCAGGTGCGCCTCGCGTCCCGCCTCATCGTTGAATGTGTCGAAGATGCCGTACTGCCCGTCATCCTCGCGGATGGCATACCAGGTCACCGTGCCTGTTTCTTTGCGCGCCAGCTCTGCGCCCTGCCGCAGGAACGCCTCCACCTCAGCTTCCTTGCCCGGCTTCGCCTTCAGCGAACCGTACAGCGCGTATTGCACCATGTTGCTTCCTCCTCACCTTCCGGAATTTGGCTACTCTCTCACGATGCGCGACGGCATCCTTGCGCACAGCAATCTCCGTGAATATCCGGTGTCAAGCGCAATTTTCGCGAGTTTTCCACCGAAAGTCTCCGGTTATCCGCAATTGCCCTCCACGACCCGACAGAAGAGGGTGTCATTTTCCGCGAAGATGTTTAAGATGCAGGTAACGACGGCACTGCGCGGGGGAGCATTCCTCCGGAGGGACGAGGGCCGGCGTTGGCAACGAGTTCTGCATGGACCCGGGGCTGCGATTCCGGCGGCCAGTCGCAGGGCGCCCATTCAAACGATATTTCTTTGAGAAGGAAGGAATTTTGTAACCATGTGGAAACCCAATCAACCCGGTGCCGGCGGCACCTCGCCGAATCCTGAGCCCGCGCGTCCCGCGACGCCGGCCGCCCCCAGCTTCGAATCCACCACCCCCTCGCGTCCCGCTCCCGCCGCGACGCCCAGCGCCTCCGCCGGCGAGCAGGCCACCATCGGCAAGAGCCTCATCATCAAGGGTGAAGTCACGGGCAGCGAGTCTCTCTACATCGACGGCAAGGTGGAAGGCTCCATCAACCTCTCCGGCAATCGCGTCACCGTCGGCCGCAACGGTCAGGTAGCCGCCAACATCTCCGCGCGCGAAATCGTCGTGCTCGGCAAGGTGCGCGGCAACGTCACCGCCAGCGATCGCGTGGACATCCGCAGCGAAGGTTCGCTCACCGGCGACGTCACGGCACAGCGCATCTCGATTGAAGACGGCGCTTTCTTCAAGGGCGGCATCGACATCCGCAAGCCCGGCGCCAACGAGAAGGCCGACAACAAGCAGGGTTCGAACGCCAAGGCCGAGCCGGTCGGCGCCCAGGTCTAGTCGTTCACACATCAAAGGCTCTCGCCGGCCCGGCACGCACCCCGGCCCGCCGCGAGAGCCTTTCGTGTTTCTACCGGCTCCGAATCAGAAGCGCGGTCGCATCGTCGCTTTGCTCCGGCTGCCTGCTGAAGCGCTGCACCTCCGCAATCAGCCCATCGACGCACGCATCGGGATCGCTAAAAAATTGCAGCAGCCGCTCCGGCCCAAATTCTTCTCCTGAGCGGTCCGCGGCTTCGGTGATGCCGTCCGTGTACAGCAGAAGCCGCGTGTCCTGCGCCAGCGTGACGGTGTGTTGCGGATACGACGAAATGCCAAGACCGAGCGGCAGCCCGGTGTCCACTTCCAGGAACCTGGACGTTCCATTCATCAGCAGCGGCCGCAGGTGCCCGGCGCTCGCCAAAGTGAACGTGCGCGAGGCCGGCTCCAGCACGCCGTAAACCATAGTTACGAATTTCCCCAT
>DATEPN010000404.1:0-3616 GCA_035273225.1 Acidobacteriaceae bacterium | reverse complement strand
GCCCGCCGCACATTCTGTCGCATGCTTCTTCGTCTGGGTGATCCTCGCAGCAGCAGCCACGCACGCGCAGGACCTGCCCACCGTCCGCATCCAGAACGGAGCATCGCAGATCCTCGTGCACGGCAAGCCCTTCCTCGCGCTCGCCGGAGAGCTGGGCAATTCCTCCTCCGGAACCGCCGCTCAGGCCGACGAAATCCTTCCGAAGTTGGCCCGCCTGCACTTCAACACCGTGCTCATGCCGGTGGCGTGGGACGAGATCGAGCCCCAGGAGGGCCGCTTCGACTTCTCCGTACCCGACCACTGGATCGACGTCGCCCGCCAGCAGCACCTGCACCTCGTCTTCCTTTGGTTCGGCAGCTGGAAAAATGCCTTTTCCGAGTACGCGCCCGCGTGGGTCCTCGCCGACACGAAGCGCTTTCCCCGCGCCATTTCAGCCGAAGGCCTGCCGCTCGAAATCCTTTCGCCTCTCGGCCAGGAAACGGCCCGCTGCGATGCTCGTGCCTTCGCCGCGCTGATGGCCCATCTCCGCGAACGCGACGCGACCGACCAAACCGTGCTCATGATCCAGGTCGAGAACGAGGTCGGCTACCTTGGCGTCGGCGGACGCGATCGCTCCCCCCAGGCAAACGAATCATTCCGGCAGCCCGTCCCCGCGCAGCTCACGCAATATCTCCGCGACCATCGCGATCAAATGTCCGAGGAACTCCGCGCCGCCCTCCACCCAGACGCCAAAACCTGGAAAGACATGTTCGGCCCCGCCGCCGACGAAGTTTTCATGGCCTGGCACTACGGCCTCTTCGTCGACCAGGTGGTGAAAGCAGGGAAGGCCGCCTTCAACCTGCCCATGTACATGAACGCGCAGCTGCCCGCGCCCTTCGAGCATGGCGGCGATTACCCGAGCGGCGGCCCTCATCCTTATTACCAGGCGGTCTACCGTGCCGCTGCTCCGTCAATCGACTTCTACGCCCCCGACATTTACTGGCCCGACTTCGAGCACTGGGTCAGCTGGTACAAGCAGGAGGGCAATCCCGTCTTCGTCCCCGAGGCCCGCCTCGATGTCGCCGCCGGCAACGCGCTCTACACCTACGGGGAAGCCCGCGGATTCGGCTTCTCCCCGTTTGCCGTCGACTCGCTGCCGCCCGACGCATCGCATTCCGAAAACGGTCCGAGCATCGCCGACGTCTACGCGACGTTGTCGTCGATCAGCGACCTCATCCTCGATGCGCAGCAAAAAGATCAGACCCGCGCCCTCGTTCTGCACGAGAACAGCCTGCGTCCCTTCCAGACCGTCGCCCTCGGCGGCTATCTCTTCCGCGCCACCCTGTCCCGCACCTGGCCCACGCGCCAACTGGCCGCCCCGAACGGAGCCATGATGGTCATCCAGTCCGCTCCCAACGAGTTCCTCATCGTCGGCAGCGGCTTGTCCGTCACCTTCCAGCGCGATCCGGACACCGACGATCAGATCGCCGGCATCGCGAGCATCGACCAGGCCACCCGCTCCGCAGGGAATTGGCTCACCGAGCGCGTTCTCAATGGTGACCAAAGCGACCAGGGACGCCAGCTTCTCACGGCCCCTCACGCCATCGGTATCTACCGCGTCCGGCTCTACGCATATCCGCGCAGTTCCACCGCCGACGCCCCGTCCAGCACCACAACCCGTCGCCCCTGACCGAAGCGTTTGCCCATTGCGCAGGCGGATTCCTCCCCCAAAGGTGCCATTTTTCAAGCGGGTTTGCTGGTGCTTGAATCCGCAACAAGCCGTACAATAACGGTGAGTTTCTCTCGGAAAAATTACTCCTCCATGTCTTCGAATGGTTTCCAGCCGCGTTCGTCGCGCTCGCATGGCCTGCGGTCGCTCTTCAGCCTGTTTTCCAATGATTTAGCGATCGATCTGGGCACCGCCAACACCCTGGTGTTTGCGGCAAACAAGGGCATCGTCGTTAACGAGCCCTCCATTGTCGCTATCAACAAGAACACCGGCGAAGTGGAAGCCGTCGGCAAGGAAGCCAAGGAGATGCTCGGCCGCACCCCCGGCAACATCGTGGCCATCAAGCCGATGAAGGACGGCGTCATCGCCGACTTCAAAGTCACCGAGAAGATGCTCAACTACTTCATCCAGAAGGCGCACAACCGCAAGATGCTGGTGCACCCGCGCATCGTCATCGGCGTCCCTTCTGAGATCACGCAGGTGGAGAAGCGCGCCGTCGAAGACTCCGCCTACCGCGCCAAGGCCAGCGAAGTCTTCCTCGTGGAGCAGGCGATGGTCGCCGCCATCGGTGCCGGCCTCCCCATCACCGAACCCAGCGGCAACATGGTCGTCGACATCGGCGGCGGAACCACCGACATCGCGGTCATCTCGCTCTCCGGCATCGTCTATTCGCGCTCGGTCCGCATGGCCGGCAATCAGATGGACGAAGCCATCATGAATTACCTGAAGCGGAAATATAACCTGCTCATCGGCGAGCGCACCGCGGAGCAGATCAAGATCGAGCTTGGCTCGGCCTATCCGCTCGACAAGCCGATGACGATGGAAATCAAGGGCCGCAACCTCATCGAAGGCGTGCCCAAGACCATCACCATCGACGATCAGGAAATCCGCGAAGCGCTGGGCGAGTCCATCGCCACCATTCTCAACGCCATCCGCGTCGCCCTCGAGCGGACGCCCCCCGAACTGAGCGCCGACATCAGCGATCGCGGCATCGTGCTCACCGGTGGCGGAGCCCTCATCAAGAACCTCGACAAGCGGATCCGCGAAGAAACCGGCCTCCCGGTCTCCATTGCCGACGATCCTCTGGCCAGCGTTGTGCTCGGCACCGGCAAGATGCTGAGCGATTTCCGTCTGCTCCGAAAGATCAAGATCGACTAGGCAGCCGGAGAAGGCCAGACAGGCCCAGATTTTCATGGAATCGTTTTTCAGCCGTTACCGCAACGCCCTGGTGCTCACCATCGTGCTCCTGGCGCAGGTCATCGGCCTTGCAGTGCAGGTGCGCCGGCCCGGGCAGACTCCCGGAGACAAAGGCGGCGTGCGCCTCATCCGCGCCTGGGTCGTCGGCATCGTTAGCCCGCCGGAGCGGGTACTGCGCGCAACCGGTCACGGCATCCGCTCTGTCTGGATGAACTACTTCGACCTGGTCCACGTCCGCCAGGAAGACAGGAAGCTTAAGGCTCAACTCGATCAGCTCCGTCTCGAAGAGGCCAGCCTCGCCGAAGACGCGAAGCAGGCGCATCGCCTACAGTCGCTCCTCGGCTTCCAGGAAAAGTACATCTACAAAACCGTCGTCGCCCAGGTCATCGGGACGTCCGGGACCGAGCAGTCACACGTCCTGTTCATCAACAAGGGCTCGAAAGACGGACTCCGGCAGGACATGGCCGTCATCACCCCTGACGGCATCGTCGGCAAGACCCGCGATGTCTTCGACCACACCAGCCAGGTCCTCGAGATTTCCGACCCGACTAGCGGAGCCGGTGTGATCCTCGAGCAGACCCGCATCCAGGGCGTGTTGCGCGGCAACAGCTGGGGCCAGCCACAAATCATTAACGTCTCGCCCGACGACCGCATCAAGGCCGGAGAGCCAGTCATCACCAGCGGTGGCGATGCCATCTATCCACGCGGGCT
>DATEPN010000403.1:0-2766 GCA_035273225.1 Acidobacteriaceae bacterium | reverse complement strand
TTATCCCACTGGAGCTTGAGATCTGCATGCGTGCGGCCGCCGACGAACAGCTCGTCGATGCCATGCTCCTGCGGAATCTTCTTGAATGGCTTCTTCGCATAGGCGATCGACAGCGGGACCAGGATGGCTCGTGACCACGAGGAGATCTCGTAGATGTTGAACCAGAACCAGGTGGGAAAGAGCACGATCTCCGGCGGAATGGCGGGCACGGAGTTGTACTCGTACTGCCCGAGGGCGCAGAGATAGATCTTCGTGAAGGTGTTGCAGGCGGTGACGCCGCCATGTGCCAGCACCCAGTCGCGCGTCTGGACGAGCATCGGCTCGTCGGCGTTCATGCCCATCAGCTTGCAGGCGAAGTAGCACTTCACGGTCAGGCTGATGTTGCCGGGGCCGCCAGGATAGAGCGACCAGCTTCCGTCGTCTTTGCGGAAGCGCAGGATTTCTGTCAACGCGCGGCGCATCTTCGCCTCGTCGCCCGTGCCGAGCAGGACGTGCATGAAGATGTAGTCGGCCTCGAGCATGGAGTCCGCTTCGAGTTCCCCGTTCCAGTAGCCGTCGGGAAGCTGGCGGGAGAGCACGCCTTCGCGTGCCCGCCGGATCGCCTGCTCCACAGCATCGAGCGCCGCATCGAGGCGTCCGTATTTCAGATGGGCAGTCGTGGAAGCTTCGGCGGGGGCGGGTCTTGCAGTGGATTCAGGTGGCCACTGCGGCCGTCCGGTTTCAGCTGATGTGCTCATGCGTTCGAAAAAGGGTCCCTGTCTATCCGATGCCCGGTTTGCGACCCCGGTGCGGTTGTTTAGACATTAGCGGTGGACGATCCGGGTGCAGAATGAATCGCCTGCACGATCTCCGGAGGCAACCCGAACCGCACGTTCTCGGGCATGACCTCGACTTCTTCGACGGTGGCGAACCCGTTCTTCTTCAAATAGCTGATAACGCCTTCCACAAGGATCTCGGGAGCCGACGCGCCGGCGGTGACGGCGACATTGTTGACGCCCTGCAGCCACTCCGGATGGATGGCCTCGGCGTTGTCAATCAAATAGCCGCGTGTGCCCAGATTGCGCGAAACCTCGACGAGACGGTTCGAGTTGGAGCTGTTGTTCGAGCCGACGACCAGCACCAGATCCGCGCTGTGCGCCACGTTCTTGACCGCGACCTGCCGGTTCTCGGTCGCGTAGCAGATGTCCTGCGAATGCGGGCCGACGATCCTGGGGAACTTCTGCTTCAGCGCCTGAATGATGTCGCGAGACTCGTCCAGCGAGAGCGTCGTCTGCGTCAGATACGCGACGTGCTCCGGATCGGGCACTGCAAGGTTCTGCACTTCGGCAACGCTCGAGACGACCTGCGTTACATCGGGTGCCTCGCCCAGCGTGCCTTCAATCTCGTCGTGATCGCGGTGGCCAATCAGTACCAGCGAGTAACCCTGGCGAGCAAACTTCACTGCCTCAACGTGGACCTTGGTGACCAGAGGACAGGTAGCGTCGATGACCTTCAGGTGGCGCTCCTTCGACTGCTCGCGCACCGCCGGCGACACGCCGTGCGCCGAGTAGATGACGCGCGCGCCTTCCGGCACCTGGTGGATATCGTCCACGAAGATGGCGCCCTTCTCCGCTAGTTCATTGACGACGAAGCGGTTGTGGACGATTTCCTTGCGGACATAAATAGGGGCGCCGAAGGTCTCGAGCGCAATCCGCACAATGTCAATGGCCCGTACGACCCCTGCGCAGAATCCACGGGGTTTGAGGAGCAGCACACGCTTTTCGGAGCGGCTGCCGCTGGGGTTCTGAACGTCGGCGGGGCTGTCGATTGTGATGGCGGTCACGTTTATCAGTATACCGTGATCAGGAAAGTACCCCGTAAGTCGTTTGATTCCTGCTGACAGCGGCGTACTCTGGCGGCATGATCCGGATCCTCTCTGCCGTGACCCTTGGCCTGGCTCTTTTCCTCGCGCCCCATGCTCTGCCACAAGCCCATGCCGAGAACCCGATCGTCGTGCGCGGGCCTACGGTAGTGGCGTGTTTTGTACCTGTCACCGACGCGGACATGGAGAAGTATCCGAACCTGAACGAATCGCTGTCGGATTTTCAGCTCTATACCGCTCAGGCTCGCCAGCCTCTGCAGCAACGCGGCATTGCCTTCCGCGTTCTCTCGGCCCACAGGTTCCGCATGCAGGTTCGCGGCAAAGTCGTGAATTACCTCGTCGGAGGAGTGGCTTACTACTTCGTTGCTCCAGACAAACGAGTGCACGTCCACACCGGAGTCATGACCGACACCGAACTGGTTGAGGCTGCCGATCGATACTTCGGTACAGGGGCGCATTGATCGCAGGAGCGCCTGAGACACCCCAGTCCGGTCCGATTTCATCGGCTGCGTGTCTCCGCACCAGAGCACTCCCGCATCTGCCGCAGCCCCCGGCGCGCTCGCCAAAATCGCCTGCAATTTTCATCGTCAGCCGCCGTGCTTTCGTGCTAACAATAATGATCCTTCCGGACTGAGTCCCTCGAGTTCCCCACTCGGAGATCGCCCCCCGCTTTCGGAAGGTCCTCCCCCTGTTCGGGCCCCGGACCGCTCTCAGGAGATGAACCATGAGCAACGCCTTCGCTCGGCGCGCGTGCGCGCTCGCTGTCTTCGCCTTCGTCTCGGCAACACTGATCCCTGCAGCCTCCGCCCAGAGTGGCTGGAGCAAGTTCAAGCAGCGCGTGCTGGAACAGTCCTGCAAGGGCGGCGACCAGAATTCCTGCCAGCAACTCGCGAAGATGAAGCAGG
>DATEPN010000402.1:0-2690 GCA_035273225.1 Acidobacteriaceae bacterium | reverse complement strand
AGCGAGGAGGGCCAATGGCTTGTGACGGACCGCGGGGCCATGCGCGTTGTGCTGAACCTGGGCAACCAAGCGGCGCAGTTCGACGATGCGGCAGGGTATCGGGTCCAGCTAGCTTCACGTGAAGGCGTCAGCCTGGCGGGCGCGAGGCTGAGCGTGCCTGCCGATGCGATCGCGATTCTCTCTTCAGAGCCCGGCTGATCGCGCGTTCAGTTCCGCGCTCTCGAGTGAGCGACGCTGGTGTACATTTCAGCGCGATTGAAAATTGCGCAGGCGAGAGTTCACATTTCAATGGAGTTGTGTAGCCTGATCTTTGGTTTTTCGAAACTTTTGCCGGGGAGACTCGTATTCTCTTTAGAAGGGGTGAGGTGTATTTCCCTGGTCACCTTAATCTCGCCGGCCAGACTTTCGATCGGCTCTCAAACAAATCAGAACCCCAAGGGCTCCCGAAGAGGATACAGATGGCGGATCATAAAAATTCCATCCTGCTGCCTGCTGCGCTGTGTCTCAGCTCGTTGCTTTCGTTCGCACCGATCCAGAGCCTGTACGCGCAGGCCACGGCCGCAGCGCCGGCTGCTGCGCGGCAGCTGGGTACCGTGAAGACCGTGTCAGCCACTGGATTGACGCTGGCAACTGATTCAGGCCAGAGCATCACCGTTACGCTTTCTCCCGACACCAAGGTGCTGAAACTGGCTGCCGGGAGCACAGACCTGAAGACCGCTCAGGCGGGCCAGTTGAGCGACGTTGCCGCCGGCGACCGCGTGCTGGCGACGGGCAAAGCCGGAGATAGTCCAACATCGCTGGTCGCTTCGCGGCTGATCCTGATGAAGTCGGCCGACATCGCTGAGAAGAACGCGGCGGATCAGGCGCAGTGGCGCACAAACGGCGCCGGCGGGATTGTCAGCGCTGTCGACCCGGCGACCGGGGCAATCACCTTGACCTCCGGCACGAACAAGATCACGGTCAGCACGACGGGCAAGACCAGCTTCAAGCGATTCAGTGGCGACTCCGTAAAGTATCAGGATGCCAAGCCGGGCACGCTGGCGGAGATACATCCGGGCGACCAGTTGCAGGCGCGCGGGCAGAAGTCCCCAGACGGCATGACAGTCAAAGCAGACGAGGTCCTCAGCGGGTCGTTCAAGAACCTCTCCGGCCTGATCCTTACGGCTGACGCAAGCACCGGCACCATCACGCTCAAAGATCTCGCGACCAAGAAGGTGATGACCGTCAACGTCACGCCAAACACGAATATTCGCAAGCTGGACCCGCGCACGGCTCAGATGCTTTCCATGCGCGCGCAGGGAGGCGGTGGGCGCGGCCAGGGAGGCGGGATGGGCGCAGGTCAAGGCGCGGGAGGCAATGCTGGATACGGCGGCCGCGGCGCCGAGGGCGCCGGTGGCCAGGGTGGTCCTGGTGCTGCAGGTGGCCCCGGTGGACCGGGAGGGATGCGCCGCGGTGGCGGAGACCTTTCGCAGATGCTGAACCGGCTGCCGACCGAATCGCTTAGCGACCTGACCAAAGGAGAGGCTGTGATGGTCGTGGCGACGGAGCCGACACCCGGGGCAACTACCGTTACCGCGATCACACTGCTGACGGGTGTGGAACCCATTCTTACCGCAAATCCGAATGGCGGGATCGACCTGGGTGGATGGTCGCTCGAAGAGGGACCTGCCGCCGGCGGCGGCGGCCCTGAATAAGTTTTGTTGCGCTTTGTTCTATTTCATGAGGAGTGAGGATGTTTTTTCGAAATAGCTGGTTGGTTCTCCTGTTGAGCTTCATTATTGCTCTGCCCTTTGCGGCCGTCGCACAGAGTGGCGGCGGAACAATTCACGGTACTGTGCTCGATCCGGACGACGCGCTGATTCCGGGCGCCACGGTCACGCTCGCGTCCGCGTCTGGCAAGTCGCAGAACACCACCTCCGGCAGCGACGGCACCTACACGTTCCGGGGAGTAGCGCCGGGCAGCTATACGCTTACGGTTTCTGCGCCAGGATTTGCAGTTTTCGTGAAGCAGAACATCAACGTGACCGCCGGCGCGAATATCGCGTCCGACGTGAAGATGACAATTCAGGAACAGGTGCAGCAGATCAACGTCACGACGGACACCGCGCAGCTCAGCGTGGATCCGGAAAACAACGCGAGCGCAACTGTGATCAGCGGCGATGCGCTTAATTCTCTGAGCGACGATCCTGACGATCTGCAATCCGAGCTGAGTGCGCTTGCCGGCCCTTCCGCCGGCCCGAATGGCGGTCAGATCTACATCGATGGCTTCACCGGTGGGACATTGCCGCCGAAGTCTTCCATCCGCGAGATCCGCATCAATTCCAATCCGTTTTCGGCGCAATTCGACCAGATCGGATATGGCCGCGTAGAAGTCTTCACTAAGCCGGGCACTGACAAATTCCACGGCAATGGAAACTTCCAGTTCAACCAGAAGTTTCTGAATACCTCATCACCGTTCCTGGGTCCGGTGAACAATCAGCCTGACTACCACACGAATTTTGTGATGGGCAGCCTTACCGGACCGATCCGCAGCGGCATGTCATTCACATTGAGCGGCAATTACAGCAACATCCAGAACAACGCGATCATCAATCCCACGGCGATCTTCAGCTCTTCGCCCGATTCCACTACGCTGTGCAATCCGGGCGATCTGACGTGCAGTGCAAATCCATATCCTCTCGTCGCCCGCG
>DATEPN010000401.1:0-3365 GCA_035273225.1 Acidobacteriaceae bacterium | reverse complement strand
TGAAGCATGAACCATGCCGAGTTCTGGCGGATGCCAAGAGCTTTCGCCAGTTCGTAACTGCTGATTCCGTTTTTGCAGTTGGCCAGCATCCAGATGGCGACCATCCACTTGTCGAGTCCAAGCGGAGAGTCCTCCATCACTGTTCCCACCTTGACCGTGAACTGCTTTTTGCAGACGTAGCAGAACCACAGGCGGCGGGTTTTCACAAACGAGTGCTTCGCCTGACCACAGCGCGGACACGTAACATTGCCGCCCGGCCAACGATACTCAACAGCCGTTTCAAAGGCGCGCTGCGGATCGGAGAAGTGAACAACAGCGGCCTGAAGCGTGCGAGGCGTGTCCATGTCTAGAATAGTACACTTGCCGCACATGTGTGTCAAGCGTTTTGTTGCCGGTGGGAGCGGGTTGCGTTGTGATCAGCGACGCGGCTCGCTTTGATCAGTGGACGGTTGCGACGGGGCGAGTTGATTCATTCGCGTGCAGATTGGAGACGGACGTGTGTGATCAGATCACGGCCGTCTGTGACGGCGTCGCGGTCGTGAGGTGATCAGAGAGAACCTCGAAGAGGTCACATCCTGGGACCCCACCCTGTCGTTCGAAAAGCACGAACGACAAGGATGGGGCACCCGGGATCATTTTGCCGGGATGAGCTGGGAGAGGAGGCGGCTGAGGTCTGCGTCGCCGAGGCCGGCTGACGGATGCGCGGATGCGGGGCTTGCGTCGTGTTCGGAGAGGAGGGGCACGGAGCCATAGCGCCGGAGGAGGCTGCCGAGGATGCGTCCGGCGGTGCGGTCGGAGATTTGCCCATCGAGCAACGAGTAGAGGATCTGGAGGAGTTCGCCGGGGATGTCCTCTTTCGGGAACTCGGAAAGGGATCGGCCGAGGTCGCGCCAGCAGGCGAGGCGAGACCACGGGCGTTCTCCGTTAGGCAACGTTTTAGGCCGCGACGGGCCTCCGTGGTGGCGGCAGAATTTGTGGTTGCGGGTGGCCATGCAGCGGCATTTATCGCCGCTGGGCAGGAGGAAGGCGCATTCGGCAGCCATGGACGTGCTCCTGAAATGGAAAAGGCCGCCTCGGATGGCGGCCTTTTCTTTGGAATTACCCCTATATCTTCAGGATATCAAGCGGGAGAAACTCGAGTCTCAGGTTTGTTGGCGTGGAAGTCGCCGGGAATGAGGGGGGACACGGAAGTAAGGGTTGACGGGGAAGCGAGGGGATAGGGAGTAGGGGTAGGGTGTAGGGGCGCTCGGCGGAGCGCCAAGTCCGCGTGTCACGGCGAGATTCGCGGCGGGAGAGTTTAGCCCGAGCGGCAGACTGAACTTCCCATGATTCTTCGCTTCGTCACGATGTGGTCTACTGGTGCGGCGCGCCGACCATGACGGAAGCCGAAGACGATTTGAAGAGACGATGGACACGCCTGCTGCCGGCGGTGTTCGTCACCTACAGCCTCGCCTACCTCGACCGTGCGAACTACGGATTCGGGGCAGCGGCGGGTCTGGCGAAGACGCTGCACATCACCGGCTATCAATCGTCGCTGCTCGCGTCGCTGTTTTTTCTCGGGTATTTCCTGCCGCAGATTCCGGCCATCATTGTGCTGCAGCGAACGAGCGCCCGGTGGATGGTGTTTTGGGCTCTGGTGGCATGGGGTGTGTTTGCGGCGCTGACCGGCGTGATCCGGATCTACTGGCTACTGGTTATCGATCGCGTGCTGCTGGGGGTCGCGGAGAGCTTCGTCTTTCCGGCGATGCTGATTGTGCTGACGCGCTGGTTCACGCGGGCGGAGCGTTCGCGGGCGAATGCCCTGATGATCCTCGGGAATCCGCTGACGGTGCTGTGGATGTCGGCGGTGACAGGGTTTCTGATTGCCGCGATCGGCTGGCAGAACGCCTTCATCATTGAAGGGCTGGTGTCGGTGGTGTGGGGTTTCGCCTGGCTGGTGCTGGTGCAGGACCGTCCGGCGCACGCGCGGTGGATGCGAGCGGAGGCGCGGGCGCAACTGGAGCAGGAACTCGACCGCGAGCAGGCGCTGGTGCCGAAGATGGGCGGACTGATGGTGGCCTTCCGCCAGAAGAACGTGATTCGGCTCTGCATCAACTACTTCTTCTGGAGCCTTGGCGTCTACGGCTTTGTGCTGTGGCTGCCGGTTGTGATTCGAAACGGGACGGGTGCGGCGATGGGGCGGACGGGACTGCTTTCCACCGCTCCGTATCTGGCGGCCGTGCTGCTGATGCTGGTGGTTTCGCATTATTCGGACCGGAGCGCGCGGCGGAAGGAATTCGTCTGGCCATTTCTGGTGATCGCCGGGCTGGCGCTTGCGGGATCGTACTTCAGCGTGGAGCATTCATTCGCGGTCGCGTATGCGTGTCTGATCATCGCGGGCAGTTGTATGTACGCGCCGTATGGGCCGTTCTTCGCGATGGTGCCGGAACTGCTGCCGCGCAACGTGGCGGGCGAGACGATTGCGCTCATCAATTCCTGCGGTGCCCTCGGTGGTTTTTTCGGAACCTGGCTGGTGGGCGTGCTGCAGGCATACACGGGCAATTCCAAGGCGGGATTTTTGCTGATGTCGCTTTCGGTGGTGTTTTCGGGGCTGGTTCTGCTGGGGATGAGGCCGGTGCCCCAGCGCGTCGTCTAGGGGAGGCGCGCCGGGGTGCAGCGAAATACGCCCGAGTGATTCACAATTGAGATGATGGCAAAGGAAATTGGAGCGGCGGACGTCCTGGAATCGACGGGACTGGATCTGGGCAGCGTAGCGACCCATGCGCCGGGGCCGCAGGGATTGCTGCCGCTGACGCCGGAGATGCTGCTGACGCAGCCCTCGGGCAATCTGTTCGGCCTGAGCATGAACGTGGGCATGGGCTGGGAACCGCAGCGACTGGGCGGGCCGGAGGTGCTGATCCTGAGCACGCATGGCGGCCTGCGGGCGGAGGACGGGAAGCCGATCGCGCTGGGATTCCACACGGGACATTGGGAGGTCGGACTGCTGGTGGCCGAGGCGGCGCGCACGCTGAAGAGCATGGACGCGGTGCCGTTTGCCGGGGCGGTGACGGATCCGTGTGACGGGCGGACGCAGGGCACAACGGGGATGCTGGATTCGCTGCCGTATCGCAACGATGCGGCGACGGTGCTGCGGCGGCTGATGCGCTCTTTGCCGACGCGGGCGGGCGTGATTGGTGTGGCGACCTGCGATAAGGGGCTGCCGGCGATGATGATGGCGCTGGCGTCGTCCCGTGCGATGCCGAGCGTGCTGGTGCCGGGCGGCGTGACACTGTTGGCTGAGCAGGGTGAAGATGCAGGGCGCGTGCAATCGATTGGGGCGCGCTTTGCGCAGGGGCAGATTTCGCTGGACTATGCCGCGGAGGTGG
>DATEPN010000400.1:0-44110 GCA_035273225.1 Acidobacteriaceae bacterium | reverse complement strand
GAACCGAGGGTCAGGGCCACGACAGGAAGAATACAACCGTATGCGACCCAGCCGCAGGGGCCGGTTCGGCCAGCGAGTTACCAGAGAATTGTTCTCCGGCGCAGCCGCAAAGGCTGCACCGGAGCCAAGCTCATTCTGCAGATTGCCGATTTACATCAGATGCTGCAGGGCATCCCACACATAAACGCCGATGATAGCGACAGTCAGGACCCCGGTTGCGGTACCCACAATGCGGATCAGCGGCTGAATCTTGTTGACCTTGACGAGCAGGTCTTCCTGCTCTTTCTTCTGGTGATTGCCGGAGTCGTCCAGGAAAATCTGATCTTCTTCATAGCGGGTGAGGTTGGAGCGGTAGACCAGAAGGATGAGCAGGAACGTGATGATTCCGGCCCATACGATCCAGACCACAGGCATATAGCTCATCATGGAGCTCATAAAGCGCCTCGGAACGTCGAAGTCCCGATCGTCGGCGGGTGCGCGCCGGTAAGCGCCTGGGGGTGCGGCCGACTGCAACCCAGGCGACGGGCCGGATTCCTCCCAGCCGTCGTTCGGTTGAGCCGGCTCCTGGTGCCGAGCGGGTCCGGAAAACCCGTGCCTCCGGGCTCGGGGGGCAGGAGGGGCCGTTCGGAAAAGGATATTAGCCCTCCGGGGGAATGGTTGCAAAGGCGAAAAATTTACCTGGCCCGTTACTACTTGGCAACTCTCGGCAAATCATGTGATTCCATGCATAGGCGAGAGGAAGAGGAGCCGATGCGGCGTTCCGTTTACGGGAATTTAACCATGCGCTTGTTGGCCTGCCTGGCTTTGTGCGCCGCCCTGCTGTGGATGGCGTCCTGCGCCCACGAATCGGACCAGCAGATCCAGCGACAGGCGCAGGAAGCCACCGAACGCGCCAAGGTGGAGGCGCGAAAGGCCGCCGCCCAGGCCAAAGTCGCCGCCGCGCAGGCGTCGCGCACAGCAAAGGACGTAGCCAAAGGCGTTCGCGCAGGTCTGCACAACAAGAACGGCCAGCCTGTGGTGGATCTGAATTCCGCCAGCCGTGCCGATCTCGAGTCGCTGCCCGGAGTGGGAGCGCATACGGCGCGCCGGATCGAAGAGAACCGGCCCTATCGCAGCCCCCACGACCTTGTCCGAAAACGAGTCATCTCCCAGGCCGAGTACGACCGCATCGCCGATGACGTCGTCGCCCGGTAACGTAGCCTGGCCGTTTTCTCCCGCGTAAACTGAGGGCAATGAATCCGGAAAAGAAATGGATTTGCGTGTTCTGCGCGTCGGCTGCGGGAGCATCTCCGGCCTATTTGCAGGCAGCAGCGGAACTCGGACGCCGGATCGCGGAACGCGGATATGGCTTGCTCTACGGCGGCGCAACGGTCGGCGCGATGGGCGCCGTGGCGGACGCGGCGCTGGCCGTCCGAGGCGAGGTGGTCGGCGTCATCCCGGATGTGATTCGTGAACGGGAGATCGATCACAAGGGGCTCACAGAACTGCACATCGTCCGGACGATGCACGAGCGCAAAGCGATGCTATCGTCACGCGCAGATGCGTTCCTGGCGCTTCCTGGCGGCTATGGCACCATGGATGAGTTCATCGAAATTGTGACCTGGGCGCAGTTGCGCATCCATGCAAAGCCCTGCGTGCTGGTGAACGTCGGCGGCTTCTGGGACGGTCTGCTGCGCTTCGTGGACCATGCGGTGCGCGAAGGATTTATCGTGCCGGAGAACCGCGGTCTGGTGCAGGTGGCGGACGATCCTGAAGGCGCGCTCCGGGCCGTGGAGCGGATCTGGCGGGAGCGCGCGGAGATTCCTGCGCACGACGCTCGCCTGGATGAAGTGATCCGGTAAGCGCGGCTCAGACGACCGCAGTCAGCAATGCTTCTCCGCCCAGGCGCGGCTTTCAGGCCATCCCCGGTGCGGCTGGGGCTGGCGGAGCCATCGGCGGAGGTGGCGAGAGAATATCGCCCAATGGGCGGTAGCGCCCGCCGTAGAAGAGCAACGCATACTGCCGGATCGCGGTGCTGATCGGGCCACCGACGCAGATGCCAATCAAGGTCGCGATAAGAAACGCAAACAGCCCGATCAGGACCTGGATGAGGATTCCAGCAAACACAGCGAGGCCGGATCCGCCCGCAAAGACGGCATGCACGGCAACTTCGAAGAGGGCCACCGCGGCAATGAAGAGGATCGCCGGAATAATCAGCACAATGAACAACGCAATCATTGCGACGATCGGCAGGAGCACTCGCAGCAATCCGTATAGCAGGAATGATCCGATCTGCGTCCGGATGCGAGCCCATACCGCGGACCAGGCTTCCCCGGCACTGGCGTCCTCCAGCGCGAAATGCGGGAGCATGAAGTCGCGCAGGATGATATCGGCAGCGACCGCCAGCAATACGAGCAGCAGAACGATCGGGATTAACGGCAGAACGAGCGCCAGGATCGCTCCGAAATCCGGGCGGCCTCCGGCTTGCGACTGGCGGTAAAGGCGCCAGAAGCCGGCAACGAAGGGCAGAGCAACCGACACAAGCAAAACCAGAAATCCCAGCGCGACCGCGAGGTTGAGCAGGAAAAAGCGGTTCGCCGGATCGCGATAGCGGTGCCAACCTGGACGAATCTCACGGATGTTATTTGCGAGGCAGTGAAAGTAAGCAAAACGCAGCCGGGTTATCAAATAGAACAGGAGAATTCCGAGCGCGACCCCAAACACGACAGCAGTCGCAAGCACCCCCATCCAGAGCGGCGTCAAATGGAAAGGAGAAACGAAGCTGGATTGGTGATGTGGCGTGTGGCCGCCGCCGGGGAAATTGAAGTTGCCGCCGTTCCCGCCAAGACCCTCGGTCAGCAGGGCAACCAGGCAGAGTTTGAGATATGTACCGAACCGGAACGGGCGGAACAGGAACGTCCGGGTGCGCTGAATGGCAGGCGAAATGGCATCCGCAGCAGAGAGCGGCAGCATACAGGGCCTTTCCGGGAGAGGTTTTGATAGCTACCCGAATTTGTACGCCAGCGGCGCTTAGTTCTCCAGCACAAAATCACCCGAGGTCATCAGCGCCGGCGCGGGGGTTGCCAGGACGGCGGGATCAGCCGACATCCTGCTCTCGAAGAAACTCTGGACCGCCGTCAGGATCGACTCCCCTGATTTCGCCTCGTAGATCGACTTGCGGAGAGCCGCACCTCCGGCAACGCCGTGGGTAAACCAGGAGGCAAACTGCTTCATCTTACCCGGAGCTTCGGGATTCGCCTCGGCCAGCAGCATTTCAAAGTAGGTACGAATCATGCGGTAACGATCCTGCTCCGTGGGCAGGTCGTAGCGTCCGGTAGCGGTGTACTGCGCGATCTGGCGGAAGATCCACGGATTGGCCGGAGCGGCGCGGCCGACCATGACGGCATCGCAACCGGTTCTGGCGATCAGAGCGCACGCGTCTTCGGGCGTACGGACGTCGCCGTTGCCGATCACCGGAATCTTCACAGCGTCTTTCACCTCGCCGATATGCTCCCAGCGAGCCTGTCCGGAGTAGCCCTGCTCGCGGGTGCGAGCGTGGAGCGCGACCGCATTCAGTCCGGACTCTTCGGCGAGCTTCGCCAACTGGACGCAGATGATGTGGTTGTCATTCCAGCCGAGACGGAACTTGACGGTGAATGGGATAGAAACAGCGGCCCGGATGGTCTCAAAAATCTGCCCGATGAGCGGCAGGTCGCGCAGCAGACCACTGCCGCCATTGCACGAGACGACACGCTTTGCAGGGCAGCCGAGATTGAGGTCAACCATGTCGAAGCCGGTGTCCTGCACGATCCGGGCTGCTTCCGCCAGGGTCTCCGGATTCGAGCCGAAGAGCTGGGCGGAGATGGGGTGCTCGTCATCGTAGAAGGTCAGGTAACGCTTGCGCTTGGACTCGCGCATGCGTGAGAGGCCGTCCGCCGAAGTGAACTCGGTCATGATGAGCCCACAGCCGGACTGCTGGTTGCTGATGGCCTGGGCCACGGCAGTTGACTCCCAACCCTCGCCGGAGTGGCTAAAGAGGCTGGCGTTGCGAATGAATCGACGGAAAACCGTATCCGTCACGCCAGCCATGGGGGCGAGGACAGTTGCCGGGGCGACGGTGATGCTGCCGATCCGGACCGATGCGGGTACGCGGGTGTTCGCCGGCATCGCGTGCTCGATCGGATTGTCCCAGTGCTTCTTCATCACGGATGCATAAGAAAGCCCCCGCCGCGGCGGAGGCTCTTGTCTCTCGAGAGCGGCCGGTTACTTCGTAGCCGTCTCCGCCTTGGCGTACTTGCGGCGGAAGCGCTCAACGCGACCCGCGGTGTCAATCAGCTTTTGCTTGCCGGTGAAGAAGGGGTGGCAGCTGGAGCAGATTTCCGCGTGGATATCGCCCTTGTGCGTCGAGCGCGTGGTGAACGTGTTCCCACAGGCGCAAACGACGCGAATCTCGTGGTAGTTCGGATGAATTCCCTGCTTCGGCATGATTCCTGGTTCGGACCTTTCCTGCGATCTTTTTATTTTAGCGTGAACCGGCGGTTGGGGCCAGAGTGCGCAGGATATATGGATGCCCCAACGCCTTATTTCGTCGCAGGATCTGCGGCCCGGAGTTCGGCGACTATCTCGGCGGCGGCCCGACGGGCGGCGTCTTCATGGTCAGGCGGGAAGGAGATTGCGCCAACCCTGGCGTGGCCTCCTCCTCCGTAGCGCTCGCAGATCGTGGCCAGGTTCACCATATCCCCGGGCTTCGTTTTGGTCCACGGATTGGAGCCTACGGCCACCTTTGTCCGGAAGCTGGATCTGGAGAGGCCGATGGAGTAAGTGGCTTCAGGATGAAGGTAGTACGGGATGAACTTGTTGTATCCCTCGAGCGGATGATCCGTAATGTCAAAGTAGATGGTTCCCTGCTTCGACTCGGAGCGCGAACGGATGAGGTCGATGGCGCGCTCGTGGCGCTCGAGCAGCGGCGGCAGGAGGTTCGCGACCCAAGGCTGCTCCAGCACCTGCTGCAGCGGCATGCGGGTGAGCAGCGGAATCAGGCGCGGGACGAATTCAGGGTCCTGTGAAGCCTCGATAATGAGCGTCAGTTTCATGGCCGGGGCGGGCATTTCGACGGCAGACTGCGCGCTTTCGTACAGCGCCCCGTCGACGATGTCAGCCCATTTCACGAGTTCGGCGACGGGTGCCGGATCGAAGCCGAACCTGGTCGCAGCAATATGGGCGAGGAAACTCGTGCAGGAGATGTAATTCGGGTCGTAGAAGCGATGCCCGGGGTAACGTCCATCGGCAATGCCGTCCACGAAATCCTGGTGATCTTCCGGCGTGAGAAATGCGCTGAGGTGGTGATCGAACCACCAGGTGATGCGGGGCGATGCGGAGTACTTGAAGTCCACGATGGCGTTTTCGTCACCGGTGAATTCCGCCTCGTCGAAGAGGGCGCCGGCGCGGTGGACGAGGCCGTGAAATTCGTATTCGGCGTCGGAGCGAACGCGTTCGTGGTGAAAGCGACTGAAGAGCGATGCCGAGCATGCTCCGTCGAAACACTTGTCGTGATAGAAGACACGGACCTTCAAGATTGGGCCACCCTCACAAGTCTTGCAGCGAATCTCTTAGCTTACCGGGACCGAGCGCAGTGTCAAGCCGCGGAAGACATACATTCCTTTCGATTCGCAGCGGCCGCGTTTTCGGTTGACCTTGCCGGACCACACCCGCGATGTTGAATGCAGGATGAAAGCAGCCAAACAGTCAGCAGGAGGGTGCCATGCAGTTTGCTGACGTCGGGCGAGTCGTCGGTGGGGTGCCCTTCATTACGCCGGAACATGCGCTCGATTTATACAACCTGATTCTGCGCGAAAGACCGGAGCAAATCCTCGAACTCGGGATCGCGCACGGAACCGCGACGTGCTACATGGCTGCAGCGCTGGAGGAGATCGGCCGCGGCAAGATCACGGCGGTCGATCTCAAAGTGGCGCAGTTTAGACCGTCTGCGGAAGAACAGCTGGAGCGCTGCGGCTTGGGCCGGTATACGGACGTGGTACGGATGCAGACCGGGTACACGTGGTTTCTGCACGATCAGATTCGCCGCCGCCAATCCCCTGACGGTATGTGCCGGCCGAACTACGATCTGTGCATCATCGACGGGCCGAAGAACTGGACTATTGACGGCTGTGCGTTTTTCCTGGTTGACAAACTGCTGAAGCCGGGAGGCTGGATCATCTTTGACGACTACGCGTGGACGTATGCCGCGGCAGATGCGTTGCGCTCCGCGACGGACGGGATCACGCACCGAAACCTCTCGGACGAGGAGCGAACCACCCCGCACATTCGCGAGATCTTCGAACTACTGGTCATGCAGCACCCGGACTATTCCAATTTTGTGGTTTACGACCGGCAGGACTGGGCCATGGCGCAGAAGGTGACGTGCTCTGGAGAAAAAACCTACACCGTGCGGCACCGGACGGAATACGGGGACCTGCTGAGTCGCGCGAAGGACCTGGTTCGCCGCGCTGTGATGCGGCCTCGTCATGCCCCGGCCGGAATTGCTGCTGCCCGGCCGAAGTTATAGCCAAAAGAACACGATCCCGTTTCCCAGCTCGAATGCGGATTTCCCGAGCCGTCGTGCTCGGCGGCGTCGGCATTGGCCTTGTGCTGCCGAGCGGGATGATGCAGGCCGCGCATTTCCATCGAACTCAAGGGCCCGGAGCACGACTGCTCCCGCTCTCTGAGATTCACTTTCGTTGCGCCGGTCGCGCCCTGCTGGTACTGCATGCCAGTTCTCACGCAGTCGCGTCTCCGCTCCCGCCGCGGTCCACGATGTGCCGCGGTGGGATATGGAGACACCCTGTTCCACGCACATGTGACCCGACGATCCCTTAGGGAGCAGATCGCGCTGAAGTTGTGACAGCAGTTGAAACAAGGAGCGGCGGATCCGGCTCAGCTCAGGATAACCAGCATCACGCCGAGCGCGACGAGCAGGACTCCCGTCCAGCGCTGCGGGCCGACGTGTTCGTGAAGGAAGAAGACGCTGCCAAAAGCGCCAGCGACGTAGCTCATTGCGGTGATCGGCACCACGAAGGTGACGTTGTAGACGGAGAGCGCGCCGAGGAGAGCAAAGAAGGCAAGCGCCATCATGCCCACGCCGGCCCACATCCAGGGCTCGCGCAGAGCGCGCAGCACGACGCGGAGAACCTCGGCGGGATGAAAGCCGCGGGCCTCGCCAACATTCTTCATCGCGCGAGAAACGCACAACTCGCCGCCGGTGCCGGCGACGACGATCAGGAAGAAGATGATTGCGTCTCGCATGCTATGGTTGCTCCGCTGGGCGGCGCCGCGTTGTGTTCGGTGAGGTGTGGCTGACGACGAACACGCCGATACAGATGACGGCGATCCCTGCCCATCGCAGCAGCGAGACGTGTTCGCCGAGCATGAAGTAGCCGAGCACCGCGACCACTGCGTAAGCCAGGGACCCGGCGGGCTGAACGAAGCTGTAATCCGCCCAGGAGAGCGCCAGCATGTAGGAGACAAAGAACGTGATGAGGCAGGCGATCCCGAGCCAGATGGTCGGGGTCGTGAACACGATCAGCCCGGTGTGCAGCAGCGCTGAACCCGGCCAGAGCACGACGGGGCCAAGGTGCTTCATTCCCTTCCCCAGCAGGACATTGCCGAAAGGGCCGGCAATGATCATCACCAGGATCATCAGGAAGGTTTTCAGATGGAGAGGCTTATGAGGCGTCGCGGATTCCGACGGATTCGCGGCGAGAGGAGAGGACACACTTCGATTGTATAAAACGAGAGCTGCTCGCCATCGCATAGCCAGGCGGTGGCAAAACGAACGCGGGACTCGATGCGGCCCCTGAACTAACCAGCGCGTCTAATTCCTAAAGCAGTGAAGGCAAGGTCCTTTCCTGTGATATGCTTACCACGTTGTGCCAGGCAATATTCGCGGCTATTTTGGGGCCGCCCAGTACCCCTCCAATGCGAATTCTCCTTCTTGGAATAGCCGCGATTCCGTTCATCTACTACCTGATTGCCCTCTTTAGTGCGCTGCGGTTCTTCCTGACAGAAAAACTCAATGAAAACCGGGACTTTCTCCCGCCGATCAGCAACATCAAGCCGGTGTTTGGGCTCGATCCTGGCGCTTACGAGAACTTCGCGAGCTTTTGCCGCCAGGATTACCCAGAGTACGAAGTCGTGTTCTGCATCGGTGATACGGAGGACCCGGCCTACCCGGTATTGCTGCAGCTACAGCGGGATTTCCCGAAGACGAACATCCGGATCATCGTGGGCTCAGGCCGGATTGCGGCCAACGACAAAGTCGCCAAGCTGGCAAGATTGACGGACGAGGCAGCACACGAGCATCTGGTGATCAGCGACAGCGATGTGCGCGTGGAGCCGAACTACCTTCGGCGACTCGTTGCCCCCATGGCCGACGACAAGGTGGGAGCCGTCACGTGCTTTTATGTACCCGCGGAAGAGGGCTCGTTCGTGCAGCGCCTGCAGGATGTGGGCATGCTGTCGGACTTCTATCCGGGCATTCTGGTCGCACGGCAGCTGGATGGCGTCAAGTTCGCTCTGGGGCCGACCATCTGCACGACGAAGACGAACCTGCGACAGTGGGGCGGATACGCCTCGATTGAGAACCAGCCAGGCGACGACCTGCTGGTGGGGCGCTCGATTGCGGAGCAGGGCCATGAGGTGGTGCTGCTGCCCTACGCCATCTCGACCGTGCCCGATTTTCAGTCGATGCGCGACCTGTTCATGAAGCGGCTGCGCTGGCTGACGGTGATGCGGCACATGCGCCCGGCGGGGCACATCGGGCTGATCTTCACGCTCGGCTTGCCGTGGGCGCTGATCGCGATTGCGGCCTGGCCCACGCTGCCGGTCCTGATGGGCTACGCAGGTGGGTATATCGTGCTGCGCTCGCTGCTGACGCTGGCGGTTGGAGCACAGGGCCTGAAGCAGCGCAGCGTTTGGGCGAACCTGCCGCTGATCCCGGTCTGGGATGTGCTGGCCACCTGCATCTGGCTGGTGAGCTTCACGCGGCGGTCGATCCGCTGGCGCGGCTTTGACTATCGGATTGTCGACGGGCAATTGGTCCCGGTGAATCCCGAAGAGGTGCAGCGGGTCCTCGAGGCTCGCGCCGGGAAGGCCAAAGCCATGCCCGTAGAGAGTGCTTCGCGGGAATACTAGCATCCATTCCTAAAGCTTGGGCATTGTGTGATTTGCCGGAGGTAATGTGCGCGGCCTAGTACCGCCTCGGAGGTACCGTGTCCAGACTATTACCTTCTCAGGCGCGGCCTTCGCGACGCTGGGCGATCACGACGCCGCGCGGTGTCGGCAGCAGGACCATGGAGATGAGTCCTTCGGCCTCGAGCCGGTGTGCAGCGTCGCGAACCGTTTTGAAATGCGAACTGGCGTCGTGAATGACGAGCAGCCCCTGCGGATTCAGCTGCGGCAGGAGGCGCCGAATCTCCGCTTCACGGTTCGCCAGATGGCTGTCGCTGTAGAGCAGGTCGATGGTGCCGCCGATGAAGGTTTCGAGACTTGATTCGAGACGCGATTCAATCCAGGAACTCAGTCCGGAGGCTTCAAACCGCGCAAGGGCACGCTTGCGGATGTCCGCATCGAATTCAACGGTGATCACACGGCCGAATCCGTTCTCGCGGGCACCCTCGGCGAGCTTGACAGTTCCGTGGCCGAGAAAGGTGCCGGTCTCGACGATCAGCTTCGGCTTGACGGTCGTGACCAGCGTCTTCAGGAAATCCAGGACCTCCACCTCAGTGGTCTGCGAGTCGAGCATGCTCCACAGCTCAGGTTGCGGACATTCCGGCGTTGCGGGGGTGTACTCCGGCTGGGGGTGCTGCTCGGCTTCTCCGACGCGGTCCAGAATGCGGAGTCCTTCGTACTTCCTGACGAACGGTGGAACGACCGTCGCGATGATGACTCCGGAGACCAGCAGAACGGCGACGTAGAGAATCACAAGGCGCGCGGAGTGGTTGGGCCGTACAAACGAAAGCAGGAGCAGGCCGGATAACGCCACGAAGAACAGCCACTCGGCAAAGACCAGTCCGGTCGGACGCTGAAACTGGATCTGCCGCCGACCTTCGAACCAGAGGACGGGCAGGACCACGATGCAGAGCAGAGCGCCGGAGACTGCTGACAAGCTCAGTGGGATGACTCGTGAAGACGCGACCGCGACGATAAGGCTAACGAGGAGAGACGCGCCGAGGCCGCCGGTCAGTGCAACCGGCAGCAGATCCAGAGCAGCGAGGGCCGGCAGCCGGAAGACTCGAGTCGCCGGGAGACGACGACGGCGAATTTCAAAGGCCAGCAGCGACGCGAATGTAACTGCGCCTGTCGTGCAGGCCAGCACGATGGTGGAGATCATCTCTCCCGAGAATATCGCAATGGTCGCGCCGCACGCAGCTTGCAAGCGGAATGCCGCGCATACGGTAATCTTGAGAAAAAGAGGGCAGGAGACCAAACAGTTTGTCTGACGAGAGTCGCACGCAACGCTGGGGCGTTGGCCTGGGCGTTGTGCTGGCAGTAGCCTCCATTATTTTCTTTACGGGCGTGATCTCTCCGCCTTCTTTGATGGACGATGTGGATGCCGTGCAGGCGCAGATTGCACGCAACATGCTGACCTCCGGCGACTGGGTGTCAGCGCGGATCAACGGTGTCCTCTATTTTGAGAAATCGCCGCTCGTCTACTGGATCATGGGTGGCGCATACAAGGTCTTCGGCGTGCACGACTGGGGCGCGCGGATCCCGATCGCGCTCTCGGCCATTGCGCTGGCGTGGCTGACGGCCGCGTTTGGGCGCTGGGCCTTCGACAGGAGAAGCGGAGTCTATGCGGGCCTGGTGATGGCCAGCTGCATTGGACTCTGGCTGTTCACGCGCATCCTGATTCCCGATGTGATGCTCACCTTCACGATTGCTCTGGCGATCTGGGCCTTTCTGCGCACGCAGGATGAAGACGAAGAGCGAGGGCTGTTGTGGGCCTGCATCATGGCGGCGAGCCTTGCTGCTGGATTCCTGCTGAAGAGTCTGGTGGGCGTGGTCTTCCCTGCCGCGGCAGCACTTCTCTATCTGCTGGTCACACGTCAGATATTCTCGCGGCAGGTTTGGAAGCGTCTTCATCCGTGGTGGGGCCTGCTGGTTTTCGTCGTGATTGCAGCTCCCTGGCACGTGCTGGCAACGATTCGGAATCCGCCGTACTTCGCATGGACCCTGAAGAGCGGCCCCGGGCATTATCACGGTTTCCTGTGGTTCTACTTCATCAACGAGCAGTTGCTCCGGTTCCTCAACCTTCGTTACCCGCGCGATTACAATACCGTTCCGCGGCTGTGGTTCTGGCTGTTTCATCTCATCTGGCTGTTCCCCTGGAGCGCCTACCTGCCGGCAATCGCACGGCAGCGGTTCGTGCCTTCGGATCGGGCCGGGCGCACGCGGCTGCTTGCGCTGTGCTGGATTGGCTTCGTTCTCATGTTCTTCACGTTCTCAACGACCCAGGAGTACTACTCGATGCCGTGCTATCCGGCCTTCGCACTGCTGCTGGGGTGTGCGATGGCGGACGAAGGAAGAGCGATCAGAATTGGCACGAAGGCCCTGAGCATCATCTGCGCTCTCGCCTGTGTGGCGGCGGTTGCCATTCTGGTTGCGGTGCGGCACGTGGCAACGCCAGGGGATATCTCCGCCGCTTTGACGAGCCATCCGAAGGTCTATTCCCTCTCGCTGGGACATATGGAGGACCTGACGCTCGACTCGTTCGCTTATCTGCGCGCCCCGCTCACGCTGGCGGCGATTGCTTTCGGCGTGGGCGCTCTGGGAACCATGGTGTGGAGGGGACGCCGCGCCTATCTGGCTGCGACGCTGATGATGATTCTTTTCTACCAGGGAGCACGGCTGGCGCTGATCCGCTTCGATCCCCTGCTCTCGTCGCGGGCAATGGCGACGCGCATTGTCGACGGGCCGCCGGGACAAGTCATCGTCGATCACCACTACTACACGTTCTCGTCGATCGCGTTCTACACCGGCGAGCGCGAGTTACTGCTCAACGGCCGCTGGAACAACTTCGAGTACGGATCGAATGCGCCGGGCGTTCCCGATGTATTCATCAATGATGAGAAGCTGGCGCAGCTATGGCCGCAGCAGCAGCGGTATTACCTCGTGGCCAAAGCGGAGCAGATGTCGCGCTTCAATCAATTGCTCGGCGCCGGAAATCTGAAGCTGCTGATGATGAGCGGCGGTAAGGTTCTGCTGACCAACCATCCGGTCGCACACGAGCGTGATTGATCGATTACGTTCCAACCGAGACAGCCTGCGCTCGCGACAGTTCGCGCGGCGCGGAGCTGATGTCCCAGCGCTTCATCCAGAGGAAGAGGGTCATCAGACCCCAGAGATGGTAGCCGGCGTTGAGGTCGCGGTCCATGTGTTGCTCGACAATGCTCCAGACAGAGCCGAAGCGGAAAAGCTCTCCGTGCTCTGCCTGCGCCCACTCCAAGGTGTCCATGAGAAGGCGGCGGAGCGGACCGCGGAACCATTCGTGTGCGGGAATATCGAAGCCGATTTTCCTGCGCTGCGTGATGGATGAGGTGAGATGCGGTCGCATCAGCTCCTTGAGGAGGAATTTCTGCCGGTTGCCGCGGACCTTCAGGTCGCTCGGCACCGTAGCGGCGAACTCGATGATGCGGTGATCGAGGAAGGGGGGCCGGACTTCGACGGAGTGCGCCATGCTCATGCGGTCGGACTTCACGAGGATGTCGTCCGCGAGGTAGTAGTTCTGGTCGAAGGCGAGGAAGGGGGCGATGCCATCGCCCGGCAACGTCGCTTTAAGTTCCGCGAGAAGATCAAGCAGGCTGCCCGGCAGAGAAGTCGTGACCAGACCGGCTTTTTCCGTTTCAGAGAACGTTCCGTTCCAGAACACATGCGCCTGTTCAGCCGGCAGGAGACTGCCCTGCAGCATGCGCTTGAGCTTGTATTCGAGACTGATCTTCTCGTTCGACGCGGGCCAAAGACGAAGCGCCTGCAGCGCGAACTGAATGGCGGACGCCGGGGCACGACGCACGTTGCGGGCGATCCGATTCGCCCGATAGGTCAGATAGCCGCCAAAGACTTCGTCTGCTCCTTCGCCGCTGAAAGCAACCGTCACGCTGCGGCGGCAAAGTTTTGAGAGGAACCAGACCGGCAGCGCTCCGGCGTCGGCACTGGGCTCGTCGGAGTACCAGGCCAGTTCATGAATGGCGCCTTCGAGATCGAGTTCCGGATTGAGATCCACCTGCTCGTGCTCGGTTCCGTACCGCTCGACCACGTCTCGGATATAGGAGGTCTCGTCGAAGCTGTGACCTTTAAAGGAAATCGAAAACGTGCGAAGCCTGGAACTCGTGGCGCGCGAAGCGTAGTGAAGGATGGTGCTGGAGTCCACGCCGCCGCTGAGCCAGACGCCCAGAGGTACATCGGACATCATGTGCTCGCTGACGGACTGCTCAAGCAGCCGATTTAATTCGGCCTTGGCATCGTCCAGCGACATCGGGGCCGGCGTCATCTCCGGGATTTCCCAGTAGAACTCGCGGCGGACCTGACCGTTTCGCCACTCAAGCCACGAGCCCGCGGGCAGTTTCTCGATGCCGTCCACCATCGTCCATGGAGACGGAACGTAATTGAGAGAGAGGAAGGCATCCAGGCCGTGGAGGCTCAGGTGACGATCCACCTCGGGGTGGATCAGGATGCCCTTCAACTCGGATCCGAACAGAATGTCGTCGCCGCGTTCGGCCACATATAGCGGCTTGATGCCCATGCGATCGCGGGCGAGCACCAGGCGCCTTTGCGAGTTGCACCAGAGGGCGACGCCAAACATGCCGCGCAAACGGGCAAAGCAGTTGGTGTCCCACTGAAGAAAAGCGTGCAGCACGGTTTCGGTGTCGCAGTGGGTGTAGAACCTATGGCCCAGGGTTTCGAGTTCGGCGCGGATTTCGAGGTGGTTGTAAATCTCGCCGTTGAAGACGATGACCGTATCGCGATCTTCAGAGAAGATCGGCTGGTCGCCTCCGGCGAGATCGACAATTTTGAGCCGGGTCGCGCCGAGACAGCAGCTTGCCGAGCGATAGACGCCCTGCTGATCGGGGCCACGATGACGCAACGTGTCAGTTGCCCGCGCGATGCGCTCTGGACCAGGATTCCAACTTTTCGTTGTGAATCCGACTATGCCGCACAAGTGCTGTCAGCCTCTTGGGGAGGTGCCTACAACCTCGAACAGGCAGGAAACTCCTTGGTAAAGCTTAGCACGGAGCGTCCATGGCACCCATGAAAATGAACAGTTTGCAAGAGTCCGGCCGGGGAGCAGCAGCCTGGCCAGGCTACTCGTAGCGGAGGGACTCGATGGGGTCCATGTGGGCGGCGCGATCGGCGGGGAGGGTTCCGAAGATAATGCCCACCGCCGCCGAAGCGCCCAGGCCGACAACCGCTGACCATCCCGATACGGGCACCCGATAGACGGTGAGGAAGCGGACGGAAAATGGGATGGAGAGGCCGATGACTGTCCCGATCAGGCCACCGAAGAGCGAAACGAAGACCGCCTCCATCAGGAACTGCAGACGAATCTCGCGGCTGGTGGCTCCCAGTGCCTTGCGGATGCCAATTTCGCGGGTGCGCGAGCGGACCGTGGCCAGCATGATGTTCATGATGCCGACCCCGCCGACAGCCAGCGTCACCATGGAAACCAGGAGCAGCATCAGCGTCAGGGCGTTGACGACCTTGCCGGCCATAGTGATCAGCGCCGTCATCGTGGACGTGCGATAGACGGAGTTGGGCAGGTGGCGAGAGTGGACGACGTCCCTGATCTGTGCCGCGGCGTTCTCCACGTCGTTCTGGTCGCGGATCGTGAAGTAAATCTCGTTGACCTTGTCGCTCCCGATGAAGTATCGAGCGACCGAGTAGGGAACGAGGATCGTCTGGTTGGCGATTTCTGATTCACCGAAGGTCTCTACGCCTTCCTTGAACGTGCCGATCACGGTGAAGGGGATCCCGCTGATTTGAAACGTGCGACCAACGGCCGCCTCAGCGCTGCCGAACCGCTCGCGAGCGAAGGGTTCCGTTATGTCGGCCACTTTGGCGTGGGTCGCTTCATCTTCCTCATCGAAGAATCGGCCGTTGATCAGTTTCAGGTTGCGAACGTCGCGATAGGGAGGCTCGACTCCCAGCACGAGCACTTCTTTTGCCAGCCCTCCGGAGAAGCTGATGCGCTGATGCATTTCGAGCACAACGGAAGACGCAGCCACGGAGGGGACGCGTTCGACGATGGCCTGTTCGTCGTCGTAGCGGAGAAAGTCAGTGAGGTTGTTGACGACCGCGCCGGAACCTCCGCCAGCGTAGCTGATCTCGACGAGATTGGTGCCGATGGCCTGGATTTGCCTCAGGATGAACTGCCGGCCAGTGGCCGAAATGGCGACCACCAGGATGACAGAGGCAGTTCCGATGACCATGCCCAGGGCGGTCAGGGCGAAGCGGACCTTTGCCGCGCGGAAGCTGTCAATGGCCAGACGGGCGATCTCGCTGAGCATGATCGTCTGGCGCGCGCTGGCGATCGTATGTTCGAACGAACCGTGGTGATGGGACCGCTCGGGAGCCATAGCTCTATTCAGGATGCCACAGCGTCGGGAATGGCTTCGGAGTGTGCGGGCATGCGGGGCCGCGAATGAAGCTTCTATTTGCGAGCGGTTTTGCGGGGCCGCGCTTTTTTGGCGCTGAGGGATGCAACTTTCTTCTCCAGCTGCGCGATCCGGTGCCGTAGTTCCTCGGATTGGAGCTCTTCGGTGGCGGACGCCGGCGTTTGGTCGGTGCCGCCGTTCGACGGGACGGGCGACGGTGTGACCGGCACTTCCTGACGGAAGAAACTGAATGGATTCATGGCCGGGGAGATGGCCCGGTAGCTGTCCTGGTAAATGTCCAGCATCGTCTTCATGTAGCGGAGCGCCGTCTCCTGGCTGACGCGGCCGGAGGAAATGATCATCTGGCGGAGGAGATCGAGCGGGAAGGCGGAGTTGGGAGTTTTCGCGTCCTCAACAATGATTTGCGTGAGGATCAGGCGGGTAATGTCGTTACCGGTGGCCGCATCGACGACGCGCACGTCGTCGCCATCCTTCAGGATCTGCGCAACGTCCTCAAGATTGACGTAGCGGCTGTTGGTGGCATCGTAGAGACGCCGGTTCTCGTATTTCTTGATGATTACCGTTTTTTGCGGCATGTGCGCTTCATTTTACCCCTTGACAGGCGGCGCGCAGGGCGTAAGATTCAGCTATGTTGCAGTGCAGCATTTCCTGCAGCATGGAAAGGCAGAGAGCCATGCCGGTACAGAAGATACATCGCGAGCCGGAAATGCCGGAGATCGCGGAGAAGGTAGATTTTGCGGAAGCCACGGCGAAGTTGTTCACCGCAGGCGTTGGCCGCGTCGCCGAAGTGCAGAAGAAGAGCCTCGATATTGCAGTGCAGCAACATAACGAACTGCTCGACCTCTGGAAGAAGGTAATCCAGAAGGTTCCGGGCGCTCCCGGAATGTTCCTGCTCGATCTGGATCGCACCGGGTTCGAGCGCGCGGCGGAAACACAGAAGGCGGCCATTGACCTGTTCGTCGATCAGACTCGGGCATTCGGCGACATGGTGAAGGAGCGGACTGGGGCGACCACGAAGTCCGGCGACAAGGTGGTGGACTTCGCGCAGCAGGGCGTGGAACGCGCAGTGGCCACGCAGAAGAAAGTTCTGGAGAGCGCAGCGGCGCAGACCAGGGCCGTTTTTGACACGGCGAAACAGCAGTTTGGTGTCGAGGGTGGGCCGGTGGAAGCCGCGGCAGATTCGATCCAGCGCGGCATGAGCGCCATCGTCGATGCGCAGAAAGAACTGCTGGATCTGGCGATCCGGTGACGAAGGTCACCGCCGCACGCCGGCCAGGGACACACGAAGCATAGCCCGTCTTGCGGGGCGGGTATATGCTTCGTGTGTCCTGCAGGGAGAGAGGGGCCAACCATGAGCGAAACCCAGGGAAAAGCCACCGCTTCAGCCGATCCGTTTGAACCGTTTCGCACCATGCGCGACGCCTATCTGGACGCGATGGCGAAAACCATGGTCGAAGCGGTGAATACCGAGGCGTATGCGCAGGCCACCGGCACCATGCTGGAGGGATATCTTGCCGCCGCCGCACCCTTTCGAGAGGCCATGGACAAGTCGATGAAGCAGGCATTGCAGCAGCTTTCTCTTCCCTCCCGGGAGGAGGTGGCAGCACTGGCGGAGCGCTTCACGAATCTCGAACTGCGGCTGGACGACATGGATGCGAAGCTGGCTTCCATTGTGAAACTCCTGCGCAAAGAGCGCACAGCAGCCGAGGCCGGGAACGGCAAAGCGCGGCAATCCGCAGAGCCGAAATAACTGCAGTGTGCCGGCTCTCGGGTGAGCGCAAATCTGTATGAAACTGCAGGACGACAGAGGGACTATGGCGCAGGCAGCGAGTTCGTCTGACTCGATCGTTGCGATGGAAGAGCGGCTGCGGGTTCTTACCCGCGTGATGACGACCAAAGCCGCAATTGCACAAACTCCGAAGGAGCTGATTTGGTCGCTCAATAAGGTGAAGCTCTACCGGTACGTTCCTCTGCTGCCGGCGGAAAAGCGGCACCCGGTTCCGCTCCTTCTTGTCTTCGCAATTATGAATCGGCCCTCGATACTGGATCTGCGGCCCGGGCACAGCTTCGTCGAATTCATGGTGGGACATGGGTACGACGTGTACCTGCTGGACTGGGGCATTCCGGGCATTGAGGACAAGCATCTGAAGCTCGATGATTACGCGATCGAGTATCTGCCGCGCGCCATTCGCAAACTGAAGGAAATCTCCGGCAGCGAAGAGTTCAGCATGCTCGGGTGGTGCATCGGCGCGATCCTCACAACCATCTATGCGGCGATGCGACCGGATGACGGGCTGCGCAACCTGCTGCTGCTGACTGCCCCGCTGGACTTCTCAAACCGGGACGGGATCACCTTCGCGCGATGGGTCGACGAAAAATACTTCAACATCGACCAGGTGCTCGATGCGTTCGGCAACATGCCGGGCGAGATGATCGACTATGGCGCGCGCGTGCTGAAGCCAGTCGATAACTATGTTCTGAATTACTGCAAGCTGTGGGACAACCTGGACGATCCGGCCGTGGTGGAGGCGTGGCACGCGATGAACACCTGGGTGACGGACAACATCCCCATGGCGGGAGGCGCATACCGGCAGCTGATCGAGGAGCTTTATCGCAGGAACAAGCTGATTCGGAACGAGCTGATCGTTCGCGGTGAGCGCGTCGATCTGGGAAGGATTCGCGCGAATCTGATGACCGTCATCGCCCAGGGGGACCACATCACGCCGCCGTGCCAGTCCGAGGCGATCATGCAGAAGGTGTCCAGCCCGGACAAGGAAGCGTTTCGGATCAGGGGCGGACACATCGGCATTATGGCCGGAAGCGCGGCGCCCGCCGTGACCTGGCCTCATATCGACCAGTGGCTGAGCGCCCGCTCCGGATAGCGGTAAGCACTACATATACAAACCGCCGTTGATATTGATCTGCTGTCCGGTAACATAGTCGCCGTCGCAGATGAGGAATGCAGCGGCCTTCGCGATTTCCTGCGGTTCGGCAAAGCGCTGCAGCGGAATCCGGGACTTGATCTGCTCCAGGATATCCACCGGAATCGCGGTCAGCATATCGGTCGAGGTGAACCCCGGCGCAATCACATTGGCCGTGATGTTGTATTTCGCCAGTTCGAGGGCCAGCACTTTGGTGAAGGCAATGATGCCGCCTTTGCTGGCGGCGTAATTGGCCTGTCCGAAGTTGCCGGCCTGCCCCGAGAAGGAGGCGATGTTCACGATGCGGCCGAACTTCTGCTCAATCATCGAGGGCAGTGCCGCGGACGTGCAGTAAAAAATGCTGTTCAGGTTGGTCTCGATGACCTCGAGCCACTCCTCGTCGGTCATCTTGCGGATGGAACGATCGCGGGTGATGCCGGCATTGTTGACCAGGATATCCAGCTGGCCAAAGGTGTCGGTGATCTTGTGGACCACGCGGCGGGCTTCCTGACGATCGGAGATGTCGCCCTGCAGCAAATAGCTCTCGCCGCCGGCGAATTCAATCTCGTCTCTGAGTTCCTGAGCACGGCCGATGCTGCTGAAGAAGTTGATGGCCACGGTGGCTCCACGGCCGGCGAGTTCCTTCGCGATAGCGCGTCCGATGCCGCGCGACGCGCCTGTCACGAGGGCGACTCTGCCTTCCAGTGGCCTGCTGAGCGGGATGTGGATTTGTTCCAATACTTCGGTTGCCATAAGAGAGCTCCTTCAAGAGAAATTCAGTTGGTGATGGCCTCGAAAATGGCCGCGATTCCCTGCCCGCCGCCGATGCACATGGTGACGAGCGCATACTTTCCGCCGACTCTGCGGAGTTCGTGCAAAGCCTTGACTGTGACGATGGCGCCGGTTGCGCCGAGAGGGTGTCCCAGAGAGATCCCGCTGCCATTCGGGTTCGTTTTCTCGGGGGGCAATTCGAGTTCGCGGCGCACAGCCAGCAGTTGTGCGGCAAATGCTTCGTTCAGCTCAATCACGTCCATCTGATCTGTGCTCAGCCCGGTGCGCTCGTACACCTTGCGTACGGCGGAAATCGGGCCAACGCCCATGATGGCGGGCTCCACGCCGGCGACTGCGTAGTCCACGAGACGAGCCATCGGCTTGAGACCGCGGTCCTGCGCGGCGGTGCGCTCCATCAAGGCGACCGCAGCGGCTCCATCATTGATGCTGGACGCATTGCCGGCCGTGACCGTCCCTTGCGGATCAAATGCCGGTCTGAGCTTCGCCAGATTCTCGATAGTCGTATCGGATCTCGGCTGTTCATCGACCATGAACGGAACTGGTCCGGTCTTTGTCTTCAGGTCAATCGGGACAATCTGATTCCGGAAGTAGCCCTCCTTGCCGGCGTTGATCGCGCGGCGATGACTCTCGACGGCGACTTCGTCCTGGTCTTTGCGAGTGATCCCCCATTTGCGAGCGACGTTCTCAGCAGTGATGCCCATGTGGACTTCGTCGAAGGGGTCGGTGACAGCAGCGACAAGAGCATCGATCGCGGTCGTGTTGTTGAGTTTGGCGCCCCAACGCATGTCGGTGAGCCAATACGGGGCCCGGCTCATTGATTCAGCGCCACCGCCGATTGCGGCATCTGCATCGCCGTGAACGATTGCGTCGGCCGCGGTCAAAATGGCCTGCAGGCCGCTGCCGCAGAGTCGGTTGAGCGTGAGGGCGGGCGTCTCGACGGGGAGGCCGCCCCGCAGCGCAGCGACACGTGCCAGGTACATGTCCTTCGGATCGGTATGGATCACGTTGCCAAACACGACATGTCCGATGTCCGTGGGGGCGAGGCCTGAGCGCTGGAGGCTTTGGCAGACCACCTTCGCGGCGAGTTCTGTTGGAGGTATGTCTTTCAGAGCGCCGCCGAACTTGCCGATGGCAGTTCGAACCGCGCTGAGAACAACGACTTCTCGATTCTGCATAGGATGATTCCTTTCATGATGAAAAACCTGGAGCGCCGCCTGATCGCGCCTGATTGCGCGTCCTCGGGCATACCAATCCGGCGTGCGGGACAGAAGGATGCAGGATGCTGCTGAGGAGGCCCTGACGCCGTGGAGGCATAGCCATGGCGGGCAGAGTGCCTCACTCTGACACATCGACACGCAAGGTAACGATCCGCACACACAGTGGCGACCTACCCTGATGCGTGACGAAAAGCAGGCTGAGGAACTTGCCCTTCGGAGCGCCGGGAAATACCTGCAGTTACCAGCAGACGAACAAACTGAATGTTATTTTCAGCAGATTGGAAACTGCGGGTGAGCCGTAATCTACCCCGAATTGGGGGCTATTTTTCAACATGTCGCAAAATAGCGCTCGATTTTGATGGCGCGAAAACTCGCTCCCGCCATCGCCGGTGAAAGGCGACAAACTTCTGGACGCGGAATCAGCCGCGGGCGAGGTATCCGGTGTTGCGCAGGATGCGGCGGACTTTCTTGGGAGAAACAGACAGGCGCTCAGCGACACGCGAGATCTTTCGATCTTCCCGCAGCCACACCTTGGGAATAACAATTTCGGCGAATTCCTCAGTGATCTGCTGGAAGGTCTTGTCGCCGACCATGCCTTCGGACCAGCCACGAAGCGTGTCGCTGATGCCGGATGCCTGCACGATCTGTGATTTCAGCGCCGCCAGTTCATCGGCAAGATGATCATTTTCGCCGGCTTCCATCAGAACAGCCGCCTCGCTGGCACAACGGCGTGCCTCCTCCCAGTCCTGGAAAAAGTCGTTAGCGGCGGTGCTGCCGCGAGCGATCCAGGCTCCCGCGGCGAGGCGCCGGTTCTGGGTGTTGCGAGCCAGGGCGAGAGCCTCTTCGCTGTGTAGCTTCGCGTCATTGGCGTATACGGCCAGGTCAACATCTTCGCCCAGTTGTTCCTCCACGCGGGCGTTCTCAGCAGCTGCCTGCAGGATGCGCGCGCGGGCCATAAGAATCGTGTCGTCCTTATCAAAGCCGATGCGGTAGGCCTCCGCTGCCTCCTCCGCGGCGCGATCGATGTCGCCGCGGTCGAGATGGAGATATCCGAGGTTGAAGATAACGTTTCCAACGCCGCCAGAGTGCGCATGCAGCTCGTAGACCTGGCGAGCGCGCTTCAGGTCGACAATGGCTTCATGGCAAATTTGCTGGTACCGTTCGCGCAGGTTCGCCCCATTGGCGGAGGAACCAGCCACGCTCTGTGGACGGGCATCGATTTTCTTGCGTAGTTGCAGGGCCAGCAGGCGGCGCACGTACGCGGCATTCACGAGAGCGCGGGCGAGGTTTAAATGATTCGGATCGCCCTGCGCATAGAGGCTGACAGCGCGCTCGAAGTGTTCAAGGGCGCGCGTGTATTCGCCGGAGCGGCGTACGATACGGCCGCGCGCCGATTCGATGTTGCCGAGGGCGACGTAATGATCGGTGGCCTGGAGAACATTCTCGGCGTGGGAAAGTAGCCGCAGGGCCTCGCGACGCATGCCCTTCTGAAAGAGCAGCCAGCTTTCGTGAATCTGAATGACCGCGGTGAACACCTCGTCCTGCGCCTTCTGCGCCAGCTCACGAGCGCGCACGATGTGAAGGTACGCAGCCTCATATTCACCCTTCTTCCGATGAGCGCGGCCTTTCCAGAAATGAGCCAGGGTGGCGAGGGTCTCATCGGGCAGATCGGACTCGGTCTTCAGCACCAGGTCCAGAGCCTCGACGGCATCGCTCATCTCATCGGTCGAAAGCGCACGAAAGGCCTCGACCATCCGCAGCCGGACGTAGTCGCCGAGGGAGAGCCGCTGGCGGCACTCCGGGGGGAACCGCTGGAGCAGTTGCTCGAGGAAATGGTAGTCGCGGTAGCCCACATCGACCCACTGCGCGACGAGCAGCAGAATCCGGGCCGCCCCAGGCTGATCGGCGTGAAGTCCCGCCAAAAGCGGTTCACCACCCTCCAGCAGAGCCTTGCCCGCAGTGATGCGGCGCGCCTGCAGCATGCGGGTAAGTTCGACTGCAAATCGATTTAGCTGCGCTGCAGCACTGTGACTTCGCGTGTGATCCGATTCGGGCGTGCAAGGAGGCTCGAAGCGGGCGCCCTCTCTAGTGGGGGAAGGAGGCTGCTGCATGGTTCTGTTTCGCCGAGTGGGTCCTGAACGGGCATGATCGCGCATCTGCGGCTGATTATGAGCGCGTCGGGGAGCTTCCGTCCACTCGTCCGTTTCGGACGAGCCGCTCTTGCCCGGCTCTTCTCGGTTGGGCTCTACTGCGTCCTATCGTCACGTGGCCGGACACCACGAACTGGTCAAGGAGAACACGGATGCTGCACATTGCAGGGAAAAATGGATGGAGCTCTCACCGCTGGGAAGGAATCAGCCGCGCCTACTCGGCTGACGACGTACATCAACTGCGCGGCACAGTGCGCGTGGAGTATTCGCTGGCCAGGGCCGGCGCGGAGAAGCTCTGGCGGTTGCTGCACCAGGAGCCCTATGTCGCGGCTCTCGGCGCGCTGACCGGTAACCAGGCCGTGCAGATGGCGCAGGCTGGACTCAAGGCCATTTACCTGAGCGGGTGGCAGGTTGCTGCCGATGCGAACCTGAGCGGGCAGATGTATCCGGACCAGAGCTTGTATCCGGTGAACAGTGTCCCCACGGTCGTCCGGGCGATCAATAACGCGCTGATGCGCGCGGACCAGATTGCACACGCGGACGGCCAGGAAAGTGTCGACTGGATGTTGCCGATCGTGGCGGATGCCGAAGCCGGATTTGGAGGCGTCCTCAATGCGTTTGAACTGACCAAAGCGATGATCGAGGCCGGAGTGGCCGCTGTGCACTTCGAAGATCAGCTTTCGTCCGCCAAGAAGTGCGGGCACATGGGCGGTAAGGTACTGGTGCCCGCGCGCGAGGCCATTCAGAAGCTGGTGGCGGCGCGCCTGGCGGCGGATGTCGTCGACGTTCCGACGATTCTCATCGCGCGTACCGATGCCGACGCTGCGCAGCTCATCACCAGCGATTGCGATCCTGTGGACGCGCCCTTCCTGACCGGCGAGCGCACCGTCGAGGGCTTCTTCCGCTTCCGGGGCGGGCTGGACGCGGCGATTGCCCGCGGCCTGGCTTACGCGCCGTGGGCGGACATGATCTGGTGCGAGACATCAGAGCCGAATCTCGAAGACGCACGCCGGTTTGCCACAGCGATCCACGAGCGCTTTCCCGGCAAGCTGCTGGCGTACAACTGCTCGCCGTCGTTCCACTGGCAGGGCAAGCTCAAGCAGCGGGAGATTGCCGAATTCCAGAGGACACTGGGCGCAATGGGCTATCGCTTCCAGTTCGTCACGCTGGCCGGATTCCATGCATTGAATCTGTCGACGTTCGAGCTCGCGCACGAGTACGCGCACAGCGGTATGAGCGCGTATGCGACTCTGCAGGAGCGCGAATTCAAGTTATCCCGGGAACTGGGCTATGGAGCGGTGAAACACCAGCGATTTGTCGGCACCGGCTACTTCGACCGGGTCGCGACCACGATTGCCTCCGGACAGATTTCCACCTGCGCGCTGCCCGGCTCGACGGAGGAAGCCCAGTTCGAGGATGCCATGGACGACCCACGTGAACATGCGCCAACGCTCTCAGAACTTCGCGCTGAGATGTAGCCGGAACTATCATCAGAAGGAGAAGAGGCGAATGATGACCACAAGCGCAGCTGTTCAGGAATTCAGCATGTTCCCCGAGGATCGGGAGCAGGAAATCCTCTCAGAAGAAGCCGTGCAGTTCCTGCGGGAGTTGGATCAGCGGTTTGAAGTGAGACGTTTGGAGTTGCTGGCAGCCCGGCAAAAGCGGCAGGAGGAGTTCGACCGCGGCGCTCTGCCGCGATTCCTGCCGGAGACGGAGGCGATCCGCGAGGCAGACTGGATGGCGGCCCCCATTCCTCCGGAAATTCTCGACCGGCGCGTTGAGATCACCGGCCCCACCGAGCGGAAGATGGTGATTAATGCCCTGAACTCGGGTGCTAACGTGTTCATGGCGGATTTCGAAGATGCGAACTCGCCGACCTGGGGGAATTGCATCGAGGGCCAGCGGAACCTGCGCGATGCCAATCTGCGCACCATCAGCTTCTGCTCGAGCGACGGCCGCAGCTACGAACTGAAGCCGAATCCAGCGGTCCTGTTCGTTCGCCCGCGCGGGTGGCACCTGATCGAGAAGCACTTCCCGGTACTGGGACACCCGATGTCCGCATCGCTCTTCGATTTCGGTCTGTACCTGTTCCACAATCACAAGATTCTGCTGAAGCGGCGGTCGGCTCCGTACTTCTATCTGCCCAAGCTGGAGAGCCACCTGGAGGCGCGCCTGTGGAATGACGTCTTCGTCTTCGCGCAGGAATATCTGGGGCTGCCGAAGGGAACCATTCGGGCGACGGTGCTGATCGAGACCATCGCAGCGGCTTTCGAGATGGACGAGATCATCTACGAACTGCGCGACCATTCCGCGGGACTGAACTGCGGCCGCTGGGATTACATCTTCAGCTTCATTAAGAAATTCCGCAGCCGCCCGGAGTTCGTGCTGCCCGACCGGGCCGAAGTCACGATGGAGCAGCCGTTCATGCGGTCGTATGTGGAACTGCTGATCCACACCTGCCATCGTCGTGGCGTGCACGCGATGGGAGGCATGGCCGCGCAAATTCCGATTCGCAACGACTCAAAGGCCAACGAAGAGGCAATGGAGCGCGTTCGGCAGGATAAATTGCGCGAAGTACGGGCAGGCCACGATGGAACGTGGGTGGCGCATCCGGGGCTGGTGCCGGTGGCGCGGGAAGTCTTCGATGAGCACATGAAGTCGCGGAACCAGATTCGCATGCCGGCCGAGAAGCATTCACGCATCAAGGCTGAGGACCTGCTGCAGATTCCCGTGGGCCACATCACAGAAGCCGGATTGCGACGGAATATTTCGGTCGCCCTGCAGTACCTGGAGTCGTGGCTGCGCGGCAATGGCTGCGTTCCGATCTATAACCTGATGGAGGATGCGGCAACGGCTGAAATTTCGCGCACCCAGTTGTGGCAGTGGATCCATCACAGGGCAAAGATGGGGGACGGTCGGACCGTGACCGCGGAACTGTGCGAGTCCGTCATGCAGGAGACGCTGCAGCAGATGCAGACTGCCATGGGAGAACGCGCCTGGCAGGAGTCGAAGTACGAACAGGCAGCAGAACTGCTGAAGCGGCTGAGCACCGGCCCATTCCAGGATTTCCTGACGCTGGCAGCTTACGAGGAGCTGGCGTAGCAATCGGCCGGTTGCCGTTGCATTGTGGCAACCGGCTTATCTCCGAGGCTGTTTTTCAGGCAAACAGAGCAGCGGAAAGAGGCGCTGTCGGAAGCCCATTGAACGCGGCCCATGCTCCGAAGGCCCGCGGCGATCGCTCCTCTGCACGGCTTCCGTCAGAGTCATCGCTGCGCTGCAGATGCAGCCCAGTTCAGCAGTCCGGTCACGCACGACAATCCAATACACGCCACCTACCGCCCAATCGCGAGAAAGGACATACGATGGAGCACTTCTTCCAACCGTCACGCAACGGGCGTGCCGGGGATCCGCCGCACGCTCGCGTGAGTCTGAACGTTCGCTATGAGGACATCAAAACGGGCTCCACGTCGCCTGTAATTCGGCGCGACAATGTGACAGCCGTCACGGCGACCAACCTGCGGGCGGTGCTCTCATCCTGGCTGCAATCAGCCAGGGGCACCCCGCAGAGGTATCCCGGGGAGGTGGTTATGCACGCGACCGTCGAGGAAGAGGAAATTGTCCTGACAACCGGGAATGGCCAGAGCCGGCCGGAGATTCTCTCCTATGACTGCGGCGACGAATGCAGTCTGGATCACTGGCTCGAGGTTTACTGGCTGGTCGAGGAAGAATTCGAATTCGCCCGGGACACCGATCGTGAACCGCTGGACCGGTGACCCGGACGAAAGCCAATCTCAGAAGTGCAGTCCACCGCCGCAGATGAGCACCTCACCGGTCACGTAGTCGGAGAGTGGCGAGCAGAAGAACAAGACTGCGCCCGCAGCCTCCTCGGGCGTCCCCAGGCGGCCCAGCGGACACGCGGTCTTCACTGACTCGAGGAGCGTCGGTTGCACGCCCAGGCGGATCTGGTGGCCGTGCATCTCCATCTTCGCATCGGGCCGGTTCAGGTCCTGGACGAGGCGCGTCTGGATGAGCCCGAAGCCCACCGCGTTGACGTTCACGTTGTAACGTCCCCACTCCTTCGCCATCGTGCGCGTCAGGCCAATGACCCCTGCCTTTCCTGACGAATACCCGACCTGCCCGGGGTTGCCGTCGGTGCCTGCGATCGAGGTAATGTTTACGACTTTGCGCATGACGCGCTGACCTGCTGCGATCTCGTGTTTCGCTGTGTCGCGGATGTAGGTGGAAGCGGCGCGGAGGATGCGGAACGGCACGACGAGGTGAATTTCCAGCATGGCCGAGAACTGTTCGTCAGTCGTCTTCTGGATCACGTTGTCCCAGCTGTAGCCGGCATTGTTCACGATGATGTCAACAGAGCCGAAGCTGTCGAGGGTGGCCTGGACCAGGGCTGCGGGGGTATTCGGATCGGTGAGGTCGCCGCAGAAATGTTTCATCTGCTCAGGCCTGGCACATTCGGCTTCCGATTCACGAAGCATGGCTTCGTCCAGATCACTGGCCATCACCCGCGCGCCTGCCGCTGCCAGGCGCTTTGCGATCGCCCTGCCGATGCCGCGGCCCGCTCCGGTTACTAATGCAGTCCGGCCTTCGAGCGAGAAAGGCATCTCGGCCATGGCTCGCGGTTGTTCCTGCAAAACACTTGTTTCCATACGTTCACCTGCTGTGGGGATTGGTATTGCTCCGCAGCAAGCATAAATGCTGCACCGCAATATTGCCATAGAAGCGAAGCAAAGGAATCAAGTTGCTCCGGACCGATTCATCACATCGAAGGCTCTCGCATGCCCATGTGCAACGTCGCCGCAGCACGCGGAGCGGCAGCAGTTGCGCGGCGCGGCAGCGGCGCTGATTACAAAGGAGTAATGCCGCACTGCAGCGCAGCGATCACAATTTCGACTGTTTCCAGGCTTCGGCGATCATCTGTTCGACCTTGTCCCGGTCGGCATAATCCGGGGTAGTCGCCAGAAGCTGTTTCCAGTCGGCAATGGCACCCCTGGAATCCTTTTTGCCCTGTAACCTGACCAGACCCAGGTTAAACAGGGTGTTCGGATTGTTGGGGTGATCAGCCAGGGATTGGTTGAATTCCGCGATGGCCTTGTCGGCGTCGCCCATATACCAGTAGGCCGTACCCATATCGGTGCGGACGTCGGCATCCGACGGCCTCAGATTGAGCGCCCGCCCGTAATAGCCCACTGCGGTGGGATATTGCTGGGCGTCATAGTAGAGGTTCCCCAGACGGATCAGGACCTCCGCGTTATTGGGCTCCGACTGCAGTCTCGCCAGCAACGGCGCAGCGGCAGCATCAGCCGAGCCGTTGTTTGTCCCGATGCCGGCACCGGGCAGCGGTGCCGTCGCGGCGTGGGCCTGAGTCGCCGGGCGGCTTTGCACTTCTCGCAGCAGCCAGCCCCCGCCGATTCCGGCCAGGAAGCAGCCCGTCGCGAAGATGGCTGCCCAACGCAGCGTCCATGCCTCACCCGAAGTCGCTTTAGTGACCGCCATTGCCATGCCCTCCTTCTGCCGGTGTTCCGCTGTTCAGATTTGCCGTCACCTGGGCAATCAGTTGCTGAACCGCAGCTTTGCGATCTGGACCGAGATCGGGATTGGACCTGAGGAGCTGCCGCCATGCGGCAACGGCACCTCGCCCATCGGCTTTGCCCTGCAACCGGATCATGCCGAGATTGAAGAGAGAATTTGCATTCTTCGGGTCGCGCTTGAGTGCCTCGTCCAGCTGCGCAATCGCGGCATCGGAGTCTCCGGCGCGGTACAAGCTTGTGGCGAGACTGGTGCGCAGCGCGACATCACCGGGTGCGCTTTGGACGGCACGGCCATACCACTCGGCCGCTTCCCGGTACTGGTGGGCCACATGGTAGATGGCTCCGACCTGGACCAGTGTCTTTGTGTCGGCGGGGTTCGCTTTGAGCTGCTGCAGCAAAGGCGCAGCTTGCTGATCGGCCATGTGCTTCATATCGGAGAGGCTTACCGGGTGTCCGCTGCCCGGCGCCTTTAGGACCGATGCGGCTGTAGCTGAGGCGGTATCGGCAGCAGCGGCCGCTGAGCTCGGTGTGCCGCACACAAAGCCAATGGCCAGGCCTGCTGCGAGGCAGATGGCCGCGAGGATGTACACCTTCTTCGCCTGCAGCGAGGAAGGCGCGGCCGGCGGCGAGATCAGTTCAGGGGACAAGGAAATTCCCTCCGCGACCCATCGATGCGGACCGACTTTGCGGTCCCCTGGGGGGTCTTTCAGGGCCGGGGCCCGCTCCGCAAGAGTGCTCCAGAGCCTCAGCCGCAGTTCCTTCAATGTAGCGGGGAAACCCCAGGCTGGCGTGCGGTTTCCGTCACACGCGAGGGTGACAAGGATCACATCCGGTCGTCAGCGAGAGATGTTTGCATGAGCCTAGCGTAAGGAGCACCAGGATGCGACCGAAATCTGAGCACTTTTCCGGAGATGCTTCCCGAATCGGGAGCCGTTCCACTTCGGGAAAGCACATCTTCGGCGATCGGCGGCAACGCCGGATCTTCGATGGTGAATTCATACGGTCCTCCTCCTTCTTCCCGGCAACGCATCCAGCGGCTCTCCAGACGCGCATAGAAAACCAGCTGTCTCGACTTGCTCCAGCTCCGCAGCAACGCCATTCATACATGCACACGTTCTGTGCGGGGACTGGGAAGAACCATCAACAGGCGAGGTCGAACTCACCGTCCCAGCCAACAACAGAAGTGCGCACCAGGAGGCTTCAACGCATGAAGCGGATTATTCCAGTACTCTTCCTCGCGGCCGCGACCTTCGCGTCTGCACAAATCATCACGCCGACGACTGACGTCCTCGGCGCTCACCTGAACTACGGCCGCGGCTGCGCAGCGTGTCACGCACCGCACAGCGGCGCGTACGGCAACGGCAACCAGAAAGGCTTCGATTCCACCGCGGGAAGCATTGCTCTGTGGGGTGAGGATGTCGGCAGCCTGTACGGCAAAGTCATCATCACCGGCAAGAGCGAGCACGGAAGCTACACCGAGACGCTGCCGACCAGCCTGGCCGCCGGAACTCCCGATGTCGCGGGCGTTCTGATGTGCCTCAGCTGCCACGACGGTAACTATGCTCAGGGCGCCATGATGAAGAACAGAGTCTATGAGACGCTGCCTTCCACCTATGGCACCAACAACCAGATTCCCACGCTGCTGGGTAACGACAACACGGGAACGGGCAACTACCTGAACGATCACCCGGTGGGACTGAACGCGGTCATGGGTTGCCAGGGAACATATGACTGGGATTGCACCATTAGCGCAGCCGGAAAAGTACAGATGACCGGAACGCACTCCGCCCAGTTCGTGACCAACTACGGGTTCTTTGTGAGTCCCGCCACCTACAACGCGCAGCCGGTGGTTATGTGCACCACCTGCCACAACCAGCACGTGATGAACGTGGTCAACGTGAAGACCGGCGCGACCAACACCGGCCTGCCGGCTGGAACGTACGCGACCATGTTCTTCCTGCGCGGTCCGTACAACCCGGCTGACGGCAACACGGCGACCAACCAGACGGCGCAGTTCTGCCGCCAGTGCCACGGCGCCGAGGCCAATGAAATGAATGGCAGCACGGCTGGAACAGTTTTCTAGCCCTCTGGTAACACGCAAGACGGGGAGGGGCTGCAGTATTCCCTCCCCTATTTTTTACACAAGGTGTCGAGCGATGATCCCCAAATTCCCCATGTACGGATTGTGCGCCCTGACACTGGCTACGGCTGGTGCCCAGGTAGCATCTCACGCGCCAACAACAATGAAAGCGAGTCCGGCGACGGCTTCAATGGCTACGTTAGCCAGCCCTTCGGAGAAGCCCGTGGCCACCGTCAACGGCTCGGTGCTGACCAGCGCTGACCTGCTGCGCGAGGAACTTTCGATTTTCCCCTACGCACGCCAGCACAACGGCATACCGAAAGAACTCGCCGGACAGATTCGCGATGGCGCGATGAAGATGTTGATCTTCGAAGAGCTCAGTTATCAGGAAGCTCTGCGGCGGCACATGACGATCGCTCCGCTGAGAGTACAGCGCGCCGAGATGCAGTTCCGCAAACAATTCGCCACCCCGGATCAGTTCAATGCATTCATGCAGAGCGATTTTCACGGTTCGCAGAAATTGCTGGATGAGAAGATCCGACGCTCCTTGTTGATTGAGGCGTTCCTCAAAAACCAAGTTGAGGATAGGTGCACGTTTACTCCGCGCGATGTCCGGGCCTATTACGAAAAGAACGCGGCGCGCTTCCAGCATCCGGAGATGTACAGGTTCCAGACGATTTCCGTACTGCCTCCAGCGAACCCCACACCCGATCAGCTGAAGGAAGGGCGCAAGCGCGCGGAACAGGCGCTCCGCCAGGCAAAACCGACGAAGACAGCCGAGGAATTCGGGCTGCTGGCCGAAAAGATCTCCGATGATGACTATCGCGTTGTGATGGGCCAGCATAAGCCGGTGCCCGTGGACCAGCTAGCGCCGCAGGTGCTGCAGACGCTGCGCGCGATGAAGCCCGGAGACGTGAGCGGCCTGATCCAGCTCGATAATGCCTACACCATCGTGCGGCTCAATGAGCACCTCGCCGCCGGCCAAACGAAATTCGTGGAAGTCAGGGCTCAGCTTGAAAAGGAGCTGCAGCAGACAAAAAGGAACCAGCTTCGTGCGGCGCTGGATCGGGACCTGCGGCAGAAAGCAAAGATCGAGCAATTCTAAGCGGAGCCGCCGTTTAAAGGAGATCGTTCGGCGGATGGCAGGAACTAACGAGTGGGATGGGTAGAACCGTGAGAACCTGGCTGCGAATCACGTGCATTGGTCAACTGGGATTGACCCTCGTCTTTCCAGGGGCCGCTCAGGTGAAAGTTGGGCAGCTCAGTACGCATCTGACCGGTACGGTGTCTCCCGGCTACTCGGCGGAGTACGGCAACCAGACCAGTTCGAGCCACAGCTGGGCGATGGCCGGCGCAGGTACGATGTCCGGGAACTACTACAATCCGAACTTCGTGGCGTTCAATGCAGGCTTTTATCTGAATCAGTCACGGGCGAATTCAAACTTCCAGTCCATCACAAATGCCAGCGGCGTTGACATCAGCAGCAGCATCTTCGGAGGAAGTCATTTCCCGGGGTCGGTGAGTTACTCGAAGGCTTACAACAACCAGGGCAACTATGCGGTCCCCGGGCTGCCGAACTTCGTCACGCATGGAAACAGCGACACGTTCGGCATCAACTGGAGCGAGAACCTGCCCGATGTGCCCAGTTTCTCCGCCGGCTACCAGATGGGGAGCAGCTCCTATTCGGTTTATGGCGCCGACAACCAGGGGCTGAATCGGTTCGACTCACTCAACCTGCACTCGTCGTACAAGCTGGCCGGGTTCAATACGGGCGCGTTCTACACCAGGGGCGGATCGCGTTCGACGATTCCGCAACTGCTCGGATTCAATCAGGAGCTGAATCTGCATACGAGCAACAGCGCCGAAGGCGTGAATGTCACGCATGCTCTGCCCTTGCAGGGCTCCGCGTCGGCAAGTTTCAGCCGCTCGAACTGGAAAGGCAACTACATAGATTCTGTGACGACGGGTAACATCGACCTGTTCAGCGGGATGGCAACAATCCACCCGGCGGAGAGGCTGTCGTTCACCGTGAACTCAACCTACTCGGATAACCTCAGCGGACAACTGCTCCAGACGGTGATTGCGGCCGGTGGCATCGTGCCGGGACTGAATACGAATCAGTCGTCGAATTCTTTCGACATCATGGGCATCCTCGGTTATGTTCCGCTGCATGATCTGCAAACGTCGGTTTTCCTGGAGCGCCGCACGCAGAGCTTCCTGGGCCAGGAGTATGGCGTGACCTCCTGGGGCGGGAGCGCGAGCTACCTGCGTAATCTGCTGAATGGCACGCTCAACAGTTCGGTCAGCGTGATCGAAAACAGCAACGACCAGAACAGCCAGAACACTCTGGGCTTTTCAGCCAACAGCAGCTACTCGAAGGTGTTGCTGGGATGGCACCTGAACGGGATGTTTGGCTACTCGCAAAATGTCCAGACGCTGCTGGTCACGTACATGAATTCGTTCTACAACTACAGCTTCAACGCGCGCCGCCACTGGGGGAGGCTGAATGTGAGCGCGGGCGCCGGCGCGGCGCGCACCGGGCTGACACAGATTGCAGGCACGGAGAGCACCAGCCAAAGCTACAACGCGGCGATCGGCTTCACGCCGTGGATCTCCGTCAACGGCAGCTACGCGAATGCCGACGGCCAGGCGATCGCCACCGGCGGCGGTCTGATTCCGACGCCGATTCCCTCGCCGTCATTGCCCTCCAGCCTGGTGAGTCTGTACGGCGGGCGCAGCTATTCGCTGGGGCTTTCGAGCAGCCCTGTAAAACGGCTGATCATGAGCGCCAGCTATGCGAAGGCGGACAGCAATATCACCAACCTCGGCATTGCGTCTTTCAACCAGAACAACGAATTCACTGCACTAATTCAGTACCAGACACGGAAGCTGAGTTACACCAGCGGATTCGCGCGTCTGGAGCAGGGGTTCAGTCAGTCCAGCCTGCCGCCGGGCATCGTCTCGTCTTACTTCGTCGGAGTATCGCGTTGGTTCAATTTCTTTTAACTCGGTTCCGGCGCTGCTGGCTGATCACGACGCTCGCGATCTGCGGGCCGGCGCTTTTGCCCGCCGTAACGCACGCGGCGCCGAAGGCCAAAACCCCGCCCACGCCACGTGAGTTCTGGCAGATGTCGCTGGACGGTGGCCGCTCGCTCTCCTGGGAGCGCAGCTTCACCTCGGAGACGGAAGTCAAGCCGAACCACGGCTTCTGGACGAAGCTTGTGAATGTCGTTGCCGGCGAGCCGGATTACAAGTTCATGGTTCGTCCCTACAGCGTGGCGACCGACTCGCGCGGTCGGATCATCATCACCGATCCCGGCGCGGAGGGCGTGCACATCTTCGACTTCGAAGCGCGGAAGTACAAGTTCATCGAGCGCGCGGACAAGACAAAATACAAAATGCTCACTCCGCAGTGCGTGGCGGTGGATGCGCAGGACAACATTTACGTCACGGATTCAGATGCCGGAGAGATTTTCGTCTTCGAACCGGGCGGCAAGTTCCTGCGTGCGATTGGCGCCCTGAAGGGGGGCGAAGGATACTTTAAGCGCCCGACCGGACTTGCCATCGATGCTGCCGAGCAGCGAATCTATGTCTCCGACACCCTGCGCGACAAGATCTTTGTGCTCGACATGCAGGGAACAGTGCTGCAGACCATCGGCAGCTCAGGGAAAGGGGAAGGCGAATTCAATCGTCCGACGGAACTGCGATTTTCAGGGCAAAATCTGCTGGTTGTCGACAGCATGAATTTCCGGGTACAGGTTTTCGATCGCTCCGGCAAGTTCCAGTACGCTGTCGGCAAGATCGGCGACGGTCTGGGCGCGATGTTCCGCCCGAAGGACGTTGCTCTGGATTCGGAAGGCGATCTGTACGTCGTGGACGGAATCTGGGGCGTCGTGCAGGTCTTCAACCGGCAGGGTCAGCTGCTGTATTACTTCGGCGGCGAGGGAACGCATGCAGGCCAGTTCCAGTTGCCGACCGGGTTGTTCATCGATCGGGATGACAGGGTCTTCGTCGTCGATTCATTCAATCGCCGGGTGCAGATCTTTCGTTACGCAGGCTTGAAGGTTCCGGCCATAGGGGATCGAAGGTGAAATTGCGGGCGTTGTTGGCCGGCCTCGTTCTGATCGCGGCGAGCACTGTGTACGCTCAGATCTCGACCGATGTCATGGGGGCCCACAATCTTGGACCAGGCGGATCATCTCCGGTCGCCGGTGCCCGTCCTGACGCCTGCGCGTACTGTCACGCTCCGCACTCCGGGCTCAGCTCGGGCCTGTGGAACCAAAAACTCAGCACCCAGGTCTATTCGACATACTCCAGCAATACCTCAGCGAACAGCACCATGCAGCCGATTCTCGGCGGCGTGAGCAATCAATGCCTCAGTTGCCACGATGGAACCGTGGCCGTGGGCACCACCATGGCCTACGGGCAGGTGACGACGCGCGGGTCGATGTACACGCAGGACGTCTTCGGCAGCAATCTGCAGGCATCGCATCCCTTCAGCATGGCCACGCCACTGAAGGATAGCGTCAGCCTGGCGGAATCGCTGACGACCAGCGGCAAGACCGCCGATCCCACCGGCGCGGTCAAGCTGATCAACGGCAACATCGAGTGCACCTCGTGCCACGATCCGCACGTCCAGGCCAAGGACCTCGTCTCGAAGAATTTCCTGGTGAAGGACAGCTCCTACGGTGCGCTGTGCCTCGCCTGTCACGATCCGAACCGGGTGACTGCGGGAAAGGCGAACCCGCTGGCCGACTGGTCCGCGAGCGCGCACGCCATCTCCACGGGCAAGATTTCGCCCCAGGCGCAGCTCGGCAGCTATACGACCGTGGCCGCCGACGCCTGCAACTCATGCCATGCGCCGCACAATGCCGCCGGGCCTCGCCTGCTGCGCGGAGCCAACGAGCAGGATTGCATCTCCTGCCACAACGGTTCGAATGTCTCGCCGATGCCGGCTTACGCCAATGTCTTTGCGGAGTATGGCACGGGCAAAGTGGGACATCCGTTCCCCAATTCCACCAACCAACACGACGCAGCCGAAACAACACTGCTCAACAACAATCGCCACGCTACGTGCGTGGACTGCCACAGCAGCCATGGTTCGCAGGTTGTTGGCACATTCCCGGATGCTCCGGGGATCCGGCTCTCCCAGAAGAACGTTGCGGGCATCAGCGGGACCGACGGTACGAGCGTGCTGACGCCAGCGGTGAACCAATACGAGAATTGCCTGCGCTGCCATGGCACCAGCAGCGGCAAGCAGACGCAGCCGAGCTACGGATATTTCCCGGTGCGCGCCGTTTCCGCGGGCGACCCCCTGAACCTCATCCCGCAGTTCGCAGCAACCGCGACTTCAAGCCATCCCGTGACGCACACGAGGAGCAGCGTACTCCCGCAGCCCAGCCTGCGGACCAATATGCTGGCTCTGGATGGAGTCAATCCTGCTCGCGTGATGGGCGCACAGATACTCTGCACCGATTGCCATAACAGCGACGACAACCGCGAATTCGGGGGCACAGGCGCGAACGGCCCGCATGGCTCCAAATGGACTCACATCCTCGAGCGGCGATATGAGTTCAGCCAGACCACCGCGCCGGGACAGTTGATCACGAATTTGTATCCGACTCCTGATTTGAGCGTGAATGGACCCTACGCGCTCTGCGGCAAGTGCCATGATCTGCAGAATCAGATCATGCAGAACACGAGCTGGAAGAACCACGCGTCACACATCAACGCCGGGCTCAGCTGTTCAACGTGTCATACTGCGCATGGCATGGGCGCCAGCAGCGCAACGGTGAGCGGCGAACGGCTCGTCAACTTCGACGCCAACGTAGTCGCCGCTCTCGCAGGTACGGTCTCTTACAACCGCACAACCAACTCCTGCACGCTCTCCTGTCACGGCGTCAAGCACATGGGAACAGGCTCGGGCACGATTGTCAGCTCAAACTAACCATTCAGCGCCAGGGCCCGTTAGAACACCGTACCCGCACTGCTGCCGTTCATCTCGTTCGATTTGTCTGCGTGGCATTGCCGGCAGAATTGTGCCGTCTGGTTCGACAGTGGGTTAGTGTCGTTCGGGTTGTAGGGACCGCGCAGGAAGAACATCGTGGCATAGGTTCCCGGCGGCAGGCCTGACGCAGAACCGGGCCCGATCTTCACTGCGTTCATCATGTGTGGTTCATGACAGGTGGTGCAAACCACGACTGGCGAGTTGTTGTAATTGCCTGGCTTGATGAAGAATCCATAGTTCGAGACAAACCGGCTGGAGTTGGATCCGGTCATGCGTACCAGTCCGTCCGCCGCCGAGCAATCCCAGCCTGAGGCCCCGCCACAGCTGATTTTGGCGCTGAGGCCTACGGGATGGTCGCCGATATAGCTGCCGCCGCTGGTTCCGCCGTCGCCGAGAAGCGTGGGGACGGAATTCCTGTTGCCGTAGGTCGAGGGCAGGCTCTCGTAGACTCTGTTCCGCATCATGGCCCGGGACGCGTAGTTGCCGTCATGACAGCTGAGGCACGTCAGCATCCCCTGCACATCGGGGGTATTGGCGGACATGCTGGTCGGCAGAACCTCGGTAAATTTGCCTCCACCGGTAATGATGGTCTTGCCGTAGAGGCCGGATACGTCCTCGCCCCATAGCGCCACCACGCCTGCGCTGGGGTCGAGGGATTTGGCCTTACCGTTCCCAGAGACTCCGCTGTGCGGCGAGTGGCAGGCCGTGCAACCCCGGCCGTAATTCAGGTGGGCACCGAGAACGTCGGTTGATCCCGAAATCATTTGAGCGGCGACGAAAGATGGACATGCCGCAAGGACGAGCAGTAACGCGAGCCGTTTCACAGGGCGAAGCCTCCCTGCTTGTCCTGATCGACTCAACTTCTCGATTACTTGAGGGCGTCCGACCGAATACCAAGGTAACCACTCGTAACGGGGCTGGTTCTCGAAGACCCGCGACCGGGAGAAAACCCGCTGGCACTCCCCGGATTCGCCGCCCCGGCACCTCGTCCGGCCAGTCTGGCCGGCGCCCCAATGCGACGTGATATATCGCACAGCCGAACATGTGCCTGGCTGGCTTAAATGCCAGTATGGGGACCAAAACGGGAAGAATTGTCTGGATGGGCCTCGCCCTCATGGCGCTGACGACCGCGCGGGCGTGGGCCGATGTGCATCCTGTCCCGCTCGACAAAAACACGGATCCGGCCAAATGCCTGGAGTGTCACCAGGACAAGAATAAGGGCAAGTCGGTGCATTCCGCGATGGCTGCGGGGTGCATGAGCTGCCACGAAATCCGTGTCAATAAAGACATAACGCGGGTCAAGCTGATCACCGCGACCCCCACATCGTTGTGCGTCTCCTGCCATGCCGACAAGAAAGCGGCGGACCTGAAGGGCACAGTGCATCCTCCCGCGGTGCGCAACTGCACCACTTGTCACGATCCACATTCGAGCGATAACAAGAATCAGCTGCTGAAGCCCGCTTCGGGCGAGGCGAAGGACAACCTGTGTCTCACCTGCCATCAGACCGGAATGCATGTTGCGCAGGGCGGCAGCCGGCATGCGGCGCTCGACATGGGCTGCGACACGTGCCACACGACGCATAAGACTGGTGCCGACCCCACGCAGGAAAACCGCTTCCATCTGACAAAGTCGGCGCCATCGCTGTGCCTCGACTGCCATGACGCGAGCAGCGCCGATCTGCAGAAGGCACACAACAACCAGCCGTTCGCGACGGCCAATTGCCTCGAGTGCCACGATCCGCACCAGTCTGCGCAGCCGAAGTTGATCGCTAAGTTCGCCCATCCTCCGTTTGCCGCCAACGCCTGCGACACCTGCCATGCGCCCGCCAAAGACGGCAAGGTGGTACTCACGCAGACCGATGCCAAATCGCTCTGCCTGACCTGCCACGATGACAAAGGCAAGCTGATCGCCAGCGCGAAAGTGCAGCATCCAGGGGCGATGGGTGACTGCATCGACTGCCACAGTCCGCATGCCAGCAACGAGCCCGGACTGCCGAAAACCGATAGCGTCAGCATCTGCCTGACCTGTCACAGCGATGTCGCCGACCAGCAAAAGAAGGCGGTGCATCATCAGCCCGTATTCGGACAAGGATGCGGCACCTGCCACACTCCGCATGGCGGCGAGAACGATCATTTGCTGCGCGCCAAAGGCAATGCGCTCTGCCTCGAATGCCATGGACCCGATGCAGCGCCGCAGAAAGTGGAAGCCGAGAACGTGCTGACCATTTTTAACGGCACTGTGAAGCTGCCCGCGGATTACTACCAGAAGAACAAAGTGCCCGTTCTTCCACTGCGCTTTGGTCTGGGGCACCCGGTCGAGTATCACCCTGTTTCCGACGTCATGGATCCCACGAATCCGGGCAAGGTGAAGGCCCCGCTCAGCTGCCTGACGTGCCATCAGCCGCATGCTTCGGCTCAGCCGGATCTGCTGGTGCACGATCAGGCGAACAACATGCAGTTCTGTGACACATGCCACAAGAACCGACTCAACATGAACGAGACCGTTTCCCCGGCTCATTAACGGAGAAGTACGATGTCCCTCACGCGATTCATCTCAGACCGCAATCGTCGCCTGTGCGCCACGTTCCTCCTGCTGGCGATCGGCAGCAGCGTGCCTTTTGCCGCACGAGCGGAGAAGAAGAAGAAAAAGGCCGCAACTCCAGCGGCTGTTGCTGCGGCACCGCGTAAATTCCCCTTCGACCCGACGAAGCTGGTTTGGCCGAGCCCGCCGAGCATTGCACGCGTCCGGTGGCTGGACTACTTTGCGGGACAGAAGGTCGACTACACCGAGGCGGCTGCCAAGCCGAAAGCGAGCTGGATGGACCGGCTGGCCGGCGGACAATCGGAGACCGAAAAGTTCAACCCAAAGACCTACCCGTTTCAGATGATCGGGCCGTACGGCATTGCGATTGATTCCAAAGGGCTGGTGTATGTGGCCGATCAGCGCGTCGGCGCCATTTTCATTTTTAATCCTGAGAATCATGAAACGCAGATGATTCGCAACGGATACGAGGCGCACTTCGGCTGGGTCAACGGACTAGCCATCGACGACGATGACCGGCTGTTCGTCTCGGACGGCAAGATGCACCGCGTGCTGATCTTCAGCCCTCACCACGACCTCACAGGCCAGATTACCGAGGGCCTGGCCGATCCAGTGGGACTTGCGCTCGATACGACAAATCGCTTCCTGTACGTGGTCGACACGCAGCAGGACCAGGTGCTGGTGTACGACGCCGATACGCAGAAGCTGCTGCGCCGCATTGGAACCGGAGGAAAAAATCATTACCTCACCTCGCCGGGGGACTTTGGCGCGCCGCAGGGAGTCGCTGTCGACAAGGACGGAAATGTCTACGTAACGGACACGATGAACGATCGCGTGGAGATCTTCGATGCGGACGGCGCGTTCATCAGCACCTTCGGCAAGCCCGGCGACGGCCCTGGGTATTTCGCTCGGCCCAAGGGCATTGCCGTGGACAGTGACGGGCATATCTGGGTAGCCGACGAGATGCAGGATCGGCTGCAGGTCTTCAATCGGGAAGGGCAGCTGCTGACCTACGTCGGTGTCGGGCACGGGGACCTGCCGGGCCAGTTCAAATCGCTGATCGGTGTGGCGATCGACAAGCAGAACCGGGTATTCACCACCGAACAGGAGCCAGGACGGCTGCAGATGTTCCGCTACATCACGGATCAGCAGGCGACAGCCGAAAAGGCGCAGCGCGAGCAGGAACTGCAGAAGGCCGCGGAGCAGCGCAGGAAAGCCGCCGTGCAGGCCGCACCGGCAGCGCTGCCGGCCACACAAGCCGCCGCGGGAACAGAGGCTGCACCGGACAAGCCGAAACAGTAGGCAATCCCGCACGTCGAAACGGCGGTGAGGGCAGCAGACCTCACCGCTTTTTCCATTCCTGGTTAGAGCCGGTCCGGGTAATTGGAGATGATCCCATCCACTCTGCATTCCCGCGCGAAGGCAATCTGTTCCGGAAGATCAACCGTATAGACGAATACCTGCAGGCCCGCTCCGTGCAGTGCCCGGACGAACTCGGCCGTGAGGCATTCGATGCTGACGCCGGCGTGTGAAGCTTGTGCCTCCAGCGCAAATGCGGACGGGCAGATCGGCACCCCTTCAAGAAGCGCGATGGTGCGGAGCGCGGGATCGGCGGGGCGCAGACGGCGGATCTCGTCGTGCAGAAAGGACGCATAATAAACCGGCCCCGGGAAGCCGGATCGGCGAACTGACTCTGCAACACTCTCCGCGATGCCAGACTGCTTGATTTCCAGCATCAAACCTGCGTGACCGCTGACGGCCTCCAGCACTTCCGTCAGTGCGGGGATCGGCTGGTTGCCAGGAACCGTCCGGATTTCGCGGACTTCGGCGAGGGTATGATCGGCGGCCAGTCCGCTACCCGTGGTCGACGGCTGGAGAAAGCGGTCGTGGAGAACAATGAGGTGTTCGTCGCGCGTGCGCTGGATGTCCACTTCAATTAGATCAACGCCGATGCGGATGGCCGTCTCGATCGACAGCAGCGTGTTACCGGCCGCGTGCCCGGCAGCGCCACGATGGCCGATGCGAAGAACCCCCATGAGGCCATTATGACGGAGCGCACCGCGGACGAGGGCGAAGTCGTTGTGGGACGCCGGGACGCTGATCCCGCCAGGCTGTCACGGATCGAGCAGTGGTATCTCCATCACTGCAAGTCCATTTCAGAAATCTGCCTCGTTGCGGCCGGAGCGGATCTGCACGCGGTGCTGGTGCCGAACTTCGCTGTGCTGCGCGAACAGCATCACCCGAACACGCGCGAGCTGATTCGCTTTGAATTTCACAGCGCGTCGAAGTTGCTCCCGTCGGACGAGCGGCCGGATTCGTTTTCCGTGCGCTCGACATCATTGCGCCGCACGCCGACGGGAGAGCCGGATTGGGAACGAATTCACGCGGAACTTGTCGAAACGCGGATACCTCCGGCACCGACTTCCCGCCTCACTAACAAGGCGATCGCTGAAGGCGTACGCGCCTGTATTCGTCAGTACCGGTCGCAGAGCGACCTCGGCGACGGCGCTAACCTGGAGCTCGATTTGGGGTTGGATTCGCTCGACAGGATTCTGCTGCTCTCGTCCGTGGAGAAGGTCTTCGAGATTCACGTTCGGGAAGACGACGCGGGCAGGATCTTCACGGTTGGCGATCTGATCGAGGCCGTCCAATCGCGCGCGCAAAGTTCTCCTGTTCCATCCACCATCTCCTGGTCCGACATTCTGTCTGCGCCGCTCAATCCGACAGAGCAGTCTCTCGCCGATTCGATCCTGGTGCAGAGACCGGCGATGACCCTGCTCGCGTGGGGTGCCGCCCGGTGTATGAGAATGTTGCGCGGCAGGGGCTTTCAGTTGGAGGTGACAGGAATTCAACATCTGCCGAGCGAAGGCCCGTGGCTGCTCGTGGCAAACCATTGCTCGCATCTCGATCCGCTTTTTTTGGTGTGGGCTCTTCCCTATCGAATGGCAACGCAGCTCAGCTTCATGGGCCACACCGAATATTTCGGCTCAGGCTGGAAATCAGCGCTGGCGAAGCGACTGAAACTGGTGCCGGTCGATCCCGATCAGCATGCTCGGCGCGGGGTGCGGCTGTGCGCAGAGGCGCTTCGGCGAGGATTCATCGGCGCCGTTTTCCCTGAGGGCGAACGCTCGCCGAACGGAGCACAGCAGCGATTTCACCGCGGTGTTGGCATTCTGGCGCGCGAGATGAAGGTGCCCATTGTTCCGGCCGGGATCTGCGGCACTTATGAAGTGCTGCCGCGCGGCCGCGATCGTATCCGGGCGGCCCCGGTGCAGGTTCGGTTCGGAGAGCCTTTGCAGGTCCACCCAGATGAAACCGAGGAGAACCTGATCGCCCGAACAGCGGCGGCTGTATCCCGGTTGCGCGGCGTGGACGACCGTGCCCGTGAGCCGATGCCGCTGGCAATACAGGCAAAGGACGCATTGATCGGTCCCCCCTGACAGGAGTCCTGCAGTCCAGAGCTTCCACGGCTCTGTCTAGCTGGGCGGCGCCCATTCGGCAATCGCCCCTCATGACTCCACCTCGGAGCATTCCGGAAGCTGATGATGGCTGTCGGCCGGCATGGAATTCCATCGACAAGGCGCCCTTGACGGTCGCAGGACCTGAATCGCTGAATGCGCAGTGTGACGGCAGATTCCGGCCAGAATGGTACCGTACGACTCTGGCGACGGGGTGCTGCGTACCGGATCGTTCCGCCGCAACCCGGCTCGCCATCATCCAAAATGAGGTTGGAGCATTCTGCTCATGCACGCGTATGTCGGCGATGTGTGGATTACGCGGTTATGCCTGCAAAGGGGCATGGCGGCGATTTACCTGATCGCGTTCGCCGCCGTCGTGCACCAGTTTAAACCTCTCCTGGGTGAGAACGGCCTCATGCCGGTTCCGGCGTTTTTGCGACACGTGACGTTTCGTAAAGCGCCGGGCATCTTCTGCTGGCACTATTCGGATCGCCTGCTGGATGTCGTCGCCTGGACGGGAGTTTTTATCTCCGGCTGCGGCCTCTTTGGGCTGACTGAGGCTGGACCGGTATGGGTCTCTGTTTGCGCGTGGCTTCTGCTCTGGATTCTGTATCTCTCAATCGTGAACGTGGGGCAGAGCTTTTACGCCTTCGGATGGGAATCCATGCTGCTGGAGGCGGGCTTCTTCACCGCGTTTCTCGGCCCGACCCACATGTGGCCCTCCGCAATTCCCGTAATCATCCTGCGCTGGATGCTCTTCCGAACGGAGATGGGTGCTGGGCTCATCAAGCTGCGTCATGACCGCTGCTGGCGCCAACTCACCTGCCTCTTCTATCACTATGAAACGCAGCCGCTGCCCAATCCACTGAGCTGGTACTTTCACCTCATCCCAAAGCCCCTGCATAAATTCTCAGCGCTGTTCAGCCACTTCGTGCAGGTCATTGTGCCGTTTGGATTGTTTGCTCCGCAGCCCTTCGCCTCAATTGCCGGCGGACTTATTATCTTTCACCAGCTGTGGCTCATCGTCAGCGGCAATTATTCCTGGTTGAACTGGCTCACCGTGGTTCTGGGGCTTTCGGCATTTGCCGACAACGTCCTGCACTTCGCGATTCCGCTCGCAGCACCGTCACTGATACCGCGTCCTATGGCATTCGAGGTCGTACTGTACGCCATTGCGATCGGGACGGTGCTGCTGAGTATTCAGCCGGCGATGAACCTCATCTCGAAGAACCAGGTCATGAACTACAGCTACAACCGCTTTCACCTGGTGAACACCTACGGTGCATTCGGCCAGGTCGGACGGGAACGCTACGAAATTGTCCTGGAAGGAACGCGTGATCGTCTGATCACCGCACATACAGAGTGGAAGGAGTACGAATTCAAGGCAAAGCCCGGAGACCCGATGCGGAGGCCGCCGCAGATCGCGCCGTATCATCTGCGGCTGGACTGGCTCGTCTGGTTCCTGCCCTTTTCGGTAGCCGTGACTGACAGCGGCATCCACGTGTGGCGCTATGATGTCTGGTTGCTCCGACTCGTGAAGAACCTGCTGCGTAACGACCGCGGGATGCTGCGGCTGATGGGGACGAATCCGTTCCCGGACGCGCCGCCGGCTTTCATCCGCGCATTGTTCTATGAATATCGCTATGCCACGCCGCAGGAGAGGCGCGAGACAGGAGCATGGTGGGTGCGAACGCTGCTCGGCGCATATCTTCGGCCGGTATCGCTGGAGAACATTGAACAGGTCTGATGATGC
>DATEPN010000399.1:0-5040 GCA_035273225.1 Acidobacteriaceae bacterium | reverse complement strand
ATCACCATGCGCGCGCACAAAGAGGCGGCCCGACCAGCCTTCCTGATCCACCGGTTGATAAATGGTCATGGCCGGCGAGGGGATGATGTTCTCGTCGTCGACATCGGGCACCACCCCGACGATGCGGCGCGGCTCATAGCTGATGCCGATGAACTTCATCACGCCGTCGGTCCAGCGAAGTTCGCGGCCGATCGCCTCCTGGCCCGGGAAGAGGGTGTTCGCGAGGCTCTGGCTGATGATGACGACACGCTCGGTTCCCTGGCGGTCAGTGTCGCGGAAGTCACGGCCTTCAAGGAGCGGCATGCCCATGGTCCCGAAAAAGTTGGGCGAGACGGAGCGGAATTTCGCGCGGGGATCGTCTTCGCCGTTCTTCTTCGTCGCGCCTTGAACGGCAAACTGGAAGCTGATGTTGAGCCCCTGCGAGTCGCGCCAGGGGACGCTGAATCCGGTGGCCACGCTTTCAACGCCCGGAATGGCGGCGACACGCTGCTTGACGTCACGGTCAAAGTTGCGGATCTGCTCGGGGGTGCGTCCGTAAGAGATGACGGGCAGGTTGATGGCGAGGACGTGGGCGGAGTCGAAGGGAGGACGCGTCTTCTCGAGCGTGTAGAGGGTGCGCATGAGAACGCCGGCGCCGGCGAGGAGCAGGAACGACGCGGCGATCTGCGTGACGGCGAAGACGCGCAGGCGGCGATTCCCGCTTCCGGTGACGCGCGTGCCGCTGCTGGCGAGGCCGAGGCCGCGGGTCACCTCTGCCGAGGGCAGGCGCGGAATGTAGGCGAGGAAGACGGCGGCGAGGAGCGCCAGCGCGATGCCGAACCAGATCATGCTGAAGTCGAGTTTGAGGCCATCGGCGCGGACGGAGAAGCGCGCAGCGTATTTGCCGAGGATGCTGACCATGGGCACGGCGAGCGCGATGGCGGCGAGGACTCCGCTGCCGCACATGACCAGGCTTTCGGCGAGCAGCGAACGGCGCAGCGCGCGGGTGCTGGCTCCGAGAGCGGTGCGGACGGCGAGTTCGGATTCGCGGCGCACGGTGCGGGCGAGCACGAGGTTGGCAACGTTGGAGCAGGCGATGATGAAGAGCAGCGCGGACGCGGCGAAGAGCACCCAGAGGACTGTATTCGCGCGGGCATTGATCTGGTCGTGCATGCGCGTGACGTCGATGCGGTAGTGGTCTTCGGGGCGGTAGATCTCGGGGTGCGACGCGGTCATGGCCGAGTAGACGGTGCGGAGTTCGGCGCGGGCCTGGTCGAGGGTGGCTCCGGGAGCGAGGCGGCCGAAGACTTCCGTCATGCGATGTTCACGGCCGGTGACCATCGTGGCGGAGAGGTGATGCGGGCTGGTGACGACGTTGGCGATGATCTCGGTGGAAACGGGATACGGCACGGAGGGTTCGAGGACGCCGACAATGGTGGCGGTGCGAGGTCCGCCGAAACTCTCGAGGCGCACATGCTTGCCGAGTACCGTCGGATCGGAGTGCAGCGAGGCGGACCAGAACTTGTACGTAAGCACAATGGCGCCAGGAGCGTTCGGTCCATCGTCGGAGGGGCCGAGCAGGCGTCCAAGCACGGGGCGGAGGCCCATCACCTGGAAGTAATTGCCATCGACGACGCCGGCGGGGATTTCACGCGGCGTACCGAGGCCGACGATAGTGAAGTTGATCTCGGAAAAGGTGCCGAGATTCGTGATGGACTTCAGGTTCTTGCCGATATCGTCGATCTCGGGGATGGAGAAGGTCGCGTTTTGCTCGTGAATGCCGGGCGCGCTCTGCCGGATGTAGAGGAGGCGGGCTTCATCGCGGTTGGCGAGGGGGCGCAGCAGCACGGCGCGCACGACGCTGAAGATGGCCGCGTTGCCGCCGATGCCGAGGGCGAGGGTGAGAGCGACGGTAATCCAGAGAGCGCGGACGCGCGAGAGAGAGCGGATGGCAACCTTGAGATCGTGAAGGAACGACATTCGGGCCTCCGTGGGAGAGGAAATCGGGGATGCTGCGTGGCCTGGGGAGTTCCGCCATGATAGCTGGAGAGCGGAGTTCTTGACGTGGATACGTTGATATCAACATAATGGAAGCCATGTCAAGTCCCCGACCGGTTCCCTTCGCGACCACTCACAAGGTGAAGGACGCATGCCTGTGCCTGCACGTGCAGCAGGCAGCGCGCGCGCTCGCGCGGCGCTTCGACGAGGCGCTGCGGCCGGTGGGCCTGACGAACGGGCAGTTCTCACTCCTGATGTCGTTGAATCGGCCGGAGCCCCCGAGCATGCGCCCGATCGCGACGCTGCTGGCGATGGATCGCACGACGCTGACGGCGGCACTGAAGCCGCTGGAGCGCCGCGGGCTGGTGCGGGTAACGCCGGATCCGAATGACAGGCGGGGGCGGCTGCTGCATTTGACGCCGAAGGGACAGGAGATGCTGGTGGCGGCGCTGCCCATCTGGGAGGCCACGCATCGGGAGGTGGAGGCGGGACTCAGCGATGCGGAGGGGTTGCGGCAGGACTTGCGGGCGTTGTGCTGAGAAGCAGAGCGACTCTGGCCTTGAAGGTCATGCGCCAGGGATGCGGTTCAAGAAGGTACCAGCTCAGGAAAGCAGCAACGGCGAGAGCCAGCAGGTGAGCCAGGTAGACGTCGACAGAGCGGATCGGAACCATCAGCAGAGGCTCCTGCCACAAATAGAGCGAGTACGACAGCAGGCCAATCCACCGGAGCGGGGAGGAATCGAGAAGGAGACCCGGTCGCTGGGAAGTGATGAGCAGCAGTACAGCAATCAGAATCGATTCGACAAACAGGGGGAACGGGACAAGGAACACCTGCAGGGCCAGCAACACCGCCGCCGGCCATGCAGGGACGCCCTTAAGGTAGCTTCGGATTCGCGGCTCGATGAGCGCGGCAACGCAGCCCGTGAAAAGGGTGTCGGCACAGAACTCGGTGTGAAAGTTCGGCCAGCCTGAGTGAGGAAACAGTGGGACAATTCCTGACATTCTCCACGTGGCCAACAGCGCGGCCGTGGCGACGGCAACGGCCAGGGCGGCCCTCCTGGACATGCGACTCAGCACGAACGGCCAGATCAGATAGAACTGCTCTTCAACAGAGAGGGACCAGAAGTGGCTGGTCAGGGCCATCGGGCCAACTGAGTCCACGTAATTCCGGAAGGAGAATACGGCTGACAGGAACTCGATCGGCCGGATATGGCCGCCCATGGTCAGCAGCAGGAGAAATCCCACACTGAGGTAGGTCCAGGCGGCGGGCATGAGGCGACGGAAGCGGCGCTTATAGAAGTTCGCTAACCGGATTTGATCCGTCCGATCCTGTTCCTCCATCAACTTGCGTGTAATGAGATAGCCGGACAGGACGAAGAACAGAGCCACTCCATGACCGCCGGTGTGCAGAGTCTCATGACCGAGCAGACCATACTGGCTGTGGCCCAGAATGACAAGCGAGATAGCGATGCCGCGCCAGCCGTCCAGGGCTGGGATTCGTTTGGTCGTCACAGGGGCCCGGGTACGGCTCGGAAGCGTACCCGGAGCCGCCGTATCCTACGCACCAAATCGTAGCGCAAGCCGAAGACTGTGACAGCGTCTCGATAGTAACTGTCGATGAGCACTTTAGGCGTAACCGCCCGAGAAGTGATGGTGGGGAGGGCGCCCGATCCGCATGATCGGCGGGGCGGCTGTTGCTTGTGACGGTGAAGGGCAGGAGGTGCTGGCGGCGGTGCCCCAGTCGACCCGCTATTGAAGATCGGCGAGAACCTGCTTTTCCTCGTCTGGGGGAATTAGCGGGCCCTCGCAGTAGTTCATTTCGGCATAGAGGCGGTACGTTTTCACCGCGTCTGGCAACACTGCTGCATCTTTGTGCGAGAGGCTTTCTCCCAACAGGCGGACGTATTTGCGCATCGCTTCGACTGCCGCTGCGTGATAACGAGCGGGATCCCCTCCGTCGAACGCTTCGGGGACCTGAAGCTTCAGGTCCGAACTTGCCAGCCACTCCATTACATCGGAGACTTGAAAATCCGGGTCCTGCATGCGGGCGGTCATCAGATGCAAGGCTTGCTCCGGTTGAGACGATGTCGCAATCGCTTCCCAAAAACTGTTGTCCCAACCATGGGTGCGCCACCCATCAAATTCTTTCACCTCGACAGCAAGCGAATCAACGTTATCAAGATACGTGAGCCGCCGAGCTAACTCAGAGCAATGCTGCAAGCGATCTTCCAGGGCTTGGTTCCGAACAACATCCTGGCGCACGGAAAAACTGTGGCAGGCCTTCTCGTACGCACTGCCATACGAAATGGCCGCGGCGTGCGACCATGCCGGGTCATCGACGATGGTCAAAATGAGAGAATTCGATTTCACCAGAAGCGCCGGCCGGAACTTCTCGTCGCGCGGAGCGATAGTCACATCTGCTGATGAAGCCTGGCAAGAGTACTTGCCAGGCTTGCGGAAGCGCACGAACCGGTTCAGTAACCCGGCTGGAAAGATGTACGGCTCGGTTCCCAGCGCTTTATCCCAGCCGTGGCCCTGTTCTCCCCCACCGCCAAACCCGCAGCCCGCTCCCCCACAAGGTGCCATTAGTATTTTGTCGAAAGTTACATCACAGGATTGTGGGTAGCTCCAAAGACGTTCCGCTGGGGAGGAACACGAGACCTCAACCGAGCGCCCACCCACCACTTCGCTGGCATCGCTCACCCATAGGTATTTGTTGGGCGTCGCGGCGGTGTAAGAGAACTTCACAGGTATCTCGTCGCCAAGACGAAATAGAGTGCGATCACTATCGGTCGTGAATTGGAGGACGACATCGCTAGGCGCCGGGATTGGCTGCACGCTCTGGGCAAAAGACGCGGGCAGGCAAATGAGAATCAAGCCGATAGCGCCGACCTGGCTGCGCATCTTCATCCGGATGTAAGTATCCCGTTAAGTTGGACGATTAGCCAGCAGCTATGTCGCTACAGCGAGTTGTAGATGATGGCGACGAAGGTGTCCGGCTTGATGGAGCCTTTGGCCCAGGTGGGGTCGAGGTCAACAGTGGGTTTGGCGGCGATGGCCTGC
>DATEPN010000398.1:0-2704 GCA_035273225.1 Acidobacteriaceae bacterium | reverse complement strand
GCGACCTACAGCAATCCCGAGCTGCATTTCACCTTCGAGTACCCGGCGGAGCTGCACCCGATGAAGCCGCAGGATCTGCCCGGCTCGTCGCGGGCGGCGCGGTTCAGCAACGATCCGGACGTGGGAACGAGCGACAACCTGGAAGCCGGGCAGTGCTCGAAGCGGCTGCTCACGGTCGGGGAGACCGGGGCCGGCCCGGAGGGGAAGGCCTGGGCCAGCATCTCGCTGGTGGAGATTGAGCCGGGGTGCATCCCGGCCAAGGCGCTGAAGAGCCGTCATCAGATGGACCTGATGCTGATGCCGCTCGTCCACAGCAGCACGCAGGTGCTGGGGATGATGCCGATGGGGCCGGCGGTGCAGTATCCGGTGCAAAACCATCGGATCTATATGTCGGCGGCGCAGGGCCAGCCAGTGCAGCCCACCGACCTGCAGAACCTGCAGGGGCCGGAGTCGGTCGCGACCCTGGCCACCCAAGTCCAGGACCGGATCGTCAGCTGGCGGATCGAGACCAACAGCATGCACCTGCTGAACCGGATCCTTGCCGGCAAGGTGGACTTCGGAGCAGGCAGTCCAGAGATGCTCTACCCGGGGCACCTGGGCGGGGACACTGCGTTTTAGCGCGAAGGTCTTCGGGCGATTTCCACAGCCGGTCCGGGCTCACAATAGGACGGAGCGACACTTTTCCGGGTTCCGATAACCCGATAAGTCATTGAAAACCAATGGCTAGCTCGTTCCCTGCCTGCATTGATATAAGTACACTCACATTTTATGCATCTCTTGTGCTATAGTGGCCATCAGATGAAGTGTACGGCCCGCCGGAGCGGAGCTTCGGACGCGGCCCAATCTCAAAATTTCAATCGGTACGGAGGAATACGTCATGGCAATCACTCGTTGGGATCCTTTCCGCGATGTGCTCGCGCTGCAGAACCGGATGAACTCGCTCTTCCAGGACTTCAACCGGACCTCGGGCGAGGGCAGCGACCTGATGACCACGGCCGCGTTCGTGCCTCCCGTGGACATCTATGAGGATCAGCACAAGATCGTTCTGAAGCTGGAAGTGCCGGGCATGAAGGAGTCCGATCTGGACATTCAGCTGGAGAACAATCTGCTGACGGTGAAGGGCGAGCGCAAGTTCGAGAACGAGGAGAAGGAAGAGAACTTCCATCGCATCGAGCGTCGCTACGGCAGCTTCTATCGCTCGTTCACCATTCCGAACACGGTCAACGCGGAAAGCGTGAAGGCGAACTACGATGCGGGTGTGGTGCGCATCGAGCTCGAAAAGCGCGCCGAGGCCAAGCCGAAGCAGATCAAGGTCGAAGTCGGCGCCAACGCGAACAGCCACAAGATCGAAGCCGGCAAGGTGGAGACGGGCAAGAAGGAAGTGAAGACGGCGTAAGGACAGCGGTTAGCTGTTAGCGATTAGCTGTCAGGGACGGCGGGAGGGAGGATGCTTCCTCCCGCTGTTTTTCATCTGAACTTTTTGAGAAGAAAATCGAGGGCACGACGCTTCGAGGGTTGCGCATGCAGGGGCTGACTGCTCAGTGCCGGGCGCTTTATCACTGGAGTACATATGGCAATTCGTTGGGACAAATTTACCGTGAAATCGCAGGAGGCGGTGCAGAATGCGGCGCAGCTTGCGTCGGAGAACGGCAATCCGGAAATTCTGCCGCTGCATCTGCTCGCCGCTCTGCTGGCGGACAAAGAGGGCGTGATTCCCTCGGTGCTGGAAAAGGTGGGCGTGCCGCTGCTGCAGCTGGACGGCAAGGCGCAGGACGCGGTGAGTCAGCTACCCAAAGTGAGCGGAGCTTCCGCGCAGCCGGGCGCGTCGAACGCGCTGAATCAGGTCTTCGATCAGGCCTTCAAAGAGGCCGAGAATTTCAAGGACGAGTACGTCTCGACCGAGCATCTGCTGCTCGCGCTCACCAGCCTGAAAAACGACGGAGCGCAGCTGCTGCTGGCTTCGTTCGGAGCGACGCACGATGCGGTGCTGAAGAGCCTCGCCAGCGTGCGTGGCAGCCAACGTGTGACGGATCAGAATCCTGAGGCGAAGTATCAGGCGCTGGAGAAGTACGCCAAGGACCTGACGGAGCTGGCGCGGCGCGGCAAGCTCGATCCGGTGATCGGGCGCGACGAGGAGATCCGCCGCGTGATCCAGGTGCTCTCGCGCCGGACGAAGAACAATCCGGTGCTGATCGGCGAGCCGGGCGTGGGCAAAACGGCCATCGTCGAGGGGCTCGCGCGCCGCATTGTGCACGGCGATGTGCCGGACATTCTGCGCGACAAGCGCGTGATCGCGCTCGATCTGGGCTCGATGCTCGCCGGGGCGAAGTATCGCGGCGAGTTCGAGGATCGGCTGAAGGCGGTGCTCAAGGACATCGAAGAGTCGAACGGGCAGATCATCCTGTTCATCGACGAGCTGCACACGCTCGTTGGAGCCGGTGCGGCCGAGGGCGCAATCGACGCCTCGAACATGCTGAAGCCGGCGCTGGCGCGCGGCGAGCTGCGGGCCATCGGCGCGACCACGCTGAACGAGTACAAGAAGTACATCGAAAAGGACGCGGCGCTGGAGCGGCGCTTCCAGATCGTCTACGTGGGCGAGCCGAACGTCGAAGACACGATCGCCATCCTGCGCGGCTTGAAAGAGCGCTACGAGGCGCACCACAAGGTCCGAATCAAGGACTCGGCGATTGTTGCGGCCGCAACG
>DATEPN010000397.1:0-3344 GCA_035273225.1 Acidobacteriaceae bacterium | reverse complement strand
CGACGCGATCGAAGCGCGCTACAGCTTCCATGTCCAGAGCAGCAGAGTCGGCGTCAGTAAGGCGGCGTCTGCGAGAATGCGCAGCGTGAAGGCGGAAAGCATTGCATCCGGGTGCTTCTTCAGCGCGCGGCGATGATCACGATCCAGCGCCAGCAGCAGCAGCGCCGATGCGGCAATCGAAATTGCGACTCGGACCCCTTCCAGGGTGCGCATCGTGCCGATCACCGCTATCGCAGCGACGGCTATGCAGACGGCCATCAGCGAAACCCGCGACCAGCGACGCCGATCCTGAGGATGCTCCCAGGCATGAATCGCGGTGCAGTTGAGAAAGCAGAGCGCCGCGAAGACAGCGGTGAGCGTGACGAGTTGGCCTCGCAGTCCGCCGGATCCGGACCACCCCGGAACCGCACACGCGCAGGCAAAGACGAGACCGACAGCAAGCTCGCGCGGAAAGCGAATCCGGACGAAGCGTTGATGGACAGCGGCGGAATACGCGAGCACCACGGCAAATATCCAGGCGTCCTCGCGGCGTGCAACCGCCGGCATGACCGCGATCAGAAACAGCAGCGGAACGCAGGCAGAGCCCGCCGCGATCAGCATCGTGCGCGTGTGGCGGAGATGAAAGAAGTGACGCTCCCGCAGTTCATTCCTGCGCTCGGGCGAGCGTCCGTCGAGCAGCCGATCGGCAATATAGATCAGCCACGTACCAATGCCGAGAACAGCCAGCGTAGCCGGCGACGCCTCCACGCCTGCCGCGCGCGAGAGACTCCACGCCCACAGCACCGCCACGGTCGGCGCATCGAGGCTCAGCAGATGCCAGTAGACAGGAATGAAAGCAGCGCGCGAACGCCGAACCGCGCGCGCTCTGGGGAACGACGCAACAACAGCCACACTCCTATTTTAGAAGTGAAAGCGGTAGCGCACCTCGCCATACACCTGGCGCGGATCATTTTCATGGAATCCGCCAAACGTCAGGCTGTTGTCGAGCAGGACGCGCGTGTTGGCGACATTGGTCGCGTTCACATCCACCGACCAGTTCTCGCCGAAATCCTTGCCGAGCGCCAGCGAAGCCGTCGTGTGTCCCGGCAGATAATCGCCCTGATACGGCGAAGACGGTGCCGCGTCACCGTTGCTGAATCCCGATCCGTAATACACGTTCGTCGAGAACCAGGCGCGCGCGGGCAGGCGGCTGTTGAAGCCCACATTCAGCGTATTCCGCTGGTCGTGATCCAGCGGTGTGTAGCCCGGCTCCACAGCGCAGTCCGGCGAATCGGGCGGCGAACAGATGAGCCCGCCCGTCGTCGGGCCGCGCTGCTGAGCCAGCTGATTCGAATACGCCAGGTGCACCTGCCCGAAGCGCGCGATCTGCGGCGAACGCAGCGTCAGTTCCCAGCCCTGAATCAGGGCGCCTTCGATCGTCACCGGCACGAAAATACTCGACTCGCCAATGTTGCTGTGATCGAGGAAATCCCCGGCGCGCGTTTTGAAGGTGTCCACGTCGAGCAGCCAGCCGCGCCAGGGAATCTGCAGCCCGAACTGGTGCTCCTCGTCGCGCTCGCCGTGCAGGGGAACAAAATTGGTGTTCGCGCCCTGCGCGTACGCGAGCGCCGGGCCGGAGATGCTGGTCAGCGGGGGCGGCTGATAGAAGCGTCCATAGAACCCGCGCAGTACCCAGCCAAGCTTTGGGATCTGGACCGCCATCCCGACGCGCGGCTCGACGGCGTTCTCGCTCAGCGCGCCCGCGAAGTGCGTCTGGCGTACGCCGCCAATTAGCGTGAGCCAGCCCGTGGGCCGGAAGTTCTCCTCGACGAACGCTTCTTCCACCCCGCCCGGCACCTTCGACGTCACAGAGAAATTTGGCGCGCTGCCATCGTTGAACTGTGCGGCGAAAAGATCATTCTCGCGCTGGCCGTATCCATAGAGTCCCACCTTGAACGCATTGTGGCGAACGCTGGACGAGAAGTACGCCTGCGCGCCGATGTACTGCCCGACTTGGCGCGCGCGCGTGGAGGTCGGCAGGTCGTCCGGGCTCGGCTGATAATCCGCATTGTTGTAGTGGTAGAAGGGCGAGAGCTCAAACAGCGACGCCGCGCTCAGCGTGTGCACCCACGAGAAGGTCACCAGCCCATCCGTCTCATGCTGCCCGTCGCGCAGTCCCGACGAATCGTACAGTTGGTTTTCCCAGTCATTCGGATTGGGATCGTACGGGATCTGGTAGTAATCCGTCCGCAGTTGCGTCACCACCCGGAACTGGTCGTGCGGATCGCGGTTCAGGATGAAGGAAGCGAATCCGCCGTAGCCGTTCTCAGCGTCGTGCACCGGTCTTTCGATCGGCGTCATCAGCCCATAGTTGCTGCGATTCCCGTTGAGCGAGAGAAACCATGCGAAGCGCTCCGTATGATTGCCAAGGCTCAGCTGGCTGTCGGTTTGATCGAAGCTGCCGAAGGTCGTCACGAACTCGCCGGCGCGATCCGCTTCGAATCCGGTGCGCGGCACTACGTTGAACATGCCATAGGTGCGGTCGCCGAGGTCGGCCCCGTAACTGCCGCGATCGATCTCCAGCGTGTCGATATCGCGCGGATCGATCTGCGGGCCAACGTTGCTGCCGACATTCGTGTTCGGGATCGGCACGCCGTCGATCATCCAGTTCAGCTCATGTCCGCCCCGCATGTGCAGCATGTCGTGGGTCATGTAGGCACCGGGCGTGTAGTCGGTGATCATCGCCAGTGAATTGGTGCGGTCCGCGCCTGGAGTCGTCGCCAGTTCCGAGCGGTTCAGCACAGTGGTCGGCGTCACGGATCCGGGATTCGCACTCTGCGCGTCCTCGTGAACCACAGTCGTCTGGCGCACGGCGGCGATCTCCAGTGGAAGATGCAGCACGTCCGTTCCTGCCGATGTCACCGTGAGCGGCTTCTCGAGCGTGTTGAATCCGGAACTCGATACGGTGATCGTGTAGACGCCCGGGGGCACCGCGGGAATCGAAAAGTAGCCCTCGGCATTGCTGGTCGCAGTAAAGGACAGGTCAGAGCGAGCGGCGCGCAAAACGATCTGCGCCCCCTGCACCGGTCGATGTTCCGGGTCGTGCACGATGCCCTGCACCTGGCCGAGCACGGCAGCACGGACCGTTCCGGCAGCAAAAAGCCAGACGACGACGCCCATGGCGAACGCTGTCCTGCGTAGCATGCAGCAAGCTCCTCGAATAGTGGAAGACTGGGAATGCGTCTCATCGCCAGGAGAGCGCCTGACCGGGGCCGGCGCGATCCTGCTTCGAGTGCGGCTTAGAGGAGGGTCACTGTCGGAGGTCCGCGCTTTTGCCGCGTGCGTTCGCAGGAGATGCGATAGCC
>DATEPN010000396.1:0-3787 GCA_035273225.1 Acidobacteriaceae bacterium | reverse complement strand
GGAGGCGACGGGGACAGCGGCGCCTCCGCAGTGGGGCGATCCGGACTTTTCGCATCCGCAGCAGCCGGTGGTGGCGGTGTCGTGGTTCGAGGCGGTGGCGTACTGCGGGTGGCTTTCGTCGGTGACCGGCGCGCAGTATCGGCTTCCGACAGAGGCCGAGTGGGAGCGGGCGGCGCGGGGCGGCGTTGGGGGGATGCTGTTCCCGTGGGGCAATGAGCCGCCGACGTCGCGTCCGGGTTATGCGAGGCGCTGGAAAAACGGGCCGGAGCCGGTGGCGCAATCGGAGCCGAATGCGTTTGGGTTATTCGAGATGTGCGAGAACGTGCATGAGTGGTGCAGCGACTGGTTTGCGGCCGACTATTACGCGGTTTCGCCGGATCGGAATCCGCGGGGGCCGGAGGAGGGCGAGAGGAAGGCTTCGCGGGGCGGGTCGTGGCGGCACCAGATCAAGATCGCGCGATGCTCGGCGCGGTCGAGCATTCCGCCGGAGTTTCGGTATGCGGATTATGGGTTTCGGGTGGTGTGCGAGGGGGGTGGCTGAAACTTAGCGCGTGGCGCGGCTCCCGGTAATCGTTACGTAAGACCGACCGTCTAGCGGGTAAACTGGCCGCGCTATGTTCAGACGCACCATACATGCGGTCCTGATGCTGGGACTTGTTGTGGCCGCTGCAGCCCAATTGCGCCACCAACAGCAACCTCCATCGACACAGTTGCGACTGCAGGTCAGCACTGATCGGCAGAGCTATAAGCTTGCGGACTCACTCCAACTGGATGCTCAACTCGTGAATACCGGAGAGGAAGACGTCTACATCTACACCTGGGACCTGTGCTGGAATGCATTCAGAGGATTGTCCCTTCATCTGATCAGCTCAGACGACTCGGCAGCGCGCGGGCATGTTTTGCTCGACTGCGTTCCGCCGCCGCCTGATCCGCGAGATGTCTATCAGTTCGTTCGGCTGGAACCCAGAAGAGTTTACGGGCTGATGGACACCTTTAAGGTCAGGGACGTAGTTAGCAAGCCGGGAGATTATCGACTGCAAGTCACCTTCAGCGGTTCTCTGTCGCGTGATTGGATACACGAATCGATGGCGACGGTGCCAATCGCAACTCTGCCGTTATGGACAATGGAGCGGCCGCCCCTGAAATCCAACACGATCCAACTCACGATCACACGCTGATCAGCTGGTCGGGTCGCCGTCGGAGGCGGACCTGATCTTCGAGATTCGCTCCGTTGCTCCGGCGGCGGCTCTGGGGAGAGATGATGTTGCGGCGAATCCGCAGCTGATTCTGAACATTCGCGATCCGAGGACGCGGGCGATTTTGTGGACGACGGCGGCGAACGTGCGGGCGAATGGGACGAAGAAGCGGCGGGACCGGCAGTTCGATGAGTCGGTGGCGGTGCTGCTGGACAAGCTCGAGCAGGTCGCGGGGCGGCCGCTGACTCCGGCGCAGACGAAGGCGATTCATGCGAACTCGGGGATGCCGAGGGCGGCGAAGGTGTTTCTGGCAGCGTCGATTGGGGCGGCGGTGGCGCTGACGGCGTATGGTACGTATCGGGTGTCGCATCCGCCAACATTGAAGCCGCCGCCGGTGCCGTCGTTGCCATGACCGTGGCATACACGGACTAAAGTCGCAGTCAATGGTGGGCGGCGTTCTGCGTCTTCTTTGGGCGGCTGCCTGAGAGGCCCCCGACAAGCCACAGGGCCTCCTCATACCCGCCACCAAAATCAACCCGAGTTATTTCTTTGAGCCGGTAATCACACGATTGCTCGTCCCAGTTCGCATCGGGACCGATTTCGAGCAGGGAAACCTCGGAGTCCGATACATCCACGACGCGGCCGATGTGGCATATGTCGGGCGCGACATTCTCACGATGGATCGTGACCAGAGGAAAGACCCGACTCGCCGTTCTTAACAATTCCTGGACAGTATCGATAACGACAGGAGGGGTTCGGGGGTGTCTTTCACCACGCGCTCTTAGGGCTGCTTCAACGAAAGCCGCATATTTGGCGGGCACCTGAAGATTCCTGACATCCTGCAGGCGGAAACACTGAAAGCCGTTGAACCGAAGGTTATCGTCTACCAATGCAAGAAGGAAGAAACGGGTGCCGACAATGAGAACGTAACCGTGGACCCATCCCTGTTCCACAGGACGCGTGAATCGCACCAGAACCTTATTGCCTGCCTGTGCGAGCCGCTCGCTCGTTCTCTTTGCTCCTCCGCCCGGATATTTCATTTCCTCAGTCTAGTGAATTGCGATTTGCCTCGATTGGGGAACGAATTCATCTGCGGAACTCATGTCTGTGTGCCTATAATCGGGCGCAATGCCACTGAGTGTGGGCTCTTTCCTTGGAGAGTACGAAATTGTTGCGCCGCTGGGGGCCGGCGGGATGGGTGAGGTGTATCGCGCGCGCGATCCGCGGCTGAACCGCGAAGTGGCGATCAAGGTACTGCCGGAGTTTTATTCGCGCGATCCGGAACGGCTGCGGCGGTTTGAGCAGGAGGCGCGGGCGGCGGCGGCGCTGAATCATCCGAACATTCTGGTGGTGTATCAGCTGGGGACGGCGAGCGGCATCGTTTATATCGTCTCGGAACTGCTGGAGGGCGAGACGCTGCGCGAGCGGATGCGGCGCGGGCCGGTGCCGCTGCGCACCGCGGTGGATGTGGGCGTGCAGATTGCGCGCGGGCTGGCAGCGGCGCACAAGAAGGGGATCATCCATCGCGATCTGAAGCCGGAAAACCTTTTCCTGACGCGGGACGGGCACGCGAAGATTCTCGACTTCGGGCTGGCGCGCGTGGAGGCTCCGGCGGACGAGCAGGAGACGATGGCTCCGGTACACAAGACGATGCCGGGCGTGCAGATGGGGACGGTGGGGTATATGTCTCCGGAGCAGGTGCGCGGGGCTCCGGCGGATGCGCGGTCGGACATCTTCTCGTTCTGCGTGGTGATGCGGGAGATGCTGACGGGCACGCCGACGTTTGAGAAGCCGACGTCGGTGGAGGTGATGACGGCGATTCTGAACGAGTATCCGGTGTCGCAGCTGGGGCCGAATATTCCGCTGGGCTTGCAACGAGTGCTGGAGAGGGGACTGGAGAAGAATCCGGAGCAGCGGTTCCAGTCGGCGTCGGATCTGGCGTTCGCGCTGGAGTCGCTGTCGGACGGGTCGATGATGGGGACGAGCGTGGGCACGGGATTCCAGGTGATTCCCGGGGGCGCTGGGCAGAAGCGGTCGGGACGGTCGAGCCGGGCGTTTTCGATTGCGGCGGGCGTGGTGGTGACGGCGGCGCTGATTGCGCTGGCGGTGTATCTGCTGGCGCGGGGGCCGGCGCCTCCGCAGGCGAACAATTATGTGCAGCTGACGCAGGACGGACTGCAGAAGTCGCTGATCGGGACGGATGGAGCGCGGTTGTACCTGAGCCTGACGACGTCGGCGGTGACGAACCTGGGCGTGCTGAATATTGCGGATCGGCAGGAGAGCCAGATTGCGCTGCCGGCGCAGGACATGCAGGCGGTGGGTCTGTCGCCGGACGGGTCGGCGTTTCTGGTGATTCAGGGGCGCGGGTTTCCGTTCCGGGGAAGCTTCTGGAGCGTGCCGGTGCTGGGCGGCTCGCCGCGGCGGCTGGGCGATGCGGTGGGGAATGCGGGCGCGTGGTCGGCGGACAGGAAGCTGCTGGCGTATGCCGATGGCGGCGATCTGTACGTGGCGCAGGCGGACGGGTCGAATCCAAAGAAGATTCAGAACGTGGGGCACGAGATTGACTCGATTGCGTGGTCGCCGGACGGGAC
>DATEPN010000395.1:0-4584 GCA_035273225.1 Acidobacteriaceae bacterium | reverse complement strand
AAATACATCGTTGCCGCCCGACATATTCACGGCCATCTGGAAAGTCGACCCGACCTTCTGCGCTGACTGTGCGGGCGCCACCTCCAGACTTACTGGCGCCTGGTTCGCGTTCTGCTGCATTTGGGTTGCTGCATCCGCAGCCGCACCGGCAGCGGAAGGCGGTGTTCCCGGCGTGATCGGCGGAGTTGCCGGCGTCACAGACTGCCCCTGCGGCGTGCCGGCCGGCCGTGTCGCTGCCGGAGCCGAGATTGACCGCAGCGAAGCCACCGGCCGCACCTCCACGTTGTTGAACGTCCCCGTATCGATCTCCTGCACGTTCTCCGGATCGATCTGCAACCGGCGCACAACGTGGGGAACCATGAGGAACACAATCTCGTCGTTAACGGTTTCCCTCGAATTCGTGCTGAAGAGGTACTTAATCAGCGGAAGCTCGCCCAATCCGGGCGTGCCGCTGATGGAAATCGTGTGCTGATGCTGCAGGATCCCGCCCAGCAGGTTCGCTTCGCCGTCCTTCAGCGAAATCGTCTGATCCACCTTGCGCTGCGTGATGATTGGCTCGGTAATGCCGCCGATATTCGTGTTCCCGTTCGTGGCCGAGACTTCAATCGAGTTTTTCAGCGTCACATCGCCGTTGAAGTGAATCGTCGGCTTGATATCGATGATGACACCGACATCGATGTACTGGAACTGCGTGTTGACCAGCGAACTAACGATGGCCGTTGCTGCGCCTGTCTGGTATGAACCAGTGGCAATCGGAATGCGCGAGCCAATGGTCAGCTTCGCCTCCTGGCCATCCGACGCGCGAATCTGCGGGTTCTGAATGATCTGCGACCGGGTATCCGTCAGCAGCAGATTGACCGCGGCCTGACCAATCGTTACAGCAAAGTTTGTTGAATTCAGATGAGCCAGATTGTTCAGCGTCAGACTGCTCGTCGTGGTCGAGGTCCCATTCCCGCCGTTGCCGTTGTTGTTATTTCCGCTACCACTGTTGTTTAAGTTCGAATTCGAGGGTTGAAAGTTGATGCTGGCCGTCTGCGGCAGCTGAATGCCGATATTCCGCAGCACATCGCGGCTCACTTCCAGCACCGCCAGGTCGACGACGACTTCGGGTTTCGCCTTGTCCAGATCAGCGACCAGCTTGCGAGCGAGCAGTACTTCGTCCGGCGTGCCGCGCATCACGATGGCGTTCTGGCCGGCGACACCGTTGATCCTCGCCGTTTGAAACAGGTTCCGGAGCACCTGCTGCACTTCCGTGAAATCGTTCTGCTGCGCGACGTTGTGGAGGTAAAAGGTCTCCACTGCTTGCTGATCCAGTTCCGTGTGCTTGCTGCGCGTATTCTCTGCAACAAAAATCGTGTTCGACGTGATCGGACGCCAGAATGTCCCCGAAACCGTCGCCACAATGCGCAGCGCGTCGTAATACGTCACGTTATTCAGGTCGACCTGTATGCGCTTTGAACTGTACGCCGGATCGAACAACACGTTGATCCCGGCCGCCTTGCACACCGCCTGATATACCACGCGGCTGTCTTCCACCATGTGCAGCGTCAGCGGCTCGTTGACCAGCGGCTTTAACTGCACCGGCGGAGCCAGATCCTCGAGCGCCTCGTCCGAGGTCTTCGGCTCGTTCTCCGGCGCAGGCGTCTGCTCGTTCAGCTTCTGTTTCGTCGCCTGGATGTCCTGCTTTGCCAACTCATTGCTGGGGTCGATCTCCAGCCCGCGCAGGAACTCCGTCAGAGCCGCCGTGTAGTTGCCTTCGTCACGCAGGCGTTCGCCGCGTTCCACGTGCATAGCCGCCGCGGCGAAGCGCAGCCGTTCATAGCTGACCTTGTACTTCTCGTCGGTTGGCTTCTTCTGGAACGCGCGGAAGTAGGCCTCATAGGCGCCCAGGGTGTCGCCTTTGGCCTCGGCTGTTTGTCCCTGCTTGTAGAAGTGATTTGCGGACTGCGCGTGCGCTCCGGGGAGCGCGGCAAGGATCACGGCAAGAAAAGCCCAAACAAAACTACGCTTCATGCAGCTCCATCTTGGCGGAAGGTTTTGCGGCCGGCACTGCTGCAGAACGCATTGCTCGCGGAGAGCCCGGCACGCGCCGCGTATAGTATCGCACTGCGTGGGTTTCACCTGGCCCGCTCCAGGCCATAGCGCTGGATTCACGGTTGGATGCAGCCTCCATCACCGTGCGGACCGCTTTTCCTGGCTGCGGTGCGACCGTATAGGATGAGAGTTTGCGGTCTCTGCCATGGCACGCCCGTCCACGCATCAGGTCAAGCCCAACCCGCCCAAAGAGAAGCCGCGTGACCCGGTCGCCTCCGGAACGCGCGACGCCGCCGTGAACCGTGTGGCCGGGCACAACTATTTCCTGCTCGAGAAATACGAAGCTGGCGTCATGCTGCGCGGCACCGAGGTCAAGTCGATCCGCGAAGGCAAAGCCAATCTCCGCGATGCCTACGGCATCATCCAGAACGGCGAAGCTTTCCTGCTCAATGCGCATATCGGGCCCTATTCTCACGGGAGCTACTCGAATCACGACGCGCTGCGCACCCGTAAGCTGTTGCTCCATCAGGAAGAAATCCGGAAACTCACGGGAAAGACGCAGCAAAAAGGGCTAACGCTCATCCCCACGCGCCTTTATTTCCGCAATGGCCGGGTCAAATGCGAACTCGCCGTCGCCCGCGGCAAGCAGGACTGGGACAAGCGCGAAACCGAGCGACGCCGCGAAGCGGATCGCGAGGCTCGGGCCGCCATCGCCCGTAGCAGGAAATCGTGAATGTCATGTACAACCGTGTTGTACAATATCCGCTATGGCGAAGCTCGAAAAAACGCAGCAAATCGAGGTCAACGTCGCCTATTTCCGCCAGAATCTGCAGCGGCTTCTCAAAGAAGTAGAAAAAGGAAAGACGATACGCATCTCTCGCTATCAGAAGACTGTCGCTGTCGTCTCTCCGCCAGATTCCCAGGAGGATCGGCGCCCGAAATTTGGTACGGGGAAGGGACGCGTTCGCATCGTTGATCCCCACTGGGCCGATCCGATGACAGACGACGAAGTCGACGCTTTCCTGGAGGGGCGCTATTAAATACCTGCTCGACACGCAGGTGCTCGTCCAGGCATTCCTTGGAACGTTGCCGCCCGGCATTCAGGAGAAGCTGTCCAATCCCGCAGACGAGCGGATCCTGTGCACCATTTCGCTCGTTGAGATAGCAATCAAGACTTCGAGCGGCAAACTCGACTTGAATGCCGATGAAGCGTTGCGTGCTGTTGACGATCTGCGTATCTCGCTGTTGCCACTCGAGCCACAACACGCCTTTGAGATGTTCTCCCTGCCCCAGCATCACCGCGATCCATTCGATCGCGTCATCCTCGCCACAGCTCTTGCTGAGAAACTCCCGGTCGTTACTGGAGACCGCGTCTTCCACCGTTATCCCGGGATCAAAGTAATCTGGTAGGGAATCGTCCCACATGAAAATCGAATTTGCTCAGAACTCCCCGTCCGCCATCTCCACCGAAGTTCTCGCTGTCTTCGCCGCCGACGCATCCGCCGGCAAGGCTCCGGAAGGTCATCCGGAAGTCCGCCTCCTCACCCCCGACGAAGCGCTCCAGAGTGCCGCCGCATCCGTCCTCACCAGCGGCGAGTTCAAGGCCGACCCATGCGAAACCTTGCTGCTCCACGGCCCCGCAGGCATCACGGCTAAACGCCTTCTGATCATCGGTTTGGGCAAGGTGTCAAAACTCACGCTTCATGAAATGCGGAAGGCTGCGGGGACCGCCGTTCGCTACCTGAAGCCACGTGGGCTACGGGAACTCGCCCTGGCTGCTCCCATCGCCGAGCCTCTCGATCCTCAGAGCACGGTCCGGGTGATCGCCGAAGGCGCTGTTCTTGCCGACTTCGACTCCGACACCTACCGTTCCGACCGCAAGGACCGCAGCGTCCAGTCCGTCCAGGTGGTGCTGCCCTCCGGCGCGGACCGCGCCTCCGCCGAAGCGGCACTTCGGGAGGGAACCATCATCGGCGAGTCGCAGAACTTCGCCCGCTCCCTCGTCAACGAACCCGGCAACCGGCTGACGCCGACCATCCTCGGCCAGCGCGCTGCCGCGATGTGCCGGGAATTCGGCCTCGGCTGCGAGGTCCACTCCACCGAAAAGCTGCGGGAGCTGAAGATGGGTGCCTTCCTCAGCGTGGCCCAGGGCTCCGACGAGCCTCCCGCGCTGATCGTCATGCGCTACGAGCCGAAGAACGCTCCCGCCAACGGCCCTGTCCTTGGCCTCGTGGGCAAGGGGATCACCTTCGACACCGGCGGCATCTCCATCAAACCTGCTGACAACATGGAGAAGATGAAGTACGACATGGCCGGCGGCGCCACCATGATCGCGGCCATGCGCGCCATCGCGCAGTTGCAGCCGAATGTGCGCGTCATCGGCATCGTCTGCTCTGCCGAGAACATGCCTTCGGGTAAAGCCCAGAAACCCGGCGACGTGCAGATCGCCATGTCGGCCGCGGACGACAAGCCTGGCAAATCCATCGAGATCATCAACACGGACGCGGAGGGCCGCCTCGTCCTCGCCGACGGGCTCACCTACGCGAAGCG
>DATEPN010000394.1:0-2994 GCA_035273225.1 Acidobacteriaceae bacterium | reverse complement strand
GAGCGCGCGCCGGCGACGATGGAGTCGCGCAGGGGCTGCACGGCGAAGCTGGCTTTCGGGTTGGCGAGAGGCCAACGTCGGCGGAACTGCTCGTAGGCGAGCTTCATCTGCGCGTTGGCCTGCGCCAGGGTAACGCCCGGTTTCAGGCGTGCAGCGGCCATAAAGTAGTGGCCCTGATTGGTGCTGTTGGGGTCGATCTGAAAAGGAACCCAGAGGTCGGCTTCGGGATCGGTCTGGAATTCGCGTCCTAGTACGCCGACAACGGTATAGGGCTCGTTGCTGAGGGAGATGCTGGTGCCCACGATTTTCGGATTGCCGCCAAATTTACGCTGCCACAGGCCGTAACTGAGGATGACGACCTGGCCGCCGTTCGGCGAGTCTTCCTGCGGGGTGAAGGTGCGGCCGAGAATCACAGGAGCGCCGAAGAGGCGGAAGTAGGCCTCGCTGGCGTGGATGCCGTGGACCTGTTCGGGAACCTGGCCAGTGAGATTGAAACCAGGACCGCCGAAGTCGTAGGCAGCCACATCCTGCAGCACGTTGGTCTGCGCACGCCAGTTGTTGAACTTGGTTGGCGACGCACCGGGAAACGTGCCCTCCGGCTGCTTGTTCATGAGCTGCACGATGCGGTCCGGGTCGGGATAGGAGAGCGGCTTGAGCAGCACCGTGTTCACGACGGTGAAGATGGCGGTGTTGGCTCCAATGCCGAGCGCGAGCGCGGCAATGGCGGTGATGGTGAACGCCGGACTGCTGATGAGCATGCGAAACGCGTAGCGAAGGTCGTTGCGGAAATCGCTCATGGGCTGCGCTCGTGGTTTGAATTTTAGGCCGGGAGACCGAGGAGCCGGCTGCCGCAAGGATACGCGCACGGCAGGGGTTTCGTTCCTGTTCGACGGGAGATCGCGGGCAAGGCGAGCAGCGGATCCGGATCAGAGGTGGACCGGGGTGTGCCGGTACAGGCCATCGGCCACGAAGAGGAGGCCGATACAGAGCGGCGGGCCCGCCATGACGGCGTAGGTGGGCCAACCGAACTGTCCCCAGTTCCAGAGCAGATAGAACGGACTCAGGGCGATAAACAGGATGGCTCCCATCCATTCCCATCGCCAGGCAATGATCAGAGTGAGGAGCACGAGAACGGTCGGGACAAGGTGTATCAGCAGTGCCGCCAGCGAGAGCCAGAAACCTCGATCGGCCTGAACCGCGTCGAGAGCAAAGATGCTGATGAATGCGGCAAACAGGATTCCAAGAACGCGCGGCGACCAATAGAAGATGGAAGTCATCGGATCGCCCTCCTTCCCGGCCAGACTGGTGCGCGCTGGCCGGACCCGCGCGGGTTCAGGCGCCGACCAGTTGCGGCTTCGCCTCGGTGTGCAATTCAAAGGGCACGTGGTCGCGTCGGCAGATCAGTTTCACGGCAGGCCGGGCCGTGATTGGGCCGCTGGGAAGGCCTCCGCCAGGCAACACCCACTGGCCGACCATGACAAAGCGATCCAGTCCGGGCAGAGTGCTGGGGAGCGGTTTCATCCCCTCACCCGGGAGAAGCAGCCAGCCTTCCATCGAGCCCTTCCAGTTGCCGGTGTAGCGAAAGACCGTCGCGGGCGTGGAGACGTCGACGACATCGATGTTGCCGCGCACGGCCGGGACCTGCCGTTGCAACACCTCGATGATGGTATTGGCGACGCGGTGCTTCTCCTCGTGATAGCGCGGCGGATCCGTCTGACGCAGGCCGTTCCAGAATTCGAAGTTGCGGGTGGGCAGGACGCTGGTGATCGCGATTTTGCCGGGCGGTGCAAACGTCGGGTCGTAATGGAAGAAGCGGAAGCCGACCGTGTCCACCTCGGTCCCAGGATCGACGACGATCGGCTTCTCGAGAATGCGCGAGGTCATCGGTGGCTGATCGCGCAAATCGCATGCGACGCCGAGGGAGACCTGGATGTAGGAGGCGAAGGTGTCGCCCTGCTCGTAAAGGCGGCGCGTAGCTTTGTCGAGATATCGGCCGCCGAGCAGATCGAAGTGCGTGGCGTGTCCGTCCGCAGCGGAGATGACCCAATCGGCGCGAATCGTTTCGCCGCCAGCAAGCTGCACACCGACGGCGGTGTTGTTCTCGACCAGGATACGGGTGACCCGCGCATTGAAACGGACTTTGCCGCCCAGAGAGGCAATCTTCTCTTCGATGAGCCGGATGAGTGCCTGAGCTCCGCCGATGCAGTAGCCGGCATTGCCTTCGTTCATCCAGGCGAGGGACAGGATCATGGCGATGGAGGTCAGGCGACCGACATCGCCGTTCGAGAAAAACGTGCGCAGCAGAGGGTGCGTGAAGCGGTTGCCATACTCGCGGCCGCTCATCTTCGAAAGTTTGTGGAGCAGCGGAAACGTGCGCACGTCGCGGAGGAGGTTCAGCCAGTTCTCGGTCAGCCCGCCGGATGGATCGAGCATGCGGAACTTTCCAAGAGCGCGAACCGTGCGGGTAAACTCGCGTACCGCTTCGGCGTCGCCGCGAGCGCGCCGGAGCAGTTCTTCCTGGAGACGGTCGACGTTGGTCCAGATGTGCATCTCGTCTCCGTGCTCGTTCTGCATGCAGACGAATTCGTCGGGATTGAGGAAGGTGAGCTTGTCGATGTCGCAGATCTCCTGCCATTGCGCGTGCAGGTCGCCGCCGGGTTTGGAGCCGACCAGCCAGTGGAGACAGGTTTCAAAGGTGTAGGGATCGCGGCGCCAGCTCATGGCGAGCCCGCCGGCGATGTCGTGCATCTCGAGGACCTCGACGTCATAACCGCAGCGCAGTGCGTAGACCGCGGCGGAGAGACCGGCGATGCCGCCGCCGATGATGACGATTTTCCTGTCGTGATTCATCGAGTGGCTCCCTTTGCGCGTCGTGGGCAACCGGCGATGCTGGCCGGGACGGCAGAGTGGCCGGGCGGAGGCGCACTTCAGGCCCACGATTCCGCGGTAGAAGATAGCTCCGGCGGTTTCAGGCTGCGGTGATGCGAGTCACAG
>DATEPN010000393.1:0-5891 GCA_035273225.1 Acidobacteriaceae bacterium | reverse complement strand
TCGAAGCCGGCGGCCTTCATCTGCTCGATGAACGCCGGCGTGATGTTGAAGATGCGCGCCGTGATCAGCGACTGGAAGCCGTGGACGTCCACGCCCATCTCTTTGAACTTTTGCGCATCCTCCGGTGTGACCCCCTGGATGCGGAGCGAGATCAGCTCATCGGCGGTTGGCGTGCCGAAGCCGAGTTTGGCCATCGCCGCGGCGTACTCCGGCGTAACGCCCTGAATGCGCATGGCCATCAATTTGTTCGCCGGAAGGTCGTAGCCCGCTGCGCGCATCGCGGTGATGTACTCGGGCGTCACGCTCTGGATTTTCAGACCAATCAGCGCGTCCGGAGAGAGTTTGCTGCCAAACTGCTTGTTCATCTGCGCTGCGTACTCGGGCGTAATGCCCTGGACTTTCATCGCGACATATTTGTCCAGATCGACGTCGTAGCCCGCAGCGCGCATGCGGTCGATGTAGTCCGAGTGGGCCTGGGTCTCTGCGGTGCCCCGCTGCGGCGCGGGATTGGCCTGCGGCTCCGGCGCAGGAGACGGAGTCGCAGCAGAAGTGGCGGGGGAGGGCTTTGCCGTCGGCTTCTGCTGGCTGGGCTTCGTCGCCTTCAGCAGCGGATGCACCACATGCTGTACGGCTGGGGCGATGACCGCGGCAGCAGCCTTCGGCGCTTCGCGGAAGCTGGCAAAAACGCGCGGCAGCGGGCAGAGGAAGAGCACGATGGCCGCGGAGATGGCGGTCAGGGAAACAGGACGCACGCGGCGCACGTCTTCACCATGCCCAAGAATGCGCAGGATGCGGGTGCGCAGTCCGGAGCGGGAGTGGCCGTCGAGGGCCATGGCAAAGTGCAGGCTGGCGTTGCGCTCCTGTTCGAGGCGCACCAGCGCGCTGGCGTAGATCGACGGATCGGCGCAGCGAGCCAGCACCGCGTCGTCGCAGCAGAATTCGCGCTCCTGGCGCACGCGGCGGCTGATGTACCAGACCGCCGGGTGGAAGAAGAACAGCGTCTCGATGACCGTCTGCAGCAGGTTCCAGAAGTAGTCGGCGCGCCGAATGTGCGCCAGCTCGTGCGCCAGGACCACCTCCAGCTGCTCCGGCGAGAGCGCCGTCAGCGCCGAGATGGGCAGCAGGATCCACGGGCGGAGCACGCCCGCCGTCAGCGGATTGATGATGCGCCGCGAGAGGCGCAGGTCGACGAAGCGGCCGATGCCCATCCGGCGGCGCAGTGCGTCCAGGTGCAGGCGCAGCGTGTGCGGGGCTTGCTCCTGCGCAATCAGCCGCAGACGGCGCAGCAGCCACCATCCGCCGAGCGCGCGCAGGGAGAAGAAGAAGACTCCGGCGAGCCATACGGCGTCGAGCCAGGGCAGCGCTTCGTTCAGCACCGCGCGGGCGGAGCGCTGGAAGCTCGCAGTCGGCGCCGCGCCCGTGACGTCAGTCGGCGCAAGCAGAATATCGGTGGTGAAGGTGGCGGCAGCGCGGGCCATGATCTGCGGTGTGGGCTCCGCGGCGGAGGCCTGCTCGCGCACCAGCGTGACGATGGCCGCCAGCGGCATGGCGAGCAGCGCGGCGAGCGCAATCGCATAGCGGAGGTTCGCTCCGCGGCGGGCGCAGAGGCGATCGGCGATCCAGTAGAGGAGGGTGATCGCGGCGCCCTGCCACAGGAAATGAAGGAGAGTCCAGCCCAGGGATTGCCAGGTTTGTGTCATGGCTGTTTCCTTTTCTGCTCGATAAGCCGGCGGAGTTCGTCGAGTTCCTGGTCGGAAACCGGCTGCGTGCTCAGCGCGTGCATGGCGAGGGCGGCGGCCGATCCGGAAAAGACGCGCTCGCTGATGTCGCGCACCATCTGGCTCTGGGTTTGCTGCCGGGTGCCGACGGGCCGATAGATGTGGGCCTTGCCGGACTCTTCGCGCTCGACCAGCCCCTTGTCGGTCATGATCTGCAGCAGCTTGAGCACGGACGTGTAGCCGATGGCCCTTTTGACGCTGATCGCCTGGTGAAGGTCACGCACGGTCGCCGGACCGTTTTCCCAAAGCATATTCAAAAGCTCCAGCTCGGCTTCAGTCGGACGAGGGAGCTGGGGGGCAGTGCGCATCATGGGAAGGACGGTATACGAAGAGGTTCGTACTTGTCAACGAAAATCTTCGTACATGAAGGATGTTTGTGGAAATCCGATTTGACGATGGTGACGCCGTCCCTATAGTTTGTTTCCCGAACTAATCTGCCCACCAGAACGCGGGCGCACCGAAGCCCCCACTCTCGGAGAGGAATATGCGACGCAAACTGAAGCTGTTTTCTGCCGCGCTGACGATCGCGCTTGCGGCGACCCCTGCATGGGCGGATGTCACCGTCACCCAGAACCTCGGTCCGGCTGCGACCGCGTGGCCGGATAGCCCGCTGATCGAGACGGTGACGAATCCCAGTTCTCAATTGGTTGTGGGTGAGAGCTTCGGTGCGGCGACGAGTATCTCGGAGACCTTTACCGTGCCGGGGGCGAATAACTACTCGCTCCAGACGATTTATCTGTATGCAGGCGGTGGAACCGGGACGACCGACACGGCGACGGTGACTCTGAATTTGTACGATCTGGGCGGGCGGGTGGCGCCCAATCCGAGTTCCTATGGGCCGGGGCTGAACCTGCTGGGCGGAGGGAGGGGCGTTTCGATCAGCTACACGCCGCAGGCGAACGGCTTGTTGCGGCTGGACTTCAGCGGGAGCGATCAGGCGCTGCTGATCGCGGGGCACATGTATGCGTTCGAACTGGCGGGGGTGAGCGGATCGAACCCCCTGAACTGGATCCGCACGATCAGCGATACCTATCCGGGCGGCGCCGCTTATCGCAATCGCGCATGGATCAATGGCACCAGCGCGCGCGACTTCGGCATGGCCGTTTACGGCACCATCAATACGAATCCGGTGCCCCCGACGCGGGCGACCATCGACGGAGCCGTCCTGCATCAGCAGATCGACGGCTTCGGGGCCGGCGCAGTCTTCCTCGATGCGGGCCTCGATCCGCTGACGGACGCGAACATGGATGCGCTCTACGGCACCGGGCCGGGGCAGATGGGATTGACGCTCCTGCGTTTGCGCATCGCTCCGGATGGGAACTGGACCGACGCCATTCTGGACGGACAGAAGGCGAAGCAGCGGGGCGCGAGGATTCTGGCCACGCCGTGGACGCCGCCCGCCTCGATGAAGGATAACGACAGCCTGGTGAACGGCGGCTCAGTGATTCCTTCGCAGTATCCCAACCTGGTGGCGTACTTCAACAGCTTCACGGATACCATGAAGGCCAACAACGCGCCGGTCGATGTGCTCTCGATCCAGAACGAGCCTGACTTCACGGCGACCTATGAATCCTGCCGGTGGAATGCCTCTCAACTGGATACATTTTTCCGCGATTTTGCGGGCGACGTGAACACGCCGATGATGATGCCGGAGTCGTTCCACTATGACCAGTCGCTGTCCAATCCGACGCTCAACGATCCGGCGGCCGCCGCGCACGTGGCGTATATCGGCGGCCACCTGTACGGCGCCGGCATCCAGGATTATCCGCTGGCCCACGCGCTGGGCAAGCACACGTGGATGACGGAGTACCTGGTGAACGACCAGCGCATCAACGCGGCGGTGGATACCGGACAGCAGATCAGCGACACGCTGACCGTGGGCAACATGAGCGCGTACATCTGGTGGAAGACGATCGGCAATGCGAACGGTCTGCTCAACGCAGCGGGCGTGCTGCAACCGCGCGCGTATGTCATGGCCCAGTTCAGCAAGTTCGTGCGACCCGGCGATGTACGGATCGATGTTCCCTTCAACAGCAGTCCGCTGGGTCTGTCGGCGTTCATGGACCCGACGAGCGGCAGATTCTCGATTGTGGCCGTCAACGACACCACGCTTCCGGTCACTCAGGCCTTCACCGTCAACGGGGTGATACCGAATTCGCTCACTCCGTGGATCACCTCGGCGACGCAGTCGTTGCAGCCGCAACAGCCACTGCGGGTCGACGGCGGATTCACCTACACGGTGCCCTCGTTCTCCGTCGTGACCTTCACAGGCACGCTGCAGAAGCTGACGATGTGCCACAACGGTCAGTCGATTTCGGTCGATGTGAACTCCGTCCCCGCGCTTCTGGCGATCGGGGACAAGGCAGGTCGCTGCGAGTAAACATGCAGCGGACGGCGTACCTCCGCCAAGGCGGTACGCCGTTTTCGCCCGTCGCCTTCAGGAACGTCTGCGTCAGCTCCCCGCAGGGACGGGCGACAGATCCACGTTGTGCATCACGGCGATCTCCCAGTGCTCGACGTCGCGCAGCATGATCAGGCTGATCAGCCCATGGCGCAGTTCGTTCGGGCTGCCGGCGTCCCTCATTTGCCAGTGAACATCGATCGAGGCCACGTCGGAGCGCAGGAAGCGAGTGCGGATCGCGGTGGACTCCAGGCGGCTGTTTTGCAAGGGGATAGCAAAGCATTGCGCATGAAATCGCTCGATCGGCGCGCGCCCGCTGAGCGTCGAGCCGAGCCGGTTGGTGAACTCCGCGTCGGAGGAGAACAGAGCAGCGAAGGCGTGGGCGTCGTGGCGGTTCCACGCGGCGATGAGATGGTCGACCAGGGAGCGGATCGACTCCTCGTCGGACTGCTGGTCGGTGTGTGGAACCGTGCGGATGGGGAAGAGCGCAGGCAGAGCCAGCGTGAGGACGAAGGCACCGGGGACAGGCATGGCCGTTCCTCCTGATCGGGGAAGCTTACGGCAGGCTGGCATTGCAGTGTCAAGCGCTGGAGCGTTGCGGCGCGTTCTGGCGGTCCGGTCCGGTGTGGCCCGGTCCGGGCGAGGGGCGCCGTGGAGGGCGGCAGCGCGCGGAGGTTGCTGTCTCCAGGGCGGTTAGGGGGACTGGGGCGGTTTGCGATGTGACATTTCTCACATCCGCCGAGTGCCTGGGTTTGGATAATCATGTTCAGCGGTGGCCGATTCGGGACCTTTATACTCTTGGTAACCTTCGGATCTGCAACCGGAATCTGAGCATGGATTCCGGCTTTGATCCCGAATCGGTCCCCGCCCGACGATTATGTTCATCCTCTGGCTCCGAGTTGCGGCAGTTCTCTACGGCGTCGCTGGTCTGCTGACCGTTCCCGCCGTCTTCGGGAAGCGTGCGCGGGGCCATCGCTTTTGCCTGCCGATGGCGCTCGGGGGTTGGTTCTTCCACCTGGTGGCCACGGTGGAGATGCTGGCGACGGCGCATCACCTGATTCCGGTGCTGACGACCGAGATCGTCTCGACGCTGGCGCTGGCGATTGTCGCCATCTTCCTGCTGATCTTTTTTATTTACCGGACAATTTCGTTCGGGTTGTTTGCCCTCCCCCTGGCGTTCCTGCTGACGGCGATTCCGGCGATCGGGCCGCAGCGCTACACGTTCAGCTCGCCGGGGATTCGCAACGGGTGGATCGCTTTTCACGTCGCCATGCTGCTCTCGGCCTACGCTGCGCTGCTGTTCAGCATGCTGGCGAGCTTCCTGTATCTGGTGCAGGAGAAACGGCTCAAGAATAAGGACTGGGCGAAGGCCGGCGTGACGGCGCGTCCGGCGAAGCGGCCGAAGGGCTTTCTGACCTGGCTGCCGCCGCTGGCGACGATGGACCAGATCGCGCAGTCGACGCTGGTGCTGGGCTTCTGCTGCATGACCACCGGCCTCTTTGCCGGCTCGGTGATTGCGCAGGAGCAGGTGGGGATCGGCTATTTCGGCGATCCGAAGATTCTGCTGTCGTTCGTGATGTGGGGGCTGTACGTCGCGATTCTGTATATCCGGCGCATCTCCGGGATGCGCGGACGCCGCGCGGCCTGGCTCGCGTCGGGTGTGTTCGTCGTCATGCTGTGCGTGGCGGCGATGAACGGGCTGGGCTCAGTCC
>DATEPN010000392.1:0-4653 GCA_035273225.1 Acidobacteriaceae bacterium | reverse complement strand
TCCCAAGGGACTTCATCCTCCACGCGGCGTTGCTGCGTCAGGGTTTCCCCCATTGCGCAAAATTCCCCACTGCTGCCTCCCGTAGGAGTCTGGACCGTGTTTCAGTTCCAGTGTGTCCGTGCGCCCTCTCAGGCCGGATACAGATCATCGTCTTGGTAGGCCATTACCCTGCCAACTAACTAATCTGCCGCGACCCCCTCCTCAAGCGGATTGCTCCTTTGACCCGTAGGTGTTATGCGGTATTAGCCCGGGTTTCCCCAGGTTATTCCCCACTCGAGGGTAGGTTAGTCACGTGTTACTCACCCGTGCGCCGCTTTACTCATGGATTGCTCCACTTTCTCGCTCGACTTGCATGTGTTAGGCACGCCGCCAGCGTTGATTCTGAGCCAGGATCAAACTCTCGTTTGAAACCTGATGATTCCCACCCGACGACGGAGGTCTTCGGGAGGAATCGGCTTCACGATGCTCGAAAAAGATCGTGAAGCTCTAACATTGTGAGAATGATCAAACCTGATCTTTCCGTATTCTCACGACTGGCATGTTCAACCTGATTGTCAAAGATCCGTAACGGTTTGCCGCCTGAGCGGACCGCTTTGGATCGAGTGCGCAGCCGGCCTTGCGACCCTGCTGCACGTCCTCGAACTTGTTGCGCTGTGTTTTTGCGCGAACTCTCCAAGATTATCCAATCTTGCCGGTGCGTGTCAACCCGCCGTTTCCGACTGGCTGTTGACTGCGCAGGTTCGCGAAAGGAGCGTCTTCTCTTTGGACTGAGTCAGGGACTCAGTCCAAATGTCGGACGGTTCACTTCCCGGGGCCAGGACTCGCGTCCGTTTCCCCGATGCAGCGCCAAACTCTCAAACATCCTCAAGCGCGACGATTTCGCGCCGGGCGGACTGACCGCCCTTCTGGAGTTTTCAGGGACAAGCGATACCGCGTGTCCGAGGACTCCGTTCTGCGATGGATTGTTCGGTATGGCCCAACGGCCTGTCGAACGACCCGCTTCGCTTTCCGTTGACCACGCAGGTTCAGAACCCGCAGCGAAGCCTCTTTGCTATTGCGTCGATTCTTAGATTAGCACCCGTTGCTTCGTTTAGCAACCCGGACGCGTTCTCGATCGACCTTTTTGATCCTACCCAGGGTGGGGAGGGCTGGCAATGTTGAAAACTCCGTGAATCTGAGGAAAACGGCCGGGCACCGAGCGAACAGCTACTCGTTCAGTGGCGAAGCCCGTATTCAGCGAGCGACGTTTTTTCCCAGGGATCGGGGAGAATTTTCCGGGGCTGTCGTTGGCGTCAGGCCACAAAGCGGGAAACATGGAAAAGCTTGCCGCAGGGGGTAGCCGTAACTTCCCAAGCCGGATTGGTTGCCCTGAGGATTTCGCGGTAGCAAGCCCTGCGCGTTCAGCGCCTTACTGCGGTAATGGAACTTTGGCAGGGGGCGTGCGACCTACGATATTCGCGGCTGGCAATGCTCGTCGAGTCGTCAGAACTTTTTACAGTCGCGGTCGTTTCCCCGGACAGTCCGGCGCTTGCGAGGACAGCCGGATTTGGCCGTCTCTCTGTTGTTTTCAGGGTTTGCGGGAGAGCGGGACAACAGAAGCGGTTCATCCCTAAAGCAGAGGAGAACGCATGAACGTGGCTCTCACAAGGGATCTTATGGGACGCATAACGGGCAATCCGTCGATTCTGCTGGCAAGCGATAAGCAACGGGAAAGTTCTTTGCAGCGGGTACTCCGGGATGAAGGGTTCGAGGTGGCGTTTGCGGGAGATTACGCCGGGATCAGCAAGATGCTGGACGGTCAGGACTTTGACGTCGTTCTGCTGGAAGTATCCGGCGAGGATGCGGTGGAAGATGCTGTAGCCGCGGCGCTTTGGGTGAAGCGCGCCAGGGCCGGACAATTCGTGGGCTATGTGGCCGATTCGTCGCTGCTGACCAGCGGCCTGGCTGGAGACGGCGTCTTTCCGCGGAGCAGGACGGGGCTGCCGGCGGCTCTGCGCAGGTTCTTTGCCGATGGGGAGCCCGGGTTGAGCGCTCCGGCGGCGGGGCGGGGACCACAGGGCTGAAGATAGGTTTCTCTGGGCTGTGATTCTCGGGTTCACAGCGCAGAGGCGGGGCGGACCGCGGTCTCATTGGCACTGAGCAGGGTATGCGCCGCAGGTCCGCCCTCAGGAGCAGCCGGTAGCCGGGGGCCTGTGGCTTCCTAACGGCTGGCGTGGACCGGCGTGATGACGTGCCGGTTCTCGGGAGCGTTCGGGGAGATGCCGAAGTCCCAGACATCGAGGTTGATCACCCCGGGGCCGAGGATCTCCATGAGGGCATACTCGCCGATCTGGAGAGGCTGCTTCGGAGTGAGCTTCATCCAGTGCTTCCCAGGCAGCACCTGCGCCGTGGTCGGGACGATATCCACGTCCTGGCGGAGCCCTTCGACACGGCTGATGCGGAGGGCGCCGATGACACGCTCTCCCGGGTGGACGTCGACGCGCACAATGGCATAGCGGCTCTCCGGCGAACTGAACTGGTTCTTATCGTCTCTGGAGTTGGCGCCGTGCGTGTCCACGACCATGGCGGATTCTGCCGACTGCTGTTCGCCCTGCGTGTCGATGCTGACGTAGAAGGTGGGGTCGTCGACGTGCAGGCGGACGGCGGCAGCCTGTCCGTAGATCCGGACCGGCTCCTGCGCACCGTGGAAGGAACTGATGACTGCGCGCAGGACGTTGTGGTTCGGGTCGCGGTTCACGTTGCCCTGCCGCTGGTCGAGGTGGATCAGTTCGGGGATTCCCTGGAACTCATCGAGGACGAAGACGCCGTTCTCATCCGGCAGGTGCAGGTCGGTGGCGACCAGCGGCGTCCGCGCGGCCAGATCGGCACGGGCGGCGGCGGCTTCCTTGTCGATCTCTTTGGCCTCCTGCTGCGGGTTCGGACTGGGTGCGACGTTGACGTTCGGCTCCTGGTCCACATCCGCGGGAGCCGCACCGCGTTTGTGCGTCTTGTTCCATTTCTCCGTGGCGTCCCAGTCGACGAGACTCTTCGGGACCTCTTCCCAGTCCATGCGCTCAGCACTGAAGTAGCGGACGCGGTCGCCCTTGACCTCGTATTTCGTGACCAGCTGATACGAGCCGTCCCTGAGAATGAGCCGCTTCCAGCGGGCCTCGTCCTGCGCGTGCGCCGGCGCGGCGGACATCATGCTGACAGAGAGGATCGCCGCCGGCAGCAGCGCGAGAGCGGCTGCGAGGCTCAGGAGACGCGCGCCGCGGATGGGATGCTTCATGGCGTTGGACCCTCGATCGCTTCCCATTAGATACCGGGTCCGGGCATCCGTCACCCGACGTATCGGAGAAACCAATCCGTGCGGCATCGCAGCGGGAGAGGGTGCCTGGAGCGGGCCGGATCGACTATGCTCTGGGGTATGGTTTCCAGAAGTCTGGTTGCAGGGTGCGGTCGCACGGCACTCGTTTGCCTCTTTGCAACGGTGTCGTGGTGCGCGGCCCAGAATACGTCCACCCAGCAGCAGCCCGCGGCACAATCGCAGCAACAGCAGCCGAGCAGCCCGAGGCCGCCGGCGCCGCCTCCTGCGCAGACGAACCAGCCGTTACAGCTGCACGATCTGCCGCCGGACTCCCACACGCTGACGCCGGAGCAGCAGGCCGAGGCGCGACGCGAGCAGGCGATCCAGGCGGCGCTGCAACTGGCGCGTCTCCAGGCCCGCTGGGGTCCGGAGATGTCAACGCCGGGGCTGTCCACGTCGCTTGTGGAGACCGGGCGGACGAAGACCCCGGACGGAGCGACTCAGATCACCTACCACGTGACAGGGAACGGCTACACGCCGGGCGACTCGCTGTCGCTGGTGCGGTGGCCGCTGAATGCCGAGTCCGACGTGGTGATGCGGGGGATCACGCTGGATCCGAATGGCACTGCGATCTGTCCGGAGAAGCCGCTGGCGCCAGTGCCGCCGGCTCCGGGAGCGCCACCGCGGCCTGCGCCGAAGGGTCCGGAGTGCAGGACGGTGATGACGCCGGGGCAGCCCGTCGTGGTGACCGGGACGGTGGCCGAGGGAGAGCCGGTGCGCATCGCGCTGATCGACAATGACCGCCAGAAAGGCGCAGCCACCACCCTGGTGCCGTTTCCGCGCGCCAGTGAGGACAAGGGCTGCAGGCTGCAGGTGATGCTGGGCCTGAAGGATGCCAGCATGGTGCTGATTGAGGGCACCGGGTTTCCGGCGAAGACACCGCTGAAGCTCGAGGTGACCAACAACGGGCATACGCGGATGCTGAATCCGACCCCAACCGATAAGGGCCGGTTTGTGGTGGTCGATATGCCGGCCCAACAGGGCGAGGATGCGGGGACCGCGACGGTGCGGTTTGCCGGGATCACGCACGTGCCGAGCCTCGAGGACTCGAAGAATCCGGCGCCGGCGGATCCGGCGTGCGCACCTGCGGTGACGTTCCCCTGGGGCAAGGGGAGTTATAAGGTTCAGTGAGGCAGGGTACCGCGCAGGACTCGGGATTTGATCAGGTCACGGCCGTGAAGCGGTGCTGATGATTGAAGGACCGTCACTTCGATCAGGGTCGTGCATGAGGGTGATGACGGCCTTCATTGATCAGTTCGCGGTCGTCAGGTGCGGAGATGATTCAACGGCAGTCACTTCGGTGGCGG
>DATEPN010000391.1:0-3110 GCA_035273225.1 Acidobacteriaceae bacterium | reverse complement strand
GCGAGTTGTCGGCAATCCGGACATTTCGACCCTGCTCCCGCCAAGTCGGGTTTCTCCGGAGCCGTCATGTCCGAGTTGCCGGTAATACGTCCAGAATGGGCAGGATCGGCTAGATGAGTGCATCGGCGATTTCGCACTCGTCGAACGGCGAGTCGATAGCACTTAACTCGCATTCCTGCGGTAATGATTCGGAGAGCTCCACAGCACTACTGTCTCTTCAGCAGTGCCGGCCAGTTCACCACCATCGTGAGCCGTTCACCCGACGCCTCGGCTGCCTGGCTCACCACCACAAATTTCCGGCCGTCCGGAGAAACGTCGTAGAGCCAACCAGTCGTCAGAGCCGGCACCGCCTGGAGCAGCGCCTCGACCTTCCCCACTGCGATGCCGGACCCCTCCTCGCGAATTTCCGCCGACATAATCTTGTTGTCCGGCGCGAGGTAGAACAGCTCTCTGCCATCGCGACGCCAGCGCGGTCGAGTGCCACCGCCGGTGGACACAAGCCACTGTCCGCTCCCTTGCAGAAACGGCACCACGTAAACTTCTTCGCGACCCGTCACCGCCGAGACGTACGCAAGCCATTTGCCATTCGGAGAAATGGACGGCCAGCTCTTCTCAAGCCCGGTCTGGACCAGCGGAAACACCTTGCGGCTCCCGAAGAGTGGCATTGCCCAGATATCAAAACGGGAGCCCTGCCCCGCTGGCGCCCGCTCGAAAACAAGGTAGCGGCCATCGGGAGACCATGCCGGATACTCTTCCGCAGCATCGTCCACAACCAGAGAAGCTGTGGTCCCCGTGCCGTCCGAGGCCCTGTCATAGATGTGAGTCTGGCCGCTGCGGTCCGAGAAGAAGGCGATGCGCTTCCCGTCCGGAGACCAGGCCGGCTGGCCGTTGTTCGTGGAGTCCAGGGTAAGCCGAGTGCCCGTTCCGCGTGAGATATCGAAGACCCACACACCTGAGGGTCGGAGCGAGCCGACGGCCAGGCGCTTGCCGTCGGGCGAAATCGCGACCGTGGCATACTCGCCCGGAGAGCCAGTCAGCTCAAGCCGCTTTCCTCTGCGGTCGAACCACACCAACTGTGAGGTTCCGCCCGCGACCGTACCACTCTGATACACCAGAACTCCGCTATCCGAGAGGGCGAAAATGCCATGATTGACTGTCTTGTCCTCGACGGCATTTTGCTCCAGCGGATAGGCGTCTCCCATCAGCTGAAGCCGCTTTGCATCGAAGCGCTGCGCCATGAGCACGCCTTCGCGAATAAACAGCAGGTAGCCCGGCGCAGCATACATCGCGCTGGTGTCGCTGCTGAGAATCCGCTTCGGTTCTCCGCCATCAAGCGACGCCGCATAGATTCCGGAAAGCCGTTGATCGGAAGAGAGCGCCAGGAACAGGAAATGTTTTCCATCGGGGAGAAGCTGCGGCCAGTAGTGCTCGATCTGTTTGAGCGACGTATTGATCTTCGTCACAGGTTCCGGCATTCCGCCGGTTGCGGACACGCGAAAAACCGCCCCGCGCAGCTCGGGAGCAAAGAGAATGGTGCCGTCACGCGCCCAGGATCCACCGCGGCCGCTTGGAGCATCGGCAATGGCCATCGGCGGCCCGCCCGAGGCATCGATCCGATTCAGCTTGCCATGGGCAAAAAATCCCAGGGCGCTGCCGTCAGGGGACCAGAAAGGAAACGAGGCCCCCTCAGTCCCTTCCAGCGGCTGCGCTGTCCCCGTGCCGAGCGGACGAATCCACAGCCGGTGCCCGCCGCCCGCGCCGGAAGCGCAGAAGGCCACGCGCGACCCGTCGGGAGCAAGCGCGGGCGGGCCTCCGCTGTATGCAACGAACGCATAGTTCGCGGTGGCCGGAGGAGAAAGCTCCGAGACATACACGCGCGTCGCCGGTGAACTCCGCTCAAACATTTCCAGGGCGAACCATGCGGCGATCATCACGGTGATTGCCAGCAATCCCCACGGAAGCGCACGGCGCGCCCGCGAATGGAATGTCGGCTGCCCCATCACGGTCGGCGCTGCCCCGGAGAGCACTTCCTCGAGCGAAATGCGCGCGTCGCCAATGTCGCGCAGTCGCTGCTTCGCATCTTTCTGCAGACAACGCTGCAGCAGAACGCGGACGTGCGTCGGCGTCGAGGACGGCAACTGCGACCAGTCAGGATCGTTGCGCAGAACCGCAGCCAGAATTTCGGCTGTGGCTTCGCCGTCAAACGCCGGGCGCGCCGTCAGCATCTCGTACAGAACGCACCCGAACGCCCAGATGTCGGCGCGGCGGTCGACTCGTTTCCCCCTGGCCTGCTCGGGCGACATATACGCGGCCGTGCCCAGCAGCATGCCCGATCCGGTGCCCATCTGGCTGATGGTCGGCGAGTCGCCGCTGTCCACCGGATCGGCTTCGCCCAGCACCGCCGTGGCAAGGCCGAAATCGAGAATCTTCACCGAGTCATCGGGCGTGATTTTGATGTTGGCGGGTTTCAGATCGCGATGAACCACGCCGTGCTCGTGTGCGTATTCCAGCGCGTCGGCGATTTGCCGGGCGATGGCCAGCGCCTCTTCCACAGCAATTCGGCCCTGGCGAATACGGTCGGCCAGCGTCGGCCCTTCCGCCAGTTCCATCACCAGCGCATCGGCGGTACCCGCATCCTCGACACCGTAGATAGCGGCGATGTTGGGATGATTGAGGGCCGCCAGCAACTTCGCTTCGCGCTCGAAGCGCGCCATGCGCTCGACGTTGTGCGTGAACGCCTCGGGCAAAACCTTAATGGCGACATCGCGACCAAGTTTCGAATCGCTGGCCCGGTAGACCTCGCCCATTCCGCCCGCACCAATCCGCGCCACGACTTCGTAACGGCCCAGCCGAGATCGGATGGACACGGGCATAGCAGTGGCGAGGATTTTACACGAGAAAATGATCTGCCCGCGTGCAGCCCGGTCACAAGCTGCCGAGGCCGTTTGAATTGCTGCCAATAGGCCGATGCACTCATTGACACATTCCTGCCGAGTGGTCGGCATTGCGGACATCTCGGTCCCGGCGATCCGTCCAGCGTACCCGCCCTGCGTTCTGTCCGGATCGCCGGTCACTCAGCAGCTTCGACAGCCTCCGCATCTGATGCACCG
>DATEPN010000390.1:0-6985 GCA_035273225.1 Acidobacteriaceae bacterium | reverse complement strand
TCGCGCACGCGGCTCCAGCGATCCTCCGGCGAGAGAATTTCGATGAACAGCAGAGCCGGAACTGCAAGGATCCGTTCCCAGCGCACTCCTGCCGGAACCACCGTGACATCCGGAATGCGATAGCGGCGCGGTCCGACATTCACGCGAAGTTCCGGAAAGACCTCGACCCTCCATGCATCGCGATTCGTCCGGAATAGGAACACAAGTGCCTGCTGCAGAATCGAATGTTCCTTCTCGCCCAAATTCCTCTCCAGGACCTCGCCATCCACGTAATCGCAGTCCGGCCTGTAGACGGTCTTCAGGTACTCCTCCACCGGGATTCGCACGGACTGAGGCGCGGCGCTCATGCACGTAGTATCGCGCAGACTCGCAGTTCCGGCAGAAGGAATTGCGCTCTCCCGCATCCTGGGGTCACGCCAGCGCATCTCCCCACTGGCGGCTCCTGCGTACAATAAAGTGTTTGGGCGAAGTGCCCCGGACCGTCCCCTCAAATCCTCTACGGAGTTTCCTTTGGCAGATACGATTTACGACGTTGCAATCATCGGCGGCGGTCCCGCCGGATACACGGCCGCCATCCGCGCCGGACAGTACGGCCTCAAAGTCGCCCTCATCGAGAAAGCCGACAAACTGGGCGGCACCTGCCTGCACGTCGGCTGCATCCCGACCAAGTCGCTGCTCTTCAACGCCGAAATCTATGACCACCTGAAGCACGCGAAGGAATACGGCATCGACGGCCTCGGCGAGGGCAAGGTGAACTGGCAGACGGTGCTCGACCGCAAGAACCAGATCATCGCCAAACACACGAAAGGTCTCGACTTCCTCATGCGCAAGAACAAGGTCACGGTCATCCCCGGATGGGGCCGCCTGACCGGTCCGGCGAACAACGGCGTGCACACCGTCTCGATCGAGAATGAAAAAGGGGGCGGCAAGACCGCCAGCGTCCAGGCGAAGAACGTGATCCTTGCCACCGGCTCCGACGCAAAGATGCTCCCTGGCCTCAAGGCCGACGACACGATCCTGACCAACATCGAGATCCTCTCGCTGAAGCAGATTCCCAAATCGCTGGCGGTTATCGGCGCGGGCGCCGTCGGTGTCGAGTTCGGCTCGATCTACCGCAGCTTTGGCTCGGAAGTCACCATCATCGAATTCCTGCCGCGCGTCGTTCCCGCCGAAGACGAAGACATCAGCAAGGAGCTGGCCCGCAGCTTCAAAAAGCGCGGCATCGACATCAACGTCGGCGCGAAAGTCGAGAAAGTCGAAAAGAGCAAAGGCGGCGCGAAGGTCACCTTCACCGCCTCCGACGGCCAGCAGGTTATCAAGGAAGCCGAGAAGGTGCTGGTCGCTGTCGGCCGCGCGCCGCGCACCGACAACATCGGCCTCGAGAAGACGAAGATCAAGCCCGAGCGCGGGTTCATCCGGGTGAACGAATGGATGCAGACCGACGAGCCGGGCGTCTACGCCATCGGCGACATCGTCGCCGGATTGCCCCAGCTGGCACACACCGGATCGATGGCCGGCATGGTAGTCGCGGCGAAGATCGCCGGCAAATACGCGCGTCCGGTCCGGCGCAACCGCGTCCCGGCCTGCACCTACACAGAACCGCAGATCGGCAGTGTCGGTCTGACCGAAGCCGCCGCGAAGGAGCAGGGATACACAGTCAAAGTCGGCAAGTTCCCCTTCTCGGCGAACTCGAAGGCTTCGATCGTCGGCTCGCACGAAGGCTTCATCAAAGTGGTCGCCGAAGCGAAATACGGCGAGGTCCTCGGCGTGCACATCATCGGCCCGCAGGCCACGGAGCTGATCGCCGAAGCCGTGACCGCGCTCGAACTGGAAGCGACGGTTGAGGAGATGATGTTCACCATCCACGCCCACCCAACGTTGGCGGAAGCCATGCTCGACGGCTTCGGCAGCGTGGAAGGCATGGCCATCAATGTCTAGCGAGGAAGCGGCCAGCAGTCAGCGATGAAGCGGTCAGTGGAAATGCGGTCAGCGGCCCTGGCAGAGGATCAACGCCAATGATCCTCAACCTGCTCCAGTTCGGTCGCGTCCCCTACGCTGAAGCTCTGGAGTTGCAGCGGCAACTTGTCAGAGCCCGCCACGAAGGCCGCATCGGCAATACGCTTGTTCTCCTCGAGCATCCGCCGGTGCTCACGCTGGGCCGCAACGCCAGCCGCGCCAACATCCTCGCGAGCGACGAGTTCCTCGCGTACCGCGGCGTCGAGGTGCACGAGATCAACCGCGGTGGCGACGTGACGTATCACGGCCCCGGACAGCTCGTCGGATATCCCATCTTCGATCTGCGCAGCTTTACGCCGCGCCTCGGAGCCGTCGATTTCGTCCGCCAGATGGAAGAAGTGCTCATCCGGGCCTGCGGCGATTTCAGCGTACCCACAACGCGCGTGCCCGGACGCACCGGCGTCTGGACGCTCCCCGGCGGCAGCATCCAGGAGAAGAAGATCGCCGCCATCGGCGTCCACATCGCCCGCGGCATCACCTCCCACGGATTTGCCTTGAACGTGAATCCCGACCTGCGCGACTTTGAGCTCATTGTGCCCTGCGGCATCTCCGACCGCGCCGTCACCAGCCTCGAGCACGAAGCCGACCCGCCCCCCGGGATGGAAGCCGCGCGCCATGCAGTCGCGCGGCAGTTCGGACGCATCTTCAACCAACAGGTGCTCTGGGTCGAGTCGGTATCGGATTTGCTGCCGGGCTTTGAGCTGCCGGCCAAAATCCCGGCTGCGCAAGCAGATTTATAATCAATCTTTGCGTCGTCTTCTGCGATTCACTCAACGCCCAACCGGTCGCAACACGGAGAGAAGATCCCATGCCAACTGAAGTCCTGATGCCCCAGATGGGCGAGTCGATTTTTGAGGGCACGATTACGAAATGGCTCAAGAAACCGGGCGATCAGGTGCAGCGCGACGAGCCGCTCTTCGAAATCTCTACCGACAAAGTCGACGCGGAGATCCCCTCGCCCGCCGCCGGTGTGCTGACCGAGATCAAGGCTGCCGAGGGATCGACCGTGCAGGTGAATTCCGTCGTCGGCGTCATCGGCGATGGCGGATCGGCAACCGCTGCTCCGAGCGCGCCCGCCGCGCAGCCCGCCGCCGCGAAGGTTGAGGAAACCAAAGCTGCGGCTCCGCCCGCCGAGCAGGCGCAGCCCCCGGTGCCGGCGCAGGCGAAGCCCGACCAGGGCGGCGCGCGCCACGACGTCATCATGCCGCAGATGGGCGAATCCATCTTCGAAGGCACCATCACGAAATGGCTGAAAAACGTCGGCGATCAGGTGCAGCGCGACGAGCCTCTCTTCGAAATTTCAACCGACAAAGTCGACGCCGAGATTCCGTCTCCGGCCGCCGGCAAGTTGACCGAGATCAAAGTGCAGGCTGGGCAGACCGCGCAAATCAACACCGTGGTCGCCGTGATCGGCGAAGCAGCCGGAGCAGCGGCCCCGGCGCCCGTTCCCGCAGCCACAGCTCCAGCGGCAGCGGCGCCGGCTCCCGCTCCCGCAGCCACCGCCGCACCCGCAGCACAGCCCCAGCCAGTTTCGGCGGAAGCCGAGCACGTGCGCTCCTCGCCGCTCGTCCGCAAAATTGCCCGGGAGCATAACGTGAACCTCAGCAGCATTCCCGGCACGGGCGCCGGCGGACGCGTCACCAAAGAAGACATCCTGGGCCACATCGAAAAGGGCGCGCCCGCAGCGGCAGCTCGACCCGCAGCACCGGCTCCGGCGCCTGCAGCGCCGCCAGCGGCAGCAGCCGGCGGGGCCAAGCCTGCAGCCGCTCCCGCCCTCGCAACCGGTCCGCAGCCCGGCGAACTCGTTCCCATGACGCGCATGCGCTCCATCATCGCGCAGCGCATGGTGGAGTCGAAGCGCACCAGCCCGCACGTGCACACGGTCTTTAAGGTCGACTTCACGCGCATCGTCAAATTCCGCGAGAAGGAGAAGAACAAGTACGAGCAGCGCAATGGCGTGAAGCTCACCTACATGCCCTTCATCTCACGCGCGGTGGTCGCCACGCTGCGCAAGATGCCCATCGTCAACGCTTCGATGGAAGGCGACGCGATCCGCTACCACGCCAACGTGAACCTCGGCATCGCCGTGGCGCTCGAGTGGGGATTGATCGTGCCCGTCATCAAACAGGCCGAGGAGAAGAACTTCCTCGGCATCGCCCGCGCCATCGCCGATCTGGCGGAGCGCGCCCGCGGCAAGCGCCTCAAGCCCGACGAGGTCGGCTCCGGCACCTTCACCATCACGAATCCCGGCATCTTTGGCGAGCAGTTCGGCACGCCCATCATCAATCAGCCGGAGAGCGCGATCCTCGGCGTGGGAACGCTCCTGAAGGAACCGGCAGTCGTCACCGGTGCAGACGGGACGGACTCCATCGCCATCCGCCACTTCCTCCACCTGACGCTCGGCTTCGATCACCGCATCATCGACGGCGCGGACGCCGGCAAATTCATGGCCGAGCTGAAGAAGTACCTCGAGAACTGGACCGAAGACATCGGTTAGCAGAGCAGAAGACAGCGCTCAGAAGAGAGGCCGGGTGGATTCCCATCCGGCCTCTTTTCACGGTCATCAGAGCCTGCTCTGCGCCTCGAGCACCCGCTCCACCGCTTCCTGCGGCGTTTTTCCCACCGCCGACAGATGCCCCATCTTCCGCGCCCTGCGCGGCTGATGTTTTTCGTAGAGGTGCACCCGCACCCCAGGCACCGCCAGCGCGCGATCGAAGTGCGGCGGATGATCCAGCCACAGATCGCCCAGCAGGTTCACAATCGCCGCAGGCTGCACCACGGACACATCGCCCAGCGGCAGATCGCACACCGCCCGCACGCACTGCTCGAACTGGCTCGTCACGCAGGCGCGCTCGCTCGCGTGATAACTGTTATGCGGACGCGGCGCCAGCTCATTCACCAGCAGCTCTCCGTCCTGCGTCACAAACATCTCGACCGCCAGCAGGCCTTCCAGCGTGAATGAGTCGGCAATCTCACAGGCCAGCTTCTGCGCGCGCGCTTCCAGTTCCGGAGTCACCAGCGAGGGGATCACGCTCCACACGAGAATCTGCTTCTCATGATGATTGGTCGCCGAAGGGAAGCTCTTCGTCTCACCGCTCGGCGAACGCGCCACCATCACGGAAATTTCCCGCTCCAGTTCCAGCGCCTTCTCCACGACGGAATGCTGCTGCCCCAGCAGCCGCCACGCATCCGCCGCCGTCGTCGTATCGCCAAAGCCGATTTTCACCTGGCTCCGTCCGTCATACCCGCCGGTCGCGCTCTTCACGAAGCAGCGCCCGCCGAGCGACGCGACCGCTTCAGCCAGATCCTGCTCGGAGCGCGCCGCATGCCAGGGCCCGAGCGGAAACCCACGCTCCCGCAGCCATTCCTTCTGGCGAATGCGGTTCTGGATCACGCGCAGCAGATCCGCCGAGGGCCGCACCGGCGCATGTTTCGCGGCAGCCTCCAGAGACTCGAGCGATATCTGCTCGATCTCCAGCGTGATCACATCGCTGCCGCGCGCCAGATCGGCCGCAGCCTGCGCATCGTCCCACGATCCCTCGAAGCAGGCGTCCACCACAAAACGCGCGGGGCACGACGGATCGGGATCCATCACCTGAATCCGGTAGCCGAGCGAGCGCGCCGCCATCGCCACCATGCGGCCCAGCTGTCCTCCGCCGAGGATACCGATGGTCGCGCCGGGCAGAATCGCGGCCGTCATTTTTCCAGGCCCGCGGCAGGCAGTTCCTGCGCCAGTACTTCCTGCGTGCGCGCCGCGCGCCATGCACGCAGCTTGTCGCGCAGAGCAGGGTCCGTCGTCGCCAGAATTTCAATCGCCAGCAACGCCGCGTTCGCCGCGCCCGGCCTGCCGATGGCCAGCGTCCCCACGGGAACGCCCTTCGGCATCTGCACGATCGAGAGCAGCGAATCGACGCCCTGCAGCATCGTCGCCGGAATCGGCACCCCAAGCACCGGGACCAGCGTCTTCGCGGCCAGCATGCCGGGCAGGTGCGCCGCGCCGCCCGCTCCGGCAATGATCACGCGCAGCCCGCGCTGCTCCGCCTGCGCGGCAAACTCAAACAGCAAATCCGGTGTCCGGTGCGCCGAGACGACACGCGCCAAATACGGCACCTGAAACTCGCGCAGCATTTCCACCGCCGGTGCCAGAGTTTCGTAGTCGCTCTTCGATCCCATCACGACAGCGACAAGGGGACTGGGGCTCATCGAGGTCGATTATAGGGCTTGCGCACGCCTCATCGTCGCCGCAGCCAGTCGATCAGAAACTGCAGCATGGTCAGCACCGCGCCGAACGCGATCGCCACCCCCTGCACATTTTGAAATTTGCCCTCGTGCTGGCTCACGCGCTGCTCCAGCGCCCCAATGCGTCCGGAGTTGCCGTCGCCCACCAAAACTGTCATCTGGTTCTTCAGCACGGAGAGGTCCGCCAGAACCTGCGCTTCAAAATCTGTCATCTGTATTCCTCAGGGATAAAACCCCCAGGGGTGCAAGCAGTGGCCGTATGTTTCCTCGCCGCCTCATCCCTGACCGCAGGCCGCTCCTAGAACGGCAGGTTCACCAAAACCGCCGTCGAGAAGCGGCTGTAGTTCGGCGGATTCGCTCCGTCGTACATCCGGATGTAGAAGTGCTCGACCACCGACTGCCGCGGAATCGAAAAGTTCGGCACCGACGTGCGCAGCACCAGATCAGCACCCGGCCCTGCGGTAAAGCTACCGTCGCGACGCCGCACCTCAAATCCGCCACCCGCCGGCGGCGTCACACCCGCGGCGATCTGGATGGCGCTCCCGCTGATGGAGGTCACCGCCAGCGCATTCAGATTCGCAAGCGGCGCGCCCGTCTCCGGCTGCTGCGGCAGAACTACGTCCTCCGGTACGCTGTTCGTGCTGCGCACCGCCAGCTCGTCGGCCCAGTCATTCGCGAACGCGATCGTGTACCTCGCCAGCATCGGCAGCGTAGAGGCCAGGTCGATCTC
>DATEPN010000389.1:0-11903 GCA_035273225.1 Acidobacteriaceae bacterium | reverse complement strand
CGATTCTAGGGTGCCGACGCCCTCCTTAGGAACTCGCCATTGTTCGTGGATGGTCGGCCACTCGGATATTACGCCACCTGTCGAAATGTACGAGTTGCCGGTCACCCGCTCACAATCGATCCGATCCTGCATTCGATGCGTTGCCGATTTCTTCACTGCGAGTGCTCGCCTGCGACCCTGAGATCGCGCTAACCTGTGCAGCCGCTTCGCTTCTGGTTCAGGGAACAGGCAGGTTTTGCCGCCATTGTTCTTCTTGGGCTAAAGTTACTAGTAAGATGCGCATCGTCGCTGCAGGTCGAGGGAAACGGATTTCCTGGGTATCCATCCTGGGAATTGTCTGCATTGCCCTTATCCTGCTCACGGGCGTCCTCCATGTAGACCACTTCCACGCCAACGGCCAGAACGATCCGGACTGCGCCCTGTGCGTCACGGCCCATCAGGCGGTACAGGTCGCCGCTGTCGTGGCGGTGATTCTGTGCTCCCAGCCGATGGTGCACCGGATTGTGGAGCGCGTCGAACCCGCTCCCCGCCAGCGTTTCGTTCTCAAGCTCGCCAATCGGCCTCCGCCCGTCCCTGACTTCGCCTGAAGCCGGGTTCCAGCCCAGGGACAATTCACGTTCACAATGGAGGTCGTTTATGCGCACGTGCCTGCGTGTCGCTTTTCTTTTCTTCTTCTTCGTTGGCTACGCTGTTGTGCTGAGCATTCCTGCTGAAGCGCAGGGCGGAGCTACGTCCGGAACGATCACTGGCACGGTCACGGACCCGACGGGAGCGGTCCTGCCTGGAGCCACGGTCACGATTGAGAACCCGGTGAGCCAGTACGAGCGGACGACAAAGACAGACAGCGGCGGGAATTTCCAGATCACGAACGTGCCGTACAACTCCTATCACATGACGGTGAGCATGACCGGGTTCAGCTCGCTCTCGAAGGACGTGAGGTTGCAGTCGGCGACAGTGGTCAGCGTACCGGTGACGCTGAGCCTTGGAGCCGCAAAGACGACCGTAGAGGTCACGGCACAAGACCTGGTGAACAGCGCGGCCAATATGGATACGGAGATGGACCGGAGGTCGTTTGCGCAGATTCCGCTGGAGAGTCAGTCATCGGGACTCAGTTCGCTGGTGACGTTGTCCACGCCCGGCGTGACCGCGGATTCCAACGGGATGTTCCACGGGCTTGGCGACCACGCGGAAAACTCGTTTTCAGTGGACGGGCAGCCGATCACTGACCAGCAAAGCAAAGCCTTCTCCAACCAGCTGCCGGATTCGGCAGTGCAGTCGATGCAGGTGATCGAGGGAGCGCCACCGGCGGAGTACGGCGACAAAACGAGCCTGGTGATCCAGGTGACCACGCGGTCCGGCCAGGGTGAGACGAAGCCGACGGGAAGTGCCTATCTGTCCTATGGGTCGTTCGGCTCGGTAAGCGGCGGACTCGACCTCGGCTACGGGAAACAGAACTGGGGGAATTTCCTCTCGGTGAACGGACAGAACACGGGAAGATTTCTGGATGCGCCTGAGGTCGCCGTCTTTCACGACAAGGGAAACGAGCAGAACCTGTTTGACAGGGTGGATTACACGATCAATCCGGCGAACTCTCTGCACCTGAACCTGAACTATTCGCGCTCCTGGTTTCAGACGCCAAACACGTACGACAACCTGAACGAGGGTGGAGTGAATCTGGCGGGCATCCCGGTGATGGGCCAGACAGATCAGCGGTCGAAGATCGGTACATTCGACATCGCGCCAGCTTACACACGCGTGATCAGCCAGACATCGGTCTGGAATCTGGGAGCATACCTGCGCAAGGATAACTACCACTACTACCGCAGCCCCGATCCCCTGGCCGATCTCGGACCGGTACAGCAGCAGAGTATCGGGCAGAATCGCAGCCTGACGAATGCCGGGCTGCATAGCGACCTGTCATGGGTGACGGGCGTGCACAACGTGAAGTTTGGCCTGGAATACAATCAGACACCGCTGGCGGAAAACGATTCGCTGGGAATTGTGGACCCAGGATACCTGGATTCGCTGGGCTGCATGTCCGGGGATGTGCCGACAGCGCCGCCCTGCACGACGCTGATCACCTACGACTTAACTCGCGGGGGCGCATTCTACGACTTTCACGGGCACACGGACGTGAAGGAGTCGGCGCTTTATATCGAGGACCAGATCACGGCGGGGCCCTGGCATTTCAATCTGGGGATACGCGGCGACATCTACAACGGCCTGACCGCCACGAGCCAGGCGGAGCCACGGCTGGCCGGATCGTACACGTTCACGCGCACGAACACAGTACTGCGGGCATCGTATGCTCGGACGCTGGAAACGCCGTTCAACGAGAACCTGGTGTTGTCGAGCCGGGGATGCCTGGATGCGGTGGTCAATCCGCTGCTGGGCTGCCAGGCAGGTAATGCGGGGACGCTCTCGCCGGGATACCGGAACGAATATCACGTTGGCCTGCAGCAAGTGGCGGGTCGGCATTTCGTGGTCAGTGGCGAATACATCTGGAAGTACACAAATAACGCATACGACTTCAGCGTGCTCGGGAATACGCCCATCACATTTCCGATTGAATGGGACAAATCGAAAATCCCGGGCTTCGCACTGCGGGCGAACGTCACTCCGGTTCATGGATTCAGCGCGTACGCGGTAATGTCGTCGGTGGCGGCGCGGTTCTTTCCGCCACAGGTGGGCGGGGCAGGAGCGACGGTGGGCCAGACGGGACAGCCGTTCCGCATCGACCACGACGAGCGATTCAACGAGACATCGCACCTGCAATATCAGATTCCCGGCAAGCACATGCCGTGGTACAGCCTGAACTGGCGGTTCGACTCGGGCGAGGTCGCGGGTGCGGTGCCGTGCTACAACCCATTGTCCAACGATCCCAATAGCGCGTGCGGAGATACGTCGATTCTGCTCAACGGGCAGCCAGCCGTGGACCTGAGCGGGCTGGATGCAGACGAGCAGTTCGAGGCTGGGCTGGAGTGCAACGGCCAGAAGGCTACGCCCACGCAGGCCCTTCCGGCAGCCTGCCTGGCTTCGGAGTACAGATCGACCCTGGTGAATATTCCTGCGCCGGGAACTGGGGACAACGACCGGAATCCGCCCCGCATCCAGCCGAGAAGTTTGTTCGATATGGCGCTGGGCGAGGATAACCTCTTCCACGGCGACCGGTACAAATGGGGTGCGCAGATTACGGCGATCAACGTGACGAATAACACTGCGCTGTACAACTTTCTATCGACCTTCAGCGGCACACACTACGTAACGCCGCGTGCCATCACGGGAAAAATCATATTGTCATTCTGAAGGCTGGAGGGACGGCTCACCAGGCGCGTTGCGGACGAGTAGTCGGCAACTCGGTCATTTGAAGCTTTTATAGCCTATAAGGATCCGCTATGGACGGGTTGCGGGTCAGGTTCGCCCAACATGGTGATCCGTTTCGAGTTCCAGGACGCGGAATGGGTCTGTTTGGGACTGATGCTCGTCCAAACGACAGGTTGAGCGGCATAGCTGTCCCGGGCGGAGGTCGCTGATGCGGTTCCGAAGTGGTGTTGCGTGGTCGCTTGTGTTGCTGTGCTGCGGGGTTGCAGCCGGGAAAGACAAGAACAAGGTGCTGCTTCCGGCGGACGTTCTTGCGGCGCGCCGTGTGGTGGTGCTGATCGATCCGGACGCGGGCGTGGCGGTCGAGGCGCCCAATGCGAACCAGCAGGCTCGCGACGCGGTGGAGAAGGCTCTGATGCAATGGGGCCGTTTCGAACTGGCGACCGACGTCTCCAGCGCGGATCTGGTGATCACAGTGCGGAAAGGCAACGGGAGGATCGTTCAGCCGACCATCGGCGGGCTGCCGCAAAACGATCGTCCTGTCATCCTGCAGCCCACCGACTCAGGCGGGCGGGTTGGCGGCAGCCACGGAGTTCCGCCGATCACGGGGGATCCGGGCACGCGTCCGGCCGCCCATCCAGGTCCGCAGCTTGAAGCCGGGCCGGCAGAGGACGAGTTTGTGGTGTATCGCGGCAGTCGCGAGAATCCGCTCGATGCTCCTGCGGTGTGGCGTTACAGCGGGAAGAATGCGTTGCGAGCGCCGGCTGTGCCCGCAGTGGTTGCCTTCAGGAAGCTGGTGATCGAGTCGGAGCAGCAGCTGGCGGCGCATCCATAACGGGAGTTACAGGCTGGAGCCGAAGGCGAGGAGGCGGTTGTCGCAGTCGCGGACGACGAACTCGCGGGAGTTCCAGGGCATGTTGCCGAGGTCGCGGGCGAAGGGGACGGCTTTGGCGGCGTATTCGGCATGGAGGGCGTCGGCGTCATCGACGTAGAGATACGCGTCGAGGAGTTCCTCTTCGTCTTTTTCGGGGTTGGCGGTGGGTGGCGCGGCGCAGCGGAAGTGGATGGCGTGGTGGTCGCGAACAAGGATGGCGTAAACGGGGGGATCCTGCCAGGTGCCGACGCAGGTGAAGCCGAGCTTGTCCTGATACCAGGCGATGGTGCGGGGGATGTCGGTGGTAAAGAAGACGGGGACGATCTGGCGAATCATGCTGACAGGGTAGTGCAGGGAACTGCGACTGTCTTCTCCGGCGGAGGACAGTTGCTAAGCGGCACGGCGCGCACTGTCCCTGGAATCGGGCAGCAGGAAGACAAGTTCCCACTTGCCCTGATACTTATTCGTTTGCAGGGAGTGAGGCGTGAAGTCGACCTGATAGGCGCCGTCCGGGAGATCGGGTGGTTCGCTGGCGATATTACAGCGGGTGTATTGCCGGCCGGAGGAGGATTCTTCCTGCCAGATTTCGAGAACACAATTGGCGGCCATGCCCATGCCGTGCAGGATGGCGGGAATGCGAAGGACGACTCGATCTTCGAAATTGTCGGGCATAGCCAGGTCTCTTCCGCTCAGGTCCAGTCGGCGCAATCGAGGTCGTCGGAATCAGGCGCGGAATCCTGCTGCACCGCGCGACGAATATCGATCCAGTGGTCCAGACTGAACTCGTCGCCCGAGCCGAAGGAGTCGGGGGCTGGGCGTTTGCCTGGAGGGCGGATTGGAGGAATCAGCGTTTTCGCCGGCGAGGGCGAAATCTGAACCCTCATGAAAAGAACGTGCATCGGGTCACCCCCTGGGAGACGTGGGTTGGCGAGCTGCACTTGCTTTGGCCCTGTTGTCAGTGGGATGCGGTCTGGCGCGATATGGCGTTGTGCAAGACCCTCGAATTCGCCCCGAGGGAGGAAAAATTGCTCGCGCTCGCCTGCGGGGAAGCGTCCGGACACCGATCAGCGCTTGATGAGGCGCATACCGCTGCGCGCGGTTCTGGGACCGCGAGGTCTGCGGGTCGCGGACGAAGGCAGAACCGCCTGGCGCAGCAGCCGATCGAGCGCGGTCAGGCGTGCCTGAATGATGTCCATCATCCAGAGAGCAATGGCGGATTCGCCGGGGGTGAAGTCCAGGGTGAGGCGGCGAACGGAGAGGCTGAAATACTGTTGTCTTCCAGCGGAGAGAACGCCCGGAATGCTGGTTGCGTCCTCCTGGGCGGCAGTGGCATCCAGCGACGCGCCCAGATCTACGGCGTCGGCCAGGAAGCGATCGGGGCCGTCCTGGCAATTGAGGGACGAGAGCACAGCGAACCTCCTTTGGGTCCGGCGGGTCACGAAGAGGAATTGAGCCCGATGATTGCTCCCAGTGTGGAGAGAGAGGGCGATGAGAGCGACCGCGCAGTGGCTGGAGCTGGCCGGGACTGCTATTTATGGCACAAAGCGGGGACGTTTGGGTATGACATGGGCGTCAAAATTGCCAAAATGGCGGGAATATTTCGATGTCATCAAAAAAGCCCAAATTTTTGGCAAAGTGGCATGAGATGACCATGACCGGATCAGGCCGAATACGTTAGAGGGCGCTGACGCTGCTCTGGGATTGAGGGATGGGGCGGGCAGGCAGGTCCGCTTTGGCTTGAGGGATGAACTGCACGAGGAGATTGGCGGCCGTTGGGTTACGGAAACATGAGTAAATGTAACCTCTGCTGTTACTTGTGCGGCGCGTGAGCAGTACCGTTGTGCGGACCTTTATGGAGTACTGAAAAGTCGCCGGAAGCAGCTTGTCCGAAGCGTATGCTTTGTCCACAGGATCATCGGTTCAAGGAAGGGGAATTCCGTTTCTGGCGCAGAGGCCCGTGCCCGCAACGAATTTGCTGGTTTGCGATCAACGCCATGACGAAGGATGCGGTTCGTTGTCCGGAATGCAAGAGCGAACGCTGGATCCGCCGATCGCGGCGGCGACTGGAAGACCTGCTGTTTCGGCTGCTCGGCATGCGCGCGTTCCGGTGCAACGCGTGCGACAGGCGGTTTCATGCGTGGGAGAGAGGCTCAGTTGCTGCGCAGAGCGACCAACGGGTCGATGCGCGAGGCGCGTCGGGCGGGCAGGTATCCCGCAACTCCGGCCACTGAGAGCAGCAGCGCGATCATGCCTGCATAGGTGAGCGGGTCGGTTGGCTGGGTTCCGTAGAGCAGCGAGGTGATGGCGCGAGCGGCCATCACGGAGAGCGCGATTCCCGCGCCCATGCCGCACAATGCCAGGGAAAAGGTTTTGACGAGGACGTGCGCCTGGACGCGTGCGCGGCTGGCGCCGAGGGCCATGCGGATTCCGATCGCCTGCGTCTGCTGGGTGACGGAGTAGGCGATGACGCCGTAGATGCCGAGGGAGACGAGCAGCAGTCCCAGGCCGGCGAAGACGCTCACCAGCAGCATGAAGAATCGGCGGGGCGAGACAGCGTGATCGACAAGCTGGCGCAGGGGACGAAATTCGGTCGCGGGCTGAGCCGGATTGAGGCTGCGCAGCACCTGGAGAACGCTGCCGGCGAGCACCTGCGGCGGCAGTGCGGTGCGGACGACGAGTTGGGCATCGGTTGGCTGCGCCTGGGTGAGCGGAAGATAGGCCTGTGGCCCGTCGGAGCCGCCTTCTACGCCGGTATCGCGGATGTCATCGACGACGCCGATGACGCGCGGCTCGCCGGGGCCGATGTTCACGATGCGGCCAATGGGGTCCTGCCCGGGCCAGAGGCGCTGGGCGGCCGCCACGTTGAGGATGACGACTTTGGCGCTGCCTGGTCCGTCGGACCAGGTGAAGTCGCGTCCTGCGCGCAGGCGGATCCCGATGGCGTCCAGATATCCGGGGGTGACGATCTGGACCAGCGCGTCAGGGCAGTCCTGCTTGCGGCAATCGACGCCCTTCGGCGCGAGATTCCAGGTACGGTTGCGGTCGAGGGGGAGCATGTCGGTGATGCCGGCGTCCTGAATGCCGGGAATGGTCTTCACCTTGCGCAGGAGAGGCTCGAAGATCGCGGCGCGTTTGGCAGCAGAAGACCTCTTCTGCACGGGATCCCAGTCCTTGTAATCCACTTTGATGGCGGCGGCGCGATCGGGACGGAAGCCGAGATCGATGTCGAGCACCTTGATGAAACTACGCAGCAGCAGGCCGGCGCTCACCAGCAGCACGCAGGCGAGGGCGACTTCGGCGATGACGAGAGCGGAGCGCATCGCCTCGTGGTGGCGACCAGCGGAGGTTCCGGGGCCGCTGTCCTTCAGCGCCTGCTGCATGTTCCTGCCGGAGAGACGCTGTGCCGGAGCCATGCCGAACAAAGCCGCGGTGGCTATGGCGACGAGCACCGTCCAGCCGAGGGCGGCGCGATCGAGTCCGATGTGTGAGAGCAGGGGGAGAGCGATGGAGCCCTCATGCGCGAGCCAGAAGGTGATGGCGGCGGCGATACCGAGGCCGAGGAGCGCGCCGGCAGAAGAGAGGATGAGGCTTTCGGTGAGGAGTTGCCGCACGATTCTGGCTCGGCCGGCGCCGAGCGCGGTGCGCATGGCGAACTCCTTGCGGCGCGCGGCTGCTCGGGCGAGCAGCAGGTTGGAGAGGTTGACACAGACGATGAGCTGGATGAGGCCGACCGCGCACCACAGCAGTTCCAGTGAGCGGCGCAGAGCGCCGCTGACGTGTTCCCTGAGCGGCTGGAGGTACGCCTGATATCCCTTGCCCCAGTCGGGGTGGCTGTTGTTGAAGTAGAAATCGGGGAAGAGGCGATGGGCTTCGTCGCGCGCCTGCGCGACGCTAACGCCTGGTTTCATGCGACCAACGATGAGGAAGACATTCCCCCAGTTGCGCATGTCGTCATTGATGGCGGGCACAAACAGGTCAGTGCGCGTGCCGGGGGCAAAAACGCTGCTGAAATCGAAGGTGGGAGGCAAGACGCCCGCGACGGTGACGGGAGCCTCGTTCAGCGTGATCGTCTGGCCTACGATGCTGCGGTCGCCATGGAATTGCCGCTGCCAGAAGTAGTAGCTCAGCAGGACCGCGGGGCTTCCGTGGAGCCGCGTCTCATCCGGGCTGAAGAGACGGCCGAGCATCGGCTGGACACCGAGCACCTGAAAGAAATTGCCCTCGACGCGGATACCGGAGACCGGCACCGCTTCTCCATGGCCGGTGAGCTTATAGTCCGACGGGCCGCCGAAGGGGAAATAGGCAGTTACGCTCTGCATCGTCTGCGTGCGCTGCTGGTAGCCCTCGAATGCGTCGACGGAATAGGTGATGCAGGACATGCCGCAGTTCTCTGGCGGTCCCTGCACCCAAACCAGCCGGTCCGATTCGGGAAAGGGGAGAGGGCGGAGCAACATGGTGTTGACCACGGTGAAGACAGCGACGTTTGCGCCAATTCCGAGCGCGAGGATGAGCACGGCGACGGTGGTGAAGCCGGGGTCGCGGCGCATGGTACGGAGCGCGAAGCGGGCGTCTTGTCCGAGGACGTCGAGGAACGGCAGTCCGCGGGCGGCTCGCTGCTCTTCGCGGGCGCGCTGCACGCCGCCAAACTGCACGAGGGCTCTGCGGCGCGCCTCCTCCGGCGTCATGCCGCTGCGGAGGTTTTCTGCGATGGCCAATTCGAGGTGCTCGGCGATCTCGGCATCAAGATCCCGGTCGAGGGCGTCCTTGCGGAAATAGGAGAGGATGCGGTTGCGTGTGCGCTGCCAGGCCCCGCTCATTGCTCGCCTTCCCAAGTCTGTCCCTCCTGTGCGATGCGCACAGAAGTATGACACAGATTCCTGTGGTTCGGCCACAGGAATGTTTTGATCTCCTTGCAGCGCCGGCAAGCGGTGTCCGGATGTTGGCCAGGGGCAACTGCTGTGGTGACCGGCGGCACAGCCCCGAGCGGGTCGCTGCGGTATCGTAAAAGGAGGGACATTTTGGGGTTGCGGACGATAGCGACCTTGTCTTCTGCCACTCTCGTACCCGGGGAATTTGCTTTTTCATGGTGTTTAAGCCTCAGCAAGGGCTGCTGGTACTGTTTTTGTGCCTGTTTGGCGTAACGGCCGCGCACGCGTGTGCGGGGACGGCGGACACGGAGCGGAATCTGCCTCCGGCGCCGGCGCCGACGGTATCGGGCACGGGTGCGTCCGCGGCGGAGGCGCCTGTGGGGCGCGCATCGGAGCCAGGCGGCGGCATGGTTCTTCGGCATGGGCAACCGCTGGAAATTCCGCGACTGGATGCGGCGCCGAAGCTGGAGGATTTTCTCAGCGCGCGGCTGGGCTCGAAAACGGCGCGGCAGATGCTGCGCGTGAGCAATTTTATCGAGCGGAGCCCGACGGACGGCAACGTGCCGCGGGAGCCGACGGTCGCGTATCTGGGCTACACGCACGAGGACTTCTTTGCCGCGTTTGTGTGCGGGGACGATCGGCCGTCGATGATTCGGGCGCACATGCTGGCGCGCGACTCGCTGGGCGACGACGACAGCGTCGAGCTGATGCTGGATACGTTTCACGACCAGCGGCGGGCGTTTGAGTTCCAGAGCAATCCGCTGGGCATCCAGGCAGATGCGCTGTACAGCGAGCGGGAAGGCCACGACTACTCCTTTGATACGGTGTGGGACACGTGGGGGCGGCGGACAAAGCACGGGTACGTGGTGCTGTTTCGGATTCCGTTCGCGAGCCTGTATTTTGCGCAGGCGGATCCGGGCGAGGCGCGGACGTGGGGCATCATTCTGGGACGAAGCGTGCCGCACACGAATGAGTCGGATTACTGGCCGCGGATCAGCCACGACATTGCCGGGCGGCTAACGCAGGATATGGAAGTCGAGGGCTTCCGCGACATTGAGCACGGGCGCAATGTGCAGCTGGAGCCGTATTCGCTGGCGCGGAATTTTCGGCAGCTGAATGCGGTGGACGAGAACAATCCATACATGCAGAACAAGCATCTGCAGGGATTCACGGGGCTGGATGCGAAGGCGATTCTGCACAACAGCCTGGTGCTGGATGCGACGGTGAATCCGGATTTCAGCCAGGTGGGCGTGGATAACCCGGCGGAGCCGAACCAGAGATTTCCTCCGTACTACGCGGAGGTGCGGCCGTTCTTCATTGAGAACAGCAGCTATTTTCAGACGCCGATCAGTTTGTATTACACGAACAATATTCAGGCGCCGCAGTTTGGGGCGCGGCTGACGGGGAAGCTTGGTCCGTGGGCGATGGGGCTGCTGGGCGTGGATGACCGCGGGCCGGGACAGGGGCTGCGGGCGACGAATCCGGCGGCGAATACGCGAGCGCACTTTTATATGGCGCGCGTGGATCGGGACCTGGGCAAGCGCTCGGATGCGGGGCTGATCTTTGCGGACCGCGAATATCGGAACTCATTCAATCGCGCGGGCGGCGTGGATTATCGCACGCGGCTGAAGGAGCGGTGGACGCTGAGCGGGCAGGCGCTGACCTCGCAGACGCTGAACCTGAGCAACGACACGCCGGGCGAACGCTACTGCGAGAATTACCACCTGAGCTGCAGCGGACAGGCGTACTACGACGGCGTGAGCTACTCTGACCTGCACACCAGCTGGTGGGCGGAGTACGACGACACGTCGGCCGGATTTGTAACGGATACGGGATTCTTTCGGCGTCCGGATGTGCGCCAGCCGAGCACCGGGTTCAGCTATACGTTCCGGCCGCAGGGCGGGCCGCTGCTGACGCACGGGCCGAGCGTGTATGCGGAGCGCATCTGGGACCACAACGGCGTGCCGCTGGATTTCTACGTGCATCCGAAGTACAGCTTCGACTTCAAGGGGCGGACTTCGTTGTCGGTCGGCTTTTCGGTGGGCGAGGACCGGCTGCGGCCGATCGACTATGGCGCGCTGACGCACGATGTGGACTACCACAGCCATTTAGAGAAGGTGAATTTTTATACCTCGCCGGTGCCGTATCTGGCAGTGGGCGGCGGCGTGTATCGCGGGACGGTGATCAACTATTCGCCTGCACCGCATCAGGGGCCGAGCCCGGCCAATGTGCTGTCGCCAAATCTGAATGTCGAGGTGAAGCTGTTCGGCGATGTGGACTTGCAGAACAGCTACGTCTACACGCACTTCACGGACATCGACACGGGCGCGCCGGTGTATGACAATCACGAGCTGATCTCGCGCTGGAATTACCAGTTCAACAAGGCGACGTCGTTCAATCTGATCGGGCAGTACATCTCAACGCTGCCGAATGCTCCGCTGACGGACGCGCGGGATCTGAAGACGGTGTTTGCGGATGCGCTGCTGACGTACATGCCGCATCCGGGGACGGCGTTGTACGTGGGGTACATCGGGAACTTTGCGAATCTGGACCGGGCGCTGTGCACGCGCGAGGCGGACGGGACGTGCGATGCGAGCGCGCCGATTCTGCCGACGACGGATGCGGGGATGATGAACGACGGGAAGAATCTGTACGTGAAGGTCTCGTATCTGCTGCGGTTTTGAGCGGCCCGGACTTCGCGCCGCGGATTGCGCGGACGAACCTAGTGCGGGCTTCGCGCCCGGTGCCGATTCGGATCGGCTAAGGCGGCCTTCAGCGCCGGGATGGCCAGGCGGCGGAAGACGTCGTTCATTTCGTCAGCGGAAATCCTCATTCTGCCA
>DATEPN010000388.1:0-2507 GCA_035273225.1 Acidobacteriaceae bacterium | reverse complement strand
CGCGGGCGCGACCGCAAGCGGCTGGTGACCTTCATTGAAATCGACCGCTGTGCGACCGATGCGATCGGCGTGGTCACCGGATGCCGGCTGGGCAAACGCGCGCTCAAGTTTCGCGACTGGGGCAAGATGGCGGCGACCTTTGTCGACCTGAGCACCGGCAAGGCGATCCGCATCGTCGCGCTCGAGTCGTCGAAGCAGAAGGCGCGGGAGCTGTATCCGGAGATCGAGAATAAAAACCAGCAGCAGATGAAGGCGTACCGCGAGATGGACGACGCGGACCTCTTCGGCGAGCAGTGGGTGGCCGTGGAGTTGGGGCCTGGAGAAATGCCTGGCTACAAGGGCGAGCGGATCGCGTGCGCAGCGTGCGGCGAAGGAATCAATTACGACCGATTTGTCGAGCGCGATGGCAGGAAGCTGTGCCTGGCGTGCGCGCATCCGGAGCAGCGCTATTACCGTTCAGCCGACCAGAGCGATCCGCAAGAGTACGACCAGAGCCAGGCAAGATGCGCGTGCGGCTGACATTTACAATGACCAGGGAATTCCGGAGATGAAGAGAGCATGCTGAATTTGCAAGGCAAGGTGGCGGCGGTTTTCGGACTGGCAAACAAGCGCAGCATCGCCTGGGGCATCGCGCAGAAACTGCATGAGGCAGGCGCGAAGCTGGCCATCAGCTATCAGAACGAGCGCATGAGGGCTGAGGCTGAAGGCCTGATTCTCGATCTGCCGGGCGCTGAGCCGTTCCAGTGCGACGTGTCGAATGACGCGGAGATCGAGCAGGTTTTTGCAAAGCTGAAAGAGCGCTACGGCAAGCTGGATGTGCTGGTGCACTGCATCGCCTACGCGCCTGCCGAGGACCTGAAAAACGAATTTCTGCAGACCACGCGGGAGGGCTTCCGCATTGCGCATGACGTGAGCGTGTATTCGCTGATCGCGCTGTGCCGCGGGGCGGCCCCGCTGATGACCGAAGGCGGATCGGTGATTACGCTGTCGTACTACGGCGCGGAGAAGGTGGTGCCGCACTATAAGGTGATGGGTGTGGCCAAAGCGGCGCTCGAGGCGACGGTCCGGTATCTTGCCTGGGATCTTGGCAGGCAGAACGTGCGCGTGAACGCCATTTCCGCCGGGCCGATCAAGACACTGGCGGCGCGCGGCATTGGCGCGCTCGGCGACATGATGAAGTACCACGAGGAGCGCTCGCCCCTGCACCGCAACACCGAGCAGACCGAGGTAGGCAAGACGGCGGTGTATCTCGCTTCGGATCTTGCGAGCGGCGTGACGGGCGAGACGATCTACGTCGACAGCGGCTACAACATCATGGGGTTCTGACGTTGCTACGGCAGCAGCCCGAACTCCGCGACGCCGCTGGGCGTTCCGACAAATACTTTTCCGTTCACGACAACGGGCGTGATGAATTTGTTGCCGTCGCCGAAGTGGTCACGCCCATTCGCCGCCTGATTGCTGCTGTAGAGTTCCTGCAGAGTTGTGGCATCGTAGGCGTGCAGCACAGCCGGAGAAGAATTTTCTACTGCCCAGACGATGCCGTTTGCTGTCCCGTTCGCGCTGACAGCAGGCGTGGTGCCAGGATAAACAAATCTGGTCGTGGTCTGCGCGCGCGGGATTGAGGCCAGCCGCCCATCGCTGATCGGCCAGGCCTTCAGGAAGTCGCCCACCGCTCCGGTAAAGACGGTGCTATTGAAGTACGCGGGCGTGCTGTACACCAATCCGCCTGCCGCCATTTGCTGATACAGCGCGCTGTTGTTCTGCGGATTGTATTTGCCCATTGCATCGCGATTCACGACGTAGAGGTTGCTGTCCTTGCCGCCTCCGATGGCGAGATGGCGGACATTGCCAGAGGCATCCTGCAAATCCGGAAGCAGCAGCGGGCCCCCCGATCCCAGGTCCTGGTCTGTATCAGAAAGAGCGACCGTGTTGCTGGCTGCGAAATAGTCACCGACCGCCAGGTGCCCGCCACTGGTCGAGATCTTCAGGAACGCGTTGCCATAATCATGCTGGGAGGGGAAGCCGTTGGCGTCCAGAGTGGTGTCGAACGTTCCATTCGCGTCGAGGAAGTAAATGTTGCCTCCTGAATCCGCGGCGAGGCCTCCGCCCGACATCCAAATGGAGCCTTCGCTGCCGTTCGGCGTCAGATTCAGAACGCTTGTCTGCACCAGGGTCGATTCGCTGTAGCCCATAAGCCAGCCGGTGTAGGGCTGCTCGTCGCAGTGCGAGGTCCAGCCCATGTAGAGGGTGCCATTCAACAGGAGCAGCCCGGCGCGCTCGGCATACTGACCGGGATCGAAAACCACGTTGCCGCCGGAGCTGTTGGCACCGTTGCCGGGATAGGTGGCGTGAATCTCGACGGGGGATCCGGGCAACTCCACTCCGGTGGTGACGTCGATTGCGTGCAGGCGCTGGTGGTAGCTGCCGCCCGAGTCCTTCGACATGCCGACCACGAAAATCGTTCCATGCGGCCCGGACTGGCGATCGATCACGGGCGTGGAAGTCAT
>DATEPN010000387.1:0-13925 GCA_035273225.1 Acidobacteriaceae bacterium | reverse complement strand
ATCGATGGCGGCGTGGTCGAGGTCGAGCATCTTGCCATCGAGCGCGATGCGGCCATCGTGGAGCAAGATGAAGCGGCCCTGCAGGTCCAACAGGCCGGAGAGCTGCCAGTAACCCGCGCCGCTTTGCGGATCCACCTGCATCGCCAGCAAAGCGCCGCCGGTGCTGATCCGGATTGAGCTTTCGCTGGAATCCACGATGACCTCGGCGGCAGAATTGAGGCTTGCGGCGGCCACGTAGGAGCGCAGCAGAGAGGCGAACGAGACCCACAGTTCGGCTTCGATCATGAGGGCCGTCACCGGTCGATCTCCCCGAGAACGATGTCGATGGAGCCGATGACAGCGACGACATCGGCGATCAGGCGTCCGGCGCACATGGTTTGCAGCGCCTGTAGTGTCGCGAACGATGGATTGCGCATATGCACGCGGTAGGGTTTCGCGGTGCCGTCGCTGACGACGTAGTAGCCCATCTCGCCGCGTGGCGACTCGACCGCCTGGTAGACTTCGCCCGCCGGAACCTGAAAGCCTTCCGTCACAATCTTGAAGTGATAGATGAGGGCTTCCATCTGGGTCTTCATCTTCTCGCGGTCCGGGAGGACGACCTTCGGCGCGTCGGCTTTGATCGGGCCGTCCGGCATGCCGTCCAGCGCCTGCTGGCAAATCTTCACCGACTCGCGCATCTCCTGGAGTCGCACCACGTAGCGCGCCCAGACATCGCCATCATTGGAGATGGGCACTTTAAACTGGAACTTTTCGTAGCTCGTGTACGGCATGTCGCGACGAAGGTCCCAGTCGACGCCGCTGGCGCGTAACGGCGGGCCGGTGACCCCGAGCGCAACGGCGTCGTCAGCACTGAGATAGCCAACGCCCTTCAGGCGATTGATGAAGATCGGATTCCCGGTGAGCAGGTTCTCGTACTCATCGATCTTCTCCGGCAGTATTTTGATCAGCGACTGCACGGCGTCGAAAAAGTCGAGCGGCGGCTCGAGCGCGAGGCCTCCGATGCGGAAGTAGGAGGTCATCATGCGCTGGCCGGAGACGTGCTCGAAGATGCGCAGAATCTCTTCACGCTCGCGGAAGGTATAGAGGAAAACCGTGAGTGCGCCGATGTCCATGGCGTGCGTGCCCAGCCAGACCAGGTGCGAATTGAGACGGGTCAGCTCGTTGAGCAGCACGCGCATCCACTGCGCACGGTCGGGGATCTCCAGCTGCAGCAGCTTTTCGACGGCGAGGCAATAGCACAGGTTATTCGTCATCGGACACAGGTAGTCGATCCGGTCCGTGAGAGGAACGACCTGCTGGTAGAACTTGGCCTCGGAGGTCTTTTCAATCCCTGTGTGCAGATATCCGATGTCGGGAACGACCTTGACGACGGTCTCGCCGTCAATCTCCAGGGCCAGCCGCAAGACGCCGTGCGTGGAAGGATGCTGCGGCCCCATGTTCAGGATCATGGTGCGATCCTTCGAGCCATCTTCGGGGCGCGGCGCGATCAGCGTGGATGTTCCCACGAAGTCCGGCATCTCCGGCGCGTGCGGATTGTCTGGAGTATCCGGCATCAGCGATAACCCTCCACGGGATAATCCTTGCGCAGCGGATGACCTTCCCATTCTTCCGGCATCATGATGCGGCGGAGTCCGGGGTGGCCGTTGAAGCGAACGCCGAAGAGATCCCACACCTCGCGCTCGTAAAAATTGGCAGCCGGCCAGACGGAGGTGAGGCTGTCGACGGAGGGATCCATGCTCTCGACCATCACGTGCAGGCGAACGCGCTCTTTGATCTTGTGGGAGAGGAGGTGATACGTGACCTGGAAGCGCGGCTCCGAGGGGGTCCAGTCGACGCAGGTGATGTCTTCGAAGAAGTTGTAGCCGGCCTGCTGCAGGGTGCGACAGACCTGGCGGATCCTGTCCGGCGCGATGACCAGGGTGAGTTCGTTGCGATCGAATTTGGCGTTGACGATGGATTCAGGATGGGCGGCACGGAGGGCCTGAATGGCTACGTTCTGCGCCAGCTTTTCGAAAACGGCATCCTTTGTCAGCAGCGCTTCTCCCATCGGTCTCCTCAGGAATCGTTTCGCAGCCCGTTAGAGGTCTGCCTTGTCGGCAGCCCAGTCCAGAATTCCCTTCTTCCACACATAGAAGACGCCGACCACGACGAAGCCCAGGTAGACGAGCATTTCCCAGAAGCCGAAGAACCGCGAGCCGGTGATGGCGGGCAGCTTGCGATAGATGACCGCCCACGGCATCATGAAGACCGCTTCGACGTCGAAGAGGATGAACAGCATCGCCACCATATAGAAGCGGACGGAGAAGCGTCCGCGCGCATCGCCTTCGGCGGGAATACCACACTCATAGGCTTCCAGTTTGTCTTTGAAATTGCGGTGACGGCCGATGAACCGTGACATGATGATCATGCCCGCCGCTATGCCGCCGACGATGACGATCTGCATCAGCAGGGGCAGGTAGTTCCAGATGTACGGGTGAGTCGTCTGCATGGCCGTTGACTGGAACAGGGCGGCACAGAGGTGCAACCGCGCGCTGCCTCCATTTCGAGACTAAGTCTGCGGTTGTCAAGAGTCAAGTTACGGGCCTCGGGATGGGCCGCCAAATCGTGCCTGGCTCGTGCGATGCCGGTCAGGTGCGCGGTCCCGCGTGGCGGACCGAGTCCGGCACGTCGAACTTGCGGAAGTTCTCCGCGAACTTCGAGGCGAGCAACTGCGCCTGCGCGTCGTAGGCCGCCTTGTCGGCCCAGGCGTTGCGCGGGTTCAGCATCTCCGAGGGAACGTCGGGGCAGTGCGTCGGAATGCTGAGACCAAAGGCAGGTTCCGTCGTGAAGTGTGATTTGGCAAGACGACCATCCAGTGCTGCATGAACCATGGCGCGGGTGTGTCTGAGGCTCATGCGCCTGCCTACACCGAAGCCGCCGCCGGTCCAGCCGGTGTTGACGAGCCAGCACTGCGCTTCGTGCTCGCGCAGGCGACGACCGAGCATCTCCGCGTACACGCCGGGATCAAGCGGAAGGAATGGTGAGGCGAAGCAGGTAGAGAATTCCGGCACCGGCTCGCTCCCCAGCCCGGCTTCGGTTCCGGCCAGCTTGGCCGTGTAGCCGGAGAGGAAGTGATACATAGCCTGGTCAGGCGTCAAGCGGGCGATGGGAGGAAGGACGCCGAAGGCATCCGCAGCGAGGAAAAGCACATTGCCTGGATGACCGCCCACGCCGGGAATGACTGCGTTGGCGATGAAATCGATGGGATACGCAGCGCGGGTGTTCTCGGTGAAACGAATGTCGGAGTAATCCGGATCGCCGGTGCGCGGGTCGAGCACGACGTTTTCGAGGACGGCGCCGAAGCGGATCGCGTTATAGATCTGCGGCTCTTTTTCGGGGCTGAGGTCGACGCACTTGGCGTAGCACCCGCCTTCGAAGTTGAAGACGCCGTTCGGACTCCAGCCATGCTCGTCATCGCCGATGAGGCGGCGCTCGGGATCGGCGGAGAGCGTGGTCTTCCCTGTTCCGGAGAGGCCGAAGAAGAGCGCCGTGTCACCCGAGGCTCCAATATTGGCCGAGCAGTGCATGGGGAAAACGTTGCGGTCGGGCAGCAGATAATTCATCACGCCGAAGATGGATTTCTTCATCTCGCCGGCGTATTTGGTGCCGCCGATGAGGACGATCTTCTTCGTGAAGTCCGTGAGGATGAAGGTGCCGGAGCGGACGCCGTCGCGTTCCGGGACCCCTTCGAACTCCGGAGCGGCGATGACGGTGAACTCCGGCGTGTGCGTCGCCAGTTCTTCAGCGGTGGGGCGGATGAACAACTGCTTCACGAAGAGGGCGTGCCAGGCGTATTCGCAGATGACCTGGATCGGCAGCCTATAGGCGGGGTCGGCTCCGGCGGCGAGGTCCAGAACGAAGAGATCCCGCTCTGCCATGTGGCGCAGGACGCGCTGGAGGAGAGCGTCGAACTTATCGGGCGGAAAGGGCTGGTTCACCTTACCCCATGCGATCCGGTTCCGGGTCTGATCATCGTCTACGGTGAACTTGTCGCGCGGGGAGCGGCCGGTGCGGGCTCCGGTATAGGCTACGAGGGCACCGTTCGACGCCAATCGGCCTTCGCCGCGCGCGATGGACGTTTCCACCAGCTGGGCGGCAGAGAGGTTGCGGTGGGCGTGCAATCCTTCAGTGAGCCGCTTCAGATCCTGCGAGACGACGGTCGCTCCCATAAGGGGACAGCCTCCTTCATGCTGGTGCCTGTGCTCCGTACTCTGCCTCCGTCCACCAGTGCCGAGCCCGAGGCAGGACTCAACACGGCCAGGAGGAACGGACCATTCTCACACTCCAAAGAAAAGATGCAAAGAGGAAAGGGGACGAAACGATCGGCTACGATGAGTCGTTCGTCACGGGAGGGACTCGTGCCAACACCGTTTGAGAGCGCCCAGCTCAACCTGAAGCTGTTTGAACTCCGGCGCGAGCCGGTGCTGCGCGAGGCGCGTGCGTGGTTCACTCGGGAATTCAATCCGGAAAACTTCGAGGAATTGAGCGCGGTCGTGAAGGGCGAGCGCAATGCCAGCGTTCGCATGGTGCTGGGCTACTGGGAAATGGCGGCTTCGCTGGTGACGACGGGCGCCATCGATGCGGAGGCGTTCCGGGCCGCGCATGGGGAGATCTTTGCGGCGTTCAGCAAGATCCAGCCCTTTCTGGCCGAATTGCGGGCTGCCAACAGCGAGCCAGGACTATTCAGCCATCTCGAATCGGTGGTGATGGCGGCGCCGGATGCCATGGCGATTCTGGAGCGGCGGCGCAATGCCCTGCGCGCGGCCGCAAAAGCACGGGCGGCCAAGATTCCGGAGGGTCATCCTCTGACCCCGCCGCCGGAGTAAGAACCGGACGGAACTAGACGGAACTAAACCTGAGGCTGGGCGTCGTCCGATGGGGTGAGCCAGGGCAGGTTGTGCGTGTGCCCTGCCTCGCGCAGCACGGCGTCGACGTGCTCCAGGACTTCGTTGATGCTCATGGTGTACATCTCGCGCCCGTTGTCGTAGCCGGACTCGATGGCCTTTTTCAGGTAGCGGCCGGCGGCCTGGGCGGCGAGAGCATCCGTGATGATGTGACCGGTACGCTTCTTCTGCTCCACCCAGGCGACGCAGGGCATCGCGATCCAGACGGGGCGACCGTTCACGTCGAAGCGGATGTCGACCGCGTCGGCGTGACGCGTGGCGATGGCCACGATATTGGCGATCCAGCGGCAGTGCAGGTCTTCGCCTGTCCAGCGGTCCGTGGCGTGGAAGTTCTCGTACATAGCTCTTTCAGCGTAGCACTCCGGATGAGGCAGGGAGCGGCGCACCCCTCGCGGCGAGGATGAGGCGGTCTGGAATACGATGCACAATTTCAGAGGCAGGCCGCACGGGGCTGGGAAGGGTCAGAAGCGGGCCTAAAAATATCTCTTCAGGCAGGCAAACCAAAACAAATCCTGGAGGGGTTTCCGCGTCCAATCATTGTCTATTACGGCTGACGTTCGTTATTCACCCGAGGGAGTCGTTGAGTCGTGACCAGTCCATCCAAAAATAACAAGCTGCGGCGATATGAGGATCATCTTCGCCAACAACAAAAACAACTGGAAAGGACGATGCTGCACGCCGTGAAAGAGGGACGCAAGGAGGTGGCCGAGGACACACTCGACGTCGCCGACCAGGCGGTCTTCTCGTACCAAAAGGAGATGTTGTTTTCGCAAAGCACGGAAGGGCACAGCCAACTGACGCTAGTACGCCTGGCGCTCGAACGCATGGAGGACGGATCGTTCGGGGAGTGCCTGCACTGCGGCAATACGATCGGCGAGAAGCGGCTGGAAGCTTTGCCGTGGACGCCGTACTGCATCGATTGCCAGGAAAAGGTCGAAACCGGAGACCTGGAAGACGTGGTACGGGCGGCCTGATCGTGCCGCCCGCATGCGGGGCAGGAAGGCTCCTGCCCCGCTCCGGACCCAGCAAAACCAGCGTGATAGACTAACGTATCTCAGTGGATGTGCCCGCAAGAGGCGCGTCCGCCATTTCCCTCCCAAAGGATTCAGGGATTTCGTGGATACTCAGACCCGTCACGCGCTGAAACAGGATCGCTTCATCACCGCTACCACCTCCGGCCTGGACTGGGTGGGCGAGAATCGCGCCACGCTCATTCGCTGGACCATTGCTGTGGCGGTGGCGATTGCGGTCGCGGTGGCGGGGATCATTGTCTACGAACAGCGCCAGGCGTCGGCTGACCGACTGCTGGGCCAGGCCATGGACATCTACCAGACTCCGCTGGCGCAGCCGAATCAGCCGGCCGAGCCGGGCCAGACGACTTATCCGTCGGCCGAGGCGCGTGCGAAAGAGGCGTATCCGCTGTTCACCCAGGTGGCCAATCAGTACGGCTGGTTCCGGGCGGGTGAGATGGGCCGCTACTTTGCCGGAATCACGGCGCTGGACATGGGGAAGAAGTCCGAGGCGGAGACTGATCTGGCCAAGGCGGCGGACTCGCACGACAGCAACCTGGCCGCGTTGGCGAAGGTGGCGTTGGCGAACCTGTACGCGCAGACGGGGCGGACGTCGCAGGCAGTTGAGGAGTTCCGGAGCGTGATCGCGCACCCGACGACGACGGTTCCGAAGCCGGCGGCTCAGCTGCAGCTGGCGGATTTCTATGAGACCAGCGGTCAGCACGAAGAGGCGCGCCGGATCTACGCCGAGATCAAGGACCAGGACAAAGACTCGCAGGCCGCGCAGATCGCGACGCAGAAGCTGCAGGGGAAGTAAGACGGCAGCCTATTAGCTGCTAGCCTTTAGCTCTTAGCTTCCAGCCAGAGTCGTGGACGTGCAAGCGTCGGAGTCAACCGCACATGGAGTTCGACTGCTCATCGTACCCCCCTCCCCCCTCCCCCTCTGCTTTTTGATCAAGTCAGGGTCGTGAAGGGGTCTTTGTGATTGAAGGATAGTCACTTCGGTCAGGGTCGGCTTTGAGCCTGATCACGGCCGCCGATGATCAGGTCGCGGCCGCGACGGCCGCAGATGATTCACAGACGGTCACTTCGGTCGCGGTCGCCGATGATCAGATGACGGTCGCGAGGTGATCATTCCCGGCCGGGTCGTGATCACTCAGGGTCGGGTGCAGCACAGTCGTCTCAAAGAGAGCGCTCAACGGCAGCCGGTGGCGGGGTAGCCAGTAGCCACAAGGCTGAACGAAAAAGCTCTGTTCCTGAGAACAGAGCTTCGTCATTTTCAGGGTAGGTCGGCGCGGGAGCGAGGGCAAGCGGAAATCGCGGTCGCGGGGTTACGAAGGTCAGGGCATGCGTTTTTGGGAAGTGCCTGGCGCAGCGCGTTCTGCGGTTTTCCAGATATACGAGTTGCCGCTCACCTGCTCCAGAATGCCGTCGCGGCTGCGGACGAACTCGAGCCAGTCAACAAGGGAAACCGTATCGGTGCCCGAGACCTCAGCCGGCAAACCTGCTGGTGCTCGGGGGTGCGTCCCCAGGCAGACGGCTCCTAAGGGTGCAGAAGGAAGGAGACCACCGATTGCACAACCGGCTGCAAAATGGGCGGCCATCCGAATAAGAGGTACAGGATGGCGACTCCAACCCCGCTCCAAAGCATGAGTTCATAACCGAATTTCATTCCATTCACCCTCGGGGCGATGCGCTTGTGTTCACGAAGGATAGGGGCGGGGCCAGGAGGTGTCCAGCCCTCAAAGATAACCTGGAAGTATCCTTATGGTAACCATCGGGAAGAGTACCGTGCGCTCCGGAGGGGGAAGGGGCGAGGCGGGTAACAAGCCGGACGAGGACCATGCGCTCCAAGTTGTCGTTGCCCGGCCAGGAGCATCGCCCGAACCGTGAGTGGCTACTACGCCGAACCGTAGAAGCCCTGGACCGTCGCTGGTCTTTTCGCCAAATGCGAGGCTGGGCGAGTGGTCGGCAGTCGCTGCAACGAGAGTTGTATCGTTGAGCCATTGGTGTCGGCATATGGGCAGGTGTTCACTCGCATTTGTTCTTTTCTGGTGCTTGCCGGGGTAAGCCAAGTTTCTCCTGCACCCGCCCGCGTCGACGTCATTCAGTATTCGGTGACTGTTGATCCACCGGCGTATGCCGGAGAACCCATCTGGATCCATACCGAACCTTCGGCAAGGGTTCACTATCCCTTTCGGACGGGAATTGGGGATTTCGGCTGCAATACGACGGCTCACGCCTGCTCAATGACTGCAGGCATGCACACCTGATTCGTTGGAGCGGCCGTCGCGACGGAGTGCGTCGGCGATCGTTTTCTTATTCTCTTGAGGAACGGTCGAGTCTGAGGCTCTGTTCCAGGCGGAAGCGCAGGTTGGTCTCGGCGGGAACGCTCAGCTTTTTGCCGCGCGTGAGTGTCTGTGCGCCGGCACCGGCGGCTCCGCCAGCCAGAGCGCCGATCGCCGCACCTTTGCCGCCGCCGGCGAGCGCACCGATGATGGCGCCTCCAACGGCACCGCCTCCGACATACTTGCCGGTGCGCTTGTTCTTGCCCACGCCTTCCTTTTGGCTGCCTGCGGCAACATCCTGACTGTCGACGCTGTAACGCTCGCCGTTGACCCGGACGGACCGCAGCCCGAGAGACAAGCCATCGTTATCGCGCACGGCGGCCAGCTCGGCCGGCGAACCCCTGGGGATCAGCACGCGCCCATCGGCGTCCCGCACGTCTTCGCTGACTTTCCCGGTGTATGTGCGCTCAGCGTCGGTGTTCTGGGCGTCAGCGTGGATGGCCTCATCGGTGCGGACGGTAATTTCGGTGCCGCTGGGAATCGTGGCGGCGTGTTGCGCAACGGCGACGGCGGCAGGGCTGAGCAGCGCGAGCGCAATGGCGGTGGGGAGATGTCTCATGGTGTTTACCTCAGGGAGAACGGCGTACCCCTCGGTGAGATGCCGGGGCTGCGCTTTGGGTATCCGAATGCGGGCGAAGGGTCTTCCGGAGCTCGACATTCTGCTACCGTGAGGTTGACGGGCAGACACTTATGATCGCAATGGAACCTGTAGGAATCGTCCAAAGCCCCTATAAAAATGCCGCCGACGTCCCAAGGGGCCTGGGCGCCAGGCACGATGCGGAAGGCGTCCTTGAGGTCCGCCAGGAACTGGAGGCGGGGCTGACGGATATCGAGGGGTTCTCTCACCTTTTTGTCTTCTGGGTGTTCGACCGGTCCGAGGGATTCGAACTGATGGTTACGCCACCGAGCGATCATCGTCCCCACGGCGTGTTTGCCACGCGCTCCCCGCGGCGGCCGAATCCGATTGCACTGACGGTGGTCGAGCTTCTGCGCCGCGAGGGGCGGCGCCTGTTTGTGCGCGGGGTGGATATGCTGGACGGAACCCCGATTCTGGACATCAAGCCTTATCTCTCCAGCGTGCCTCTGGAGCGGTTACGACGCGGGTGGCTGGCGGAAGCCGAAGCTCGGCAGGGAGAGGGGCGATAAGGGACTGCGGCGCGAGGGCGGTTGCGGCGATGGAGATTTGCGGCGGCCATCGCGATGGAGACATGGGGCACGCGCGTGTCAGGAAATTGCCGCGACGAGTCCGCTGGTGTCGATGGTCCGTACCTCGCCGGTTTGCATCAGCGTCGCGAGGGATCGCTGCTTCAGCTCCGGCGTTTTCGAACCGCAGGCGTCGCGGATGACGATGGGCAGGTAGTTGCGATCGAGGGCGTGCCGGACGGTGGGCTCGATGCCGACTTCGAGGGCGATGCCGGCAATGATGAAGGCATCGAGGTGCGCGTCTCTCATCGCGATATCCAGGAATGTGCCCTCGAAGGCCGACATGGTGATCTTGTCGATGAGGACCTCGTCTTCGCGGGGCGCAAGCTCAGGGACAATCTGCCAGCCGTTCGTCCCCTGCCCCATCATCGAACGGAGTTTGGACGGGTCCTTCTGGTTCTGCCAGACCATGGATCGATGCAGCTGTCCGACGCCAGCCACGCGATTGGGCAGGAACAAGTGGCGCGTGAAGAAGATGCGGAATCCTTTGGCGCGCGCCGCGGAGAGCAGCTCCTGACAGCGGAGGAGGACATCCTTGCCTTCTTCGATCTGGGGGACGATGCCGACCTGCATGTCGTAGATGATGACGGCGCACCGGGAGGGCTGACAGATTTCCTCGAGACTCTCGGGAATGGAAAGGCCAAAAGCTTCGATCATCGGGTACCTCGACGTTATTTCGGGTTTTCGTTGGCGCGGATGAATTCGGCTGTGGCGTCGTGCATTTCTTTCAGCGCCGGTTCGGTGACGTAGACCATGTGCCCGGTCTGGAAGAAGTGGTAGCTGATGTTGGACTGGAGCTTCTCGGGAATCTGCAGGTGCTTGTCTTCGTACTCGGCGCCGAAGTAGAGGCAGCCCAGATCGTAGTAGCCGCCCATGAGCATGATTTTCAGCTTCGGGTTGCGCTTCATGGCGGTGGCCAGATCGGGCATGACGTTGACGCTGGCTTCCCATCCGCGCTCGCCGGGCGGCGAGTGGCGCAGGTCCCAGTCGAAGCCGGGCGTGCCGTAGGCGCTGGGCTTGTAGGTCATGTTCTCGCCGTAGTGGAGCGTGTCGCGCGTGTACTGGTTGACGGCCGTGTCGTAGGCGGACTGGAGCGCGTCGGTGAAGGGGTCGTACTCGGCACCTTCGCTGAGCGGGTCGATGTCGGGGCCCTGATAGCGGGTGTCGAGACGGCCGGTGGTGATGCCCATTTCTGACTGCAGCTCTTTGGAGAACTGCTCCCCGCTGACGCGGAGGTTGGCTTTGATCCAGTAGGCGGCGGGGACGCCGGTGTAGCTTTCGAGTTTCGCGGCGATGGAGCGCTTCTGGTCGTCGGGCAGATTCGCGCCCTGCAGGAGCGCGGTGGCGTAGGGGCCGAGGGCGAACTGCTCCACTTCTTTGAGCAGCGGCTCGAGTTGCGCAGGCTGGTTGGGCACGCGATGGTGATACCAGGCGGTGGCGGCCATCGAGGGCAGCGCGAGGAAGTAGCCGTTGTCCGTGCCGGGATTGCCTTCGGGGCCGTCGGCGGAGTCGTCGAAGCTGAGGATCTGAGAGAGGAAGACAGAGCCGTTGAGGTCGAGGTGACGCTGGAGCAGCCAGGTGAGCAGCGCGGTGCGCGTGGTGCCGTAGCTTTCGCCGAAGAGATATTTGGGCGAGTTCCAGCGGGCGTATTTGGTGAGGAAGCGGCGGATGAAGCGGTCGAAGGCGTGCGCGTCGGGGTCGGTGCCGAAGAAGGCTTTGCCGGCATCTTTGCCGAAGACGCGGGAGAAGCCGGTGCCGGGCGCGTCGATGAAGACGAGGTCGGAGGCGTCGAGCAGGCTGTACTGGTTGGGGATGAGCTGGTAGGGCGCGGCTTCCTGGCGCTGTGCGTCGGGCGGAACGACGATGCGCATGGGTCCGAAGGCGCCCATGTGGAGATACATGGTGGAGCTGCCGGGGCCGCCATTGTAGAGGAAGGTGATGGGGCGGTTCTTCGGCGCGTCCTTCATGAAGTAGGCGACGTAATACATGCGCGCGATGGCGGGCTGGTCGGAGAGCTTGGCGGGGAGGTCTTCGGCGTAGCCGGGCAGGTAGCGGCCGTCGAGGGAAAGCTGCGTGTCCTGATCATCGTTGGAGCCGACGGTGAGGGTGCCGGCGACGGCGCGGTAGGCGATGGTCTTGCCTTCGACGCTGACGGAGCCGTCGGTGGTCGAGTCGGGCGCAACGAGCGGGAGGGATTCGTGGACGGCGGGGTGGTCGGATTTGTCGGGTGCGGCTGCGGCGGATTTTGGGTGCTCCTGAGCGAGAGCAGCGGGGACGGCGATTGTGGCGAGGGAGAGAGCGGCAGCGAGGGCAACGAGCGGAGAGGGCGTGCGCTTGCGGATTGGCAAAGAATGGGCCTCCGGAAAGGCGGGGATTTGTGGGCGGGGAGAAGTATAGCTGAGGGTTACAGGCTGTGGGCGGCGCGGAATTCGCGGACCACCTGGGCGGGGTCGCGGTGCTGGCCGTCGACGGCTTCGTTCATGGCGCGCATGTCGTCGGCGGTGACGCGTCCGGCGAGGGCGTCGAGGGCGGTCTGGATCTGGGGCCAGCGGCGGAGGGCGTCGTCGCGGATGAGAGGCACGGCCTGGTAGGGCGGGAAGTAGTGGCGGTCGTCCTGGAGGATGGTGAGGTGGAGCGCCTGAATGGGGCCGTCGGTGGTGTTGGCGGCGATCATGTCGACCTGATGATCCTCGAGGGCGCGGTAGAGCAGGCCAAGGTCCATCGTGCGCGGCGGGCCGTCGAAGCGGAGTCCGTAGGCGGCGGAGAGGCCGCGAAGGCCGTCGGGGCGCTGCTCGAATTCGTAGCCGACGCCGAGGCGCATGTGCGGGGTGTATGCCGCGGCCTGGCTGAGGGTGGTGAGGTGCAGGCGGCGGGCGTCGTCGCCGCGGATGACCATGGCGAACGAGTTGTCGAAGCCGAGGGGCGGGGCGACGGTGATTTGGTAGCGCTGCTGGTAGAGGCGGCGGACCGTGGCGAGGACGGTTTGCGGGTCGCGCTGGTCGGGCGGCGGGAGGGGCTGCTTGAGGATCGCGGTGAGGGCGGTGCCGGTGTATTCAACATAGGCGTCGATGCGTCCGGCGAGCATCGCCTGCTGGCAGATGTAGCTTCCGGCGAGATAAAAGCGGCGCTCGACTTTGAGGTGGGATTTGGCTTCGATCTCCTGGGCGAGGAGTTCGCCGAGGACGACCTGCTCGGTGAAGTTTTTGGAGCCGATGACGGGGTGGTCGGGGTGCGGTGGGGCGCAAGCTGTGAGGATGGCGGCAATCGTAACAGAGATACTTACAATTAGCAGACGGAAAAGGGTGCTTCCCTCAGGGGCTAAAGCCCGTTTGTTCCTCCAGCGTCTGTGGCACGGCTGAAGCCGTGCCCCTTCAAAGAGTGCGGGTTCTTTTTGAGCCGTGCGACCGTGTCGCATTATTGCGGCTCCGGCTGGGGTGCGGGGATTTTGAAGCGGTGCTCGAGGAGGCCGAGAGCGGCATCGAGCAAAAGCGCGAGCAGGGCGGCGGGGATGGCTCCGGCGAGGATGAGGCCGTTGTCGACGGAGGCGACGCCGCGGAAGATGAGTTCGCCGAGGCCTCCGGCGCCGACGGCGGCGGCGATGGTCGCGATGCCGACGCAGGTGACGGTGGCGGTGCGGAGTCCGGCGAGGATGAAGGAGGCGGCGAGGGGCAGTTCGACTTTAACGAGGCGCTGCGTGCCGGTGAGTCCGAGGGCACGGGCGACGAGGAGCACGTTCGGGTCGATACCCTGGATGCCCGCGTAGGTGTTGCGCAGGATGGGGAGCAGGGCGTAGGCGATGAGCGCGACGATGGCGACGCGGGCGGCGCGTTCGCCGAGCCAGGGGAGCGGCAGCAGGAATCCGAAGAGGGCGAGCGAAGGAATGGTTTGCAGGATGTTGGCGAAGCCGATGACGGGCCTGGCCCAGCGCGGAGAGCGCGTGAGCCAGATGCCGGCGGGGACGGCGATCGCGGTCGCGAAGAGCATGGCGAAGCCGGTGAGCCAGAGGTGTTCGAGGGTGAGTTCAGCGATTTCGCCGCCGTAGCGGGAGAGGAAGGTGCTCACGGACGCGCCTCCAGCACAGAACACCAAATGCAGGTCCATTCGACTCGCGTCTGCATTGCTTGTTGCGCCCCACAGATGGGCGCAACGAATTCGGAAGGCTCGCTCAGGATGACAATGTTAGTTCTCACGCTGAGCGCTCCTTTCGCCGCGATGGAAGGCGCGGATGTAGGCCTGGATTTCGGGGTGCGGAGCCTGGAGGAATTCGGCGCGGCGGAGGTGCGCGATGAGTTTGCCTTCGCTGAGCAACGCGATGCGGTCGCCGAGGTAGAGCGCCTCGTCGAGGTCGTGGGTGACGAGGAGAGCGGTTTTGCGGAGGCGCGCGAGGAGGGCGCGGAGCATGTCCTGCATTTCGGCGCGGG
>DATEPN010000386.1:0-7183 GCA_035273225.1 Acidobacteriaceae bacterium | reverse complement strand
CGAAGCCATCGTCACCATCGGCTCCAAGGAAGGCATCGCCCACCTCTGCCTCGCCACCCTCGATCAGGGCGACACCGTCCTCGTTCCCAACCCCAGCTATCCGATCCACATCTATGGCCCGGTCATCGCCGGATCCAGCATCCGCTCCGTCCCCATCCACCACTCCACCGCGTTCCTCGCCGAACTCGAGACCGCCATCCCGCTCATGGTCCCGCGGCCGAAGATGCTCATCCTCAACTTCCCCGCCAACCCCACCACCGAATGCGTCGACCTCAGCTTCTTCGAGCGCGTCGTCGCCCTCTGCCGCCAGCACGGCATCTTCATCGTCCACGACCTCGCCTACGCCGACATCGTCTTCGACGGCTACCGCGCCCCCTCCATCCTCGAAGTTCCCGGCGCCAAAGACATCGCCGTTGAATTCTTCACCCTCTCCAAGAGCTACAACATGCCCGGCTGGCGCGTCGGATTCATGGTCGGCAATCCCGAACTCGTCTCCGCCCTCGCCCGCCTCAAGAGCTACTTCGACTACGGCACCTTCACGCCCATCCAGGTCGCCTCCATCGTCGCCCTCGAAGGCCCGCAGCAGTGCGTCACCGAAATCCGCGACAACTACCAGCGCCGCCGCGACTGCCTCGTCACCGGCCTGAACAAAGCCGGATGGGAGGTCGCCATGCCCAAAGCCACCATGTTCGTCTGGGCGCCGATCCCCGAGCCCTACCGCCACATGAACTCGCTCGACTTCTCGACGCACCTGCTCAAGGAAGCGAAAGTCGCCGTCAGCCCCGGCATCGGCTTCGGCGAATACGGAGACCGCCACGTCCGCTTTGCTCTGATCGAAAACGAAGAGCGCACCCGCCAGGCCCTCCGCGGCATCCGCCAGATGCTCCAGAAAGACGGCATCGGCGCCGCCCTCGCCGCGCGCTGACGTTCAGGCGCAATGGCTGCTCTGTTGCCCTGTCACTTCCCCGCGTCGCGCATCAGGACCACGTCGGCCTGGCGGTGCCCGCGGATCAGGGCGAGTTGCTTGCCGTCGCTGGAGTAACTGAACACTCCGATGAACTCCGACCGGAAATTGGTAAGCTGCCTGCCCGGCGAGCCATTCAAGGGCTGTAGCCACAGATTATCGGTCTGTCCGTCGCGAACGGGATAAATGATTCCACTGCCGTCGCGGCTGAACGCAATGGCATTGCCGCCGTATTGCGAGCGCGGCCGCTCGAAACTGACAAACCGAACAGGCTGGCTGAAATCCAGCGGAACCAGCGCCACATTCTCCTTCGCCTCTCCCAGGCGGAACGTAATGATCGCCGCGAGCCTGCCGTCGGGAGATACGGCCGCTCGGCTAAAGTCCGAGTACTTCGGCAACGTCTCCGCGGCGCCACTCCCGATCGTCACTTTCTCCAGCCTCGAATCCGCGTCCTGGTACAGCACGGTTTTGGAGTCTGCGGAGCACGACGGCACCTGGTCGTATTTCCCGTGCGTTAGTTCCTGCACGTTCCCGCCATCGGCATCTGCGCGAAAGATGTGAGCTTCGATTTTGCTCTCGGCCGCCGCCATGAAGACGATATGCCCATCCGGGCAGGAACGGGCGGATCCCGGGAACCGCACCTGGGTCAGCAGCGGAGTCTTTGCACCGGTGCCCGGGTTGAGCAGCGCCACGGCCGGCTGTGTCGTCGACACAATCAGCTGACCCTCCGGTGTCCAGTCCGCGGCATACGGCGGGAATCCCTCCATGGGGAACTCCCGCGCCTGGCTGCTGTCCGCGCCCGCTGCCATCACGTACGTGTTGTTGAGGCTCTGTCGCGCGATCGTGGCGATCGTGCGGCCGTCGCCGGATACGCTCAGGTCGATATACGAATTCGTATCGCGGGTAACGGGTGTGACTTTGCCGGACGGATAAGCAATGGTCTCAATCTGGTTTTGTACGGAGCCGAACGGCTGCCCCAGAGCCAGCAACCCACTGCCGTCCGGCAGCCATACCGGCTTCATGAAAAACATCTGCTTCGAAATCAGGAACGGGTTATGCTTGCCCGTTGCGGCGTCGATGGCATCCAGTCCCCCCAGCGCGCCATTGGGGAACGAAAGGGGCACAACGATCGTCCTGCCGTCCGGCGACCACGCGACGTTATCGAACTGCAGCTCATTCAAAGGCCCCGTGACAACCGTCTTTTCCTCGCCGCCGGCCGTGGAGCGCACGATCAGCCGATAACGGCCCTGGGTCGGATTGTTGCCGAGCAGATAGGCGAATCTCTGCCCGTCCGGCGAGAAGCTGATATTCGAATCGATATCCGTGACCAGTTTCTGGGGCGTGCCGCCCAGCACCGGAGCGCGGTAAAGGAATTTCAAAGCATCGCCGCCTGCTTCTGTTCGCAGGAAGTACAGATAATTGCCGTCGGGCGAAAAGCGGAGCCCCTGATAGTAAACGGCGGCCGGCGCCACCACCTGCGTGGTGCTGTTGGTGGGAATGTTCTCGAGCCACAGGCTCTGCTGGCCCGCATCGCTCGCAACGTAGAGCAGGTATTTCCCGTCAGGCGAGAGCGCTACGAGTGCCGCTTTCCCGGTCTCGGTCGCTTTGCTGACCGTAAAATTTTGAAACGGTGCAGGCCCGCTGTGTGCGAGCAGCGCATAGACTCCATAGCCCGCCGCTGCCACCAGCAGCAGCGCCAGCATCGCGCCGATCCCCAATCCCAGTTTGTGCTGCTTCGCCGCGGCAACCACCGAGGAACTGCTCGGGCCTTGCACAGGACGACTCTGTGCCGAGGCAGGAGAAACCGCGTCGGGAGCCGCCGCTACCTGGCGGCTGGAATCGCTGTCACGCTTCAGACGCTGCAGGTCCGTTCGCATCTCGGCGGCGTGCTGATAACGCAGCGTCCGGTCTTTTTCCAGCGCCTTATTGATGATGTCTTCGAGCCTCGGCGGCAGATCCGGATTGAGGCGGAGCACCGGTGCCGGCGCGCGATTCAGGATGGCCTCGAAGAGCGTCGCCGAGCTTTCTCCGCGGAAGGGCAGGGCGCCGGTCGCCATCTCATACAGGACGACGCCAAAGGAAAAGAGGTCCGAACGGCCATCGAGCTCTTTGCCCCGGGCCTGTTCCGGAGACATGTAGGCGATCGTTCCCACCGTCGACCCGGGATCGGTGAGGTGACCGTCCTCGACCGTGCGGGTTTCGGTGTTGGCGGCTGCGCCCCGGGAGTCCGCAGTCACCTTCGCCAGTCCAAAGTCGAGAATCTTGGCGTGGCCACGATTCGTAACGAACAGATTCGCCGGCTTGATGTCGCGATGGACGATGCCCTGCTCGTGCGCCGCATCGAGCGCATCGGCAATTTCGATGGCGAGCGCCAGAAGCTCCTCGGTTTCCATCGGCCGGCCGACGATCCTGTGCTTCAGCGTCATGCCGTCCAGAAACTCCATCGCGATGAAGGTCTGCCCGTCCTGCTCACCGATGTCGTAAATGGTGCAGATGTTCGGGTGGTTCAGCGCCGAGGCCGCCTGTGCCTCGCGTTCAAAGCGCGCCAGCGCCTGCGGGTCGCCGGCAACCGCCTCGGGCAGGAATTTGAGCGCGACAAAGCGATGCAGGCGCGCGTCCTGCGCCTTGTACACCACGCCCATGCCGCCCCCACCCAGCTGCTCCACGATCTGATAATGAGAGATCGTGCGGCCGATCATAGGAGACACAACTTGCAGTCTGTCCATCGGTATGCAGGAGCTTATGGAGGAAGAGGACCGGAGTCAATGAAATATCGACCCCCGCGAGTCAGCCTCTGCACGTTTCAATTCTCCCAACGCCCGGCATTGATCGCGTGAGCGGTCGAACATCAATCTCCGCGACACCGCCCGCCCGTGTCATCCCGACGCGAAGCGGAAGGACCTGCGCTGTCACGGCCATGGGTTCGGCTCACCGGCTCTGAGAACCGATGACGGGGCCGCCCGATAGTTCGCAGTGAACTCCCGCACCTGGATCACATCTCCCCGGCGTCGGTTTCCTGGTGGAATGGCGACACCCATTTGCCGCCCTTCTTCTGCCACAGGGAACTGGCGATCACCTTTCCTGCCTGCTTCTTGCCCGAGCAGGTTGCGTCCTGTGTCGCGGTGTACGTCATCATCACCGAGTCCTTGTCCAGCCACACATAGGAGAAGTCGGCGAGTGAAAAGCTTTTGACGTCGCATCCTGGACTCGTCATGCTGTTCAGGATTTGCTGTTTGCCTTTCAGGACCGTCCCGTCGGCGATGCTGATGGCGCTCTCCGGCGTCAACTCTTCCATCGGCTTTGGGTTGTGATCCTTCCAGCTCTGCCAGCCAATCTGTTCTTTGGCTTGAAGAGCCTTCTCTACACTTGCATTCGTCTGCGAGTGCAACTGAACTCCGGATAACAGCACAGCGAAACCAAGTGCCAGCAAAGGGATTCGTCGCATCTTCCACCTCAACTCTCGTGTTGCGGCGAGAACTATAGGTTGCTGCGAACGTCGTGTCAACAATTCCGGCTGCTGAGCCAGCCTCATCGCGCAATCGACCTGTCGCAAGGATTGGTGGGGCAGTTTATCCCAGGCTGGCCGCAGCAAATTCCCGATCCATTCTTCAGGTGTCCAGCAATGCCCGCTGCCAGCCCACGTCGGGCTCACGCCGGCCTTCATTGATCCGCGGGCAATTCCTCTGATCCCGGTCAAAAGGCGCGACGCCGGTCGTGTTCATGTACCAGTGGAGCAGCCGCTGCTGCAGTTGCTCCTGAATATTGGCGGCGCTGCGCTCGCCATAGATGTTTTCCCGCTCCTGTGGGTCTGACTTGTAGTTGTAAAGCTCGCTCTGGCCATGCGGCCGCACCACAAGCTTCGCATCGCGGGTCCTCACCATGGCGCAGCGGCTGAAGAGTTCGGGATGTTCCATCATCAATTTGAGCTTTGGCCCGTACAGGGAGTCGGGTTGACCCGGAGCCTCAAAACATTGCGGCTCGTAGATGTTCATGCCCGTTTCGGCGAATGCGGCACGATTCGGATCCCCAGGATTGCCCCGCGCCTGCGGCAACAGACTGCGCGCAAAATGCGTGTGTTGCGCTTCAATTCCGGCCAAATCGAGACAGGTCTGCATCATGTCGTAAAGCTCAACCATGTCTTCGCCATTCACGCCGTGGCTGCCGCCCGGAATGCGCAGCAACATCGGGATGTGGGTTAACGGATCTTCCAGCGAGTGCTCCTTCTCGACCAGGCCAAAATCGCCGGCATAGTCACCGTGATCGGAGAAACAAAGCAGAGCGGTGTCTCTGGCGTGATTGGTCCTTTCGAGCGCTTCCAGCAATTCGCCCAGCAGCCAGTCGACGAAGCTCACCTGGCCGTAGTACACGGCGCGAATTTTGCGAAAGGTCGCATCCGTGAGCTTGTCCAGTCCATACGCTTGCCTGGAGGCTTCATGAAACGCAGGCCGGCGCGGCAATCCGGGCGGGATCAGCGGCGGAATGGCTGAAGGGGAATACATCGAATAGAAATCGTCAGGCGCTTCGTAGGGTGGATGAGGCTGAGTCAGCGCAAGGAAAATGCAGAATGGCCGCTCGGATTCTTTGCGCTCCAGAATCTCGAAGGCAGACTGCACAAGCGCGTAATCGTGGGTGTGCCGGCGGTCCTCGTGAGTGGGCGGAAACAAAAAGGAATGGATGCCCGGCGTCGCTCCCGTGGCGTCGCGACCTGCAGGCCCCTGCCCATAAATTCCTCCCTCCTTCCACCATGTCACGCTGTCGTAGAACGACTCCGCAGCGAGCATGTCGTTCTTGCCGAGCCAGAAGACGTCGTATCCGGCGTGCCTGAGATAGCGAAACAGGTTCGGCTCGTCGCGGCGCAGAAAGTACGACTGGCTGCGGTGGCCGCGCACGCTTGCCGGCCAGCCCGTCACCATGCTGCATCGCGATGGTCCGCAAATCGGAAACTGGACATGACAATTTGCGAACTTCGCCCCTTCCGCAGCAATACGGTCAAAGTTCGGCGTGCGGGTGACCGAATTCCCATAGCAGGCCAGCGCATCGGCCCGCATTTCATCGGCGACGAAGAGGATGATTTTGGGCCGCGAACTTCCCGGGTGGGATTCCCCGTCGGCCGGGGATTGTTGAGCGGCAGAATCAAGGCTCGCAACGCTGCTGCCCAGAGCTGCTGCGCCCGTGAATCCGAGGAAGCCTCTTCTTGTCAGCTTTGCATTGCTCATTGCGGCCTCCGTCGAGTCTCAACGGCGATTTTCTATCATTTGCACCTGAGCCATCACAACTCATATTGATTGCGCCGTCTTGCGGGGAACTCCACCGGGTGCCCCATCCTCGTCCGCGACGTATCGCGCAGACCGTGGGATCTCCCGTTCCACGTCTATCCGCTACAACCACAACCTCTGTACTAAACTGGATTCCGTTCGCCGCTGCCCGGCGCATCGAATCCTTTCCCCTCACCCCATCCATGCGAATTCAAATTCTCCTCCTCCTTGCCCTGCTCTGTTCATCGGCACCGGCCGGCGCCCAAACCCAGCCCCCTCCGCCCCTCCAGGTCTATGGCGGATACTCCTGGCTCTCCAACTCCTTCAACGGACTGCCCGGTGCCCACCACGCCCTGAACGGATGGAATGCCGGCGCCGCCTTTCCCCAATGGCATCACCTGCGTTTCCGCCTCGACTACTCCATGTATCGCGGCATCAACCGCGGCGACCCGCAGCATGCATTCATCATCATGGGCGGCCCTCAGTTCGAGACAATGCTCCACCGCGAGCGCCTCTACGCCTTCGCCCTCGTGGGAGAAGGCGGCCTGAACGGCACCTGGTTCGATACCGCCAGTTCCAATTACAAGCACGGCAATTCCGGCAGCATCGCCTCCCTCGCCGCATCCCTCGGCGGCGGCATCGACACTCCCCTGAACACGCACACCGCCCTGCGCATCGAGGGCGGCTTCCTGCACACCAACTTCGTCCCCATCATGCCGCTCCCCTCGGGCGCGCCCTACCACCTCGACGGCATCCCCACCTACTTCGGCCGCCTCTCCGCCGGACTCGTCTGGATCCCCCGGCCCGCCTCGGCCATCCGGAGCGCCGCCGGCACGCCTGCCGCTCCCGTCGACAGCGAACTCGTCTTCGAAGGCATCCGCTCCATCGGCCACTTCAAAATCTTCGCCAACTCCTGGTGGAGTTACCTCACCACCGCCGGCGTCGAATACGACCGCCACTCCTG
>DATEPN010000385.1:0-6602 GCA_035273225.1 Acidobacteriaceae bacterium | reverse complement strand
CTCACTCCCGATCAGAATGACGCCGATATTCTGAGTCTGGCGTCGCAGGCGTACGAGGCGACCGGGAACACTCCGCGGGCTGTCGCGTTGCAGCGTCAGGCCATTGTGGCGAATCCTTCCGATCCGACAAATTATGTCCTGTTTGCGCTGCTCAGCATGGCGCATGACTCCTTCCAGGTGGGAATCAGCATGCTGAACGCGGGGATCGCGCACATTCCCGACAATGCCTCTCTCTTCCTGTCGCGCGGCGTGCTGTATGCGCAGCTGGCCGACTATGACAAGGCAGAGGCAGACTTCCAGCGAGCCGAACAGCTCGACTCCAAACAAAATATCAGCGCCTATGCCGCTGATCTGACCACGCTGCAAAGGAATGATCCGAAAACGGCGCTGACACGGGTGCGGGAGCAGGTGAAAGCGCATCCGGAGAATCCGCTCTTCCGCCTGCTGCTCGCGCAACTGATTATGAACGGCACGCCCGATCCGGAGAGCGCCGCATTCAAAGAGGCGATGCAGGACGCTCTGCTGGCGGCGAAGAGGAAGCCGGATCTGGTCGAGGCGCACAATCAACTGGCCAGCATGTATATGACGCTGAAACAGTACGATCGGGCGATCAGCGAATGCAGGACAGCGCTGCAGTACGACCCATCGAACGAAACCGCCATGTATCACCTCGTCATCTCGATGCGTCACAGCGGCCACAATGATGACCTTGCACCTCTGGTGAAGCGGCTCTCCGAAATGCACCAGCAGTCGCTGCAACACGAAACCGCCCGCAAGCGCTACCGCCTTGTCGAGGAGCGCCCTCCTGCTGCGCAGCCGAGTGGAGCGCAATGATCGCCATTCTGCGTTCCGGCTCAGGAGGACTTGCTGCCTGGCGTACCTTCGTCCTGGTGCTCGGGTTTATCGCGGTCGCCAGTCTCGTACCGGCGATGTGCCGCTCGCAGCAGACACCAGCCGCGCCTGCGCAGGGCGGCGGCATGAGCGGAATTGCGTCGGGAGTCGTGACCGCACCCGTTTACGATGCGCAGCGGCGGCCGATCACCGCCGGCGGATTCGTGGAGAAGGGACCGACGATCTTCCAGGACATCGCGAAACAGTCCGGGCTCTCCACCTGGACCCACAAAATGGGCGCACCGGAGAAGCAGTACATTGTCGAGACCAACGGGTCCGGCGTCTGCCTGATTGACTACGATCAGGACGGCTGGCTCGACATCTATCTGGTCAATGGGTCGACATTCGCCGCGCTCGACGGTAAGGAAGCACCGCCGCACGCGGCACTGTTCCACAACAATCACGACGGCACCTTTACCGACGTGAGCGCTCAGGCGAGCGTGCAGAACGACCGCTGGGGCTACGGTTGCTCGGTGGCGGATTACGATAACGACGGCTGGCCGGACTTATTTGTCGGAAACTTCGGCAGGAACCGTCTCTACCATAACAACCACGACGGCACCTTTTCCGATACGGCTGAGAAGGCCGGTGTGGCCCTGGGGAACTGGTCAACGGGTTCAGCCTGGGGAGACTATGACGGCGATGGCCGGCTGGACCTCTACGTAACCGGGTATGTGCATTACGACCGGAAGCTGGCCGAGACGCTCGCAATTGATTCGTCGAATGCGGCGTGCCTCTATCGGGGCGTGCCGGTCAACTGTGGCCCGCGCGGGTTGCCGGCTGAACCCGACCACCTGTTCCATAACAATGGCGACGGCACCTTCACTGACGTCACGGAAGCGGCCGGCGTGGTCGACAAAGGACCTTCCTACGGTTTCACCGCGATCTTTGTTTCTCTGAAAGGAAACGGCCGGCCGGATCTTTTTGTTGGGAATGACTCTGAGCCAAACTATTTCTATCGTAACAAGGGCAACGGCACCTTTGAAGATCAGAGTTATATCTCAGGATTCGCGCTGAATAAAGACGGTCGCGAGATTGCATCCATGGGCATCGCTGCCGGTGATTACGAAAACAACGGGCGGGTCGATTTTTTCATCACCGACTTTGGCGACGATTACAAAGTACTCTACCGCAACGACGGCGACGCAAACTTTAGCGATGTTAGTTACAGCGCGGGCATCGCGCAGCCGACGATTCCATTCGTTGGCTGGGGTGACGGTTTCATCGACTACGACAACGACGGCTGGCTCGATCTGTTCATGGCGAACGGCCATGTCTATCCCCAGGTGGATCATCATGACTGGGGCACGACCTTCGCGCAGCGGCCGCTGCTTTTTCACAACCTGCCGGATCGCGGTAAGGGACGCAGGTTCGAATATGTTCCGGCAGTTACCGGCACCGGCCTCGCCGTGATCAGCCCGGCCCGCGGCGCTGCTTTTGGGGACCTCTTCAACGACGGAAAAATCGATGTGGTGCTCAATCCAATCGACGGTCCTCCCGTGCTCCTGCGCAACGTGAGCGCCGACCGCCACCACTGGGTGGAGATCGCATTGATCGGCGGGGCGAAGAGCCCCCGTGACGCCACCTGCGCCACAGCGTACCTGACCGCCAATGGAATGCGGCAGCGCGGGGATGTGCTGTCCAGCGGGAGCTATATCGGTTCAAACGACCGACGGTTGCACTTTGGCCTGGGGGACGCGGCCGATCCGGGCAGTGTTGAAATTCATTGGCCTTCGGGCAGGAAAGAGACGGTGAAGCTGCCTGCGGCGGATCGCATTTATACGATCACGGAAGGCGCCGGTATTACCGGCGAACGATGTGGGGGAAAACCGTGCACTCCGAACAAAGTGAGCGCCAGAGCGGGATCAACTACCCACCCGTAACTCGCGGGAAGCCCACACGCAGACCATAATGACCGGAAGCAGCGCCGGCAGATCAGGGATTGGCCCAGTAATAGCTCGCGACTACTCGCGGCGGACCCGCTACGCGATCCATGACGGACGTCTGGAGCACGATCTGCACATTCCCCTTCTCCCAGTTCGCCGGGGCCGTGCGCAAGGCTTCTTCCAGATACTCCGGACGTGTTGCAAGTTCGCCAGCCGCTTCCGTTCCGCTCCCCGTCAGCCCCGCGGCGGTAACCGTGAACTGTCCGGTTTTCGAATCCAGAAGGCGAGTGACGATGCCGTAATCAGTGACCGGAATGCCCGTCGGCGCGCTGGTTGAGCCGTGCCATTCCCGCCCACCGGAGACTGCCTCGCGGATCGCGAGGGTTCTGCCCGGCTGCTCCACGAACACAAAGTGGAGGCCCGATGTCAGATCCATCGTCCACTTGTTGTTGAATGCGCCAATCACGACCGCCGGTGAATGTCTCAGGTCTTCGAAGGAATATTTGCTCCCAATCCTCACCTGAAGCGGCTTGCCGATACTCCCCAGGTATTCGGAGACGCGTAATGCGCTGGAGACATCGCCCTCGGCAATGCCGTAGTCGTCGTAAAGGTTCATGTCTCCCCAGGTGATCGGCTGCCGGGCATCGAGTGGCAGCGGCTCATTCGATCGTTCGACCTCCGTCTGAAAGCTTCCGGGATGAGCACGGGAGTACAGGTCATACAGCTTTTCGTTGGGCCGGTACGTCACACCTTTCGCGAGACAAATCAAAACCGGCTGCGGCGTGCTGAAGACCGGCTCCCAAAATTTGCGTGTCAGCGAAGCCTCTGCGTTCGTCTGTGTCCTTCCGCGCAAGGCCAGGTCCGCCAACCACGCCGTGCCGCCGAGCACGGCGAGACAGAGTGCAACGAGAAGCCATGCCTTTCTGAATGCCGGCACATCGCCCGCCGCTCCCTTCTGCGCGGAGGCGGGGTCGATCGGCGGGGCATCCGGCGCTCCTGCTCGATTTTCCGGAGCAGCCCAGCGAAATACCGGCGAATAGGAGCCAACGGGAAGTTCGATCCGCACAGCCGGGTGGACCTGCTCATTACGCAGTGCCTCGTAATACTGATCCAGCTTTCGGCGAACTTCTCCCGCCTGCACCCGTACTACCGGGTCGTCGCCCGTTGCATAGTCAGGAGGCCGGCGATAGAGGTTGACTCCGATCGTCCGTTCTTTCAGTTGTTCGGTTTGTCCGCCCAGTTTGTGCTCAACCACGTAGCGCAGAAACTGACTCGTCCGGTGCGAGCGCTGGAAGAATGGACTCTCGAGAATTTTCTGCAGCTCATCGAGAATGACACTTTGCGCTTCCCGATCTTCCGGCGCAGATCTGCCGGGTTTGGGAGGAAGCTGCGGCAAATCCGGAATCACTCTCATGAGCCCAATTTCCTGGTCCACCAGGTGGGGAATGGGTGAGGCTGACAAAAGCCGCACCCGATCGCAATAGCCTTCAATCGCGAATGGGCATTGGCGATCCAACGCGCCACTCGACGCTTCCAAGGCTAAGCCAGAAACTGGGTAGCAGCAACAACAGGATGCCGCCGTTTCCGTGGGCAGACGGGCAGGTTCCCCGTCGGATCGTGAATCCGTTTTTGGGGTTGCGGACCCGGGCTGGGGTCCAAAGCCTCTCGTTTGATGGCACCGCGGTTACGCCAACTCATGCCAGGGATGTGGGGGTCCGCCCTAAGGCTCTCTGCGGAGCGTCAGGAACTGACACGCCACTCGCTCGGAGCAACTGCCGCAAAGGCCGGGTGATTCCCAATAATCGAACAGATCGGAATTCCACGGATCGCAGAGGCGGATGAATATGATCTCTCGACGCATGCACGCCAGGATCGGATGGATGACGGGAGTTGCGCTTCTGTGCGCGGCTCCGGTTTTTGCGCAGAGTACTCCCAACACGACGCAACCGACGAATCAGAGCACTCCGGGCGCTCAACCGAATGATCAGACGACGACTCCCACGCCTCAGCCGAATGGACAGGTGGGCACGCAGGGAGTTACCGGCACGCAGAGCACGGGGAGCGCGAGTGGAGCGGGGTCGACAGCGGCCAGTTCGGGCGACAAGCACTTCGTGAAAGAAGCCACTGAGGGCAGCAATGCGGAAGTCGCGCTCGGCAAGCTGGCGCAGGAGAAGTCGAACAGCCAGGATGTGAAGCAGTTCGGCGAGCGCATGGTGACGGACCACACGAATCTGAATGAGCAGATGGCCCCCGTTGCGCAGCAGATGGGGATCACCGCGTCGCCGGATCAGATCCCGGCGAAGGACAAGGCGCTGCAAGCCAAGCTGCAGGCACTGAGCGGCGACGACTTCGACAAGGCGTATATCCAGGCAATGGTGAAGGACCACACGCAGGACGTGAAGAAGTTCAAGCACGAGCTTTCGAGCACGAAGGATCCGACCCTGAAGCAGACGGTGCAGCAGGGGCTCGAGGTGATTCAGCAGCACCTGCAGATGGCCCAGCAGATGGCGCAGGCGCACAATGTGAGCGTCGCAGGGGGAGGCTCGGGATCGGGCAGCGGTCAGTAGCAGACGGGGATCCGAATGACGCGGGCGTCCAGAACGTGGACGCCCCTTTTGTTTCGGACGGGAAGGCCTGGGGCGACCCGGCCGGACGGGTGCCCGTCGGCCTGGGCCAGGTGGTTTGCCGGGTGCGCGTGTGACGCAATAACGCAATTTGACGTTCCACCGCTGCCATCAGCGCGGCAACTGGCTGCATCTCATGCGAACGGCACCACTTCCGCGAGGAAGTTTGGGCCGTACTGCACATGAACATTTCAGGGGCCGGTTCGCACAATCTCTTTGGCAGGGCGGCAGCGCTGATTGCTGTTGCTGCCGGATTTGGAATCTGCGGCTGCCTGAAACACACACAACAGGTTCAGCAACCGGCGACACAGGGTGGTCAGATCCGTCCGTACGCCGGGCCGATGGAGCCGGATGACGGCCAGTGGGTGCGGGCGACGAAGGATTACGCCAACACGCGCTACAGCACACTGAACCAGATCAATACATCGAATGTGAGCACTCTGAAGGTCGCGTGGACTTTCGATACCGGTGTGAAGCGAGGTCAGGAAGCGGCTCCGATCGTGGCCAACAAGACGATGTACGTTGTGAGCCCCTGGCCGAACAAGCTCTTCGCTCTGGATCTGACGAAGCAAGGCGCGTCGCTGAAGTGGAGTTACAACCCGAATCCTTCACCTGCGGCGAAGGGCGAAGCGTGCTGCGACTGGGTGAACCGCGGTGCCGTCTTCGCCGGCGACAAGATTATCTACAACACGCTCGACGGTTACACCGTGGCCGTGAATGCCGCCGACGGGAAGCAGATGTGGCGCACGCATCTGGCGGACATCGCGAAGGGCGAGACCATCACGATGGCTCCCACGGTGGTTCACGACAAGGTCCTGGTCGGCGACAGCGGAGGCGAGTTTGGCGTGCGCGGCTGGCTCGCAGCGCTCAGCACCAAAGACGGCAGGGTCGTCTGGCAGGCGTACAACACAGGCCCGGACAAGGATGTGCTGATCGGGCCGCGCTTCAAGCCGTTCTACTCGATGGATCAGGGCGTCGACCTGGGCGTGAAGACGTGGCCGCCGGATGCGTGGCAGATCGGCGGCGGGTCGGTGTGGGGATTCGTGGCGTACGACCCGGTGGCGAATCTGATCTATTACGGCACGGCGAATCCAGGGCCGTGGAATCCGCAGGTTCGCGACGGCGACAACAAGTGGACGTCGGGTGTCTTTGCGCGCGATCCGGATACGGGACAGGCGGTGTGGTTCTATCAGATGTCGCC
>DATEPN010000384.1:0-2419 GCA_035273225.1 Acidobacteriaceae bacterium | reverse complement strand
CTCCTCAGCAACTTCATCGTCATTGAAGTCATGACCTGAACACTCTCCTCACTTGCTTTCTTCGGATCGCAGCGCGCCTCTTCAAAACGGCTTGCCTTTGAAAACAAATACCAGCTCGATCAGCAGAATAATCACCACGGTGACTTCCAGGAAAAAAGCGCGGCTCTGATTGAACTGATCGACCATGAAGTGGTACAGCTCCTCGGCCGTGCGCAGTTTGCGTGCGACCAGATCTTTGTAGTCGGGCACGCCGACCCGCGCCGCGGCCAGCCGGTACAGCCGCGCGGCAAACATGTCGCTCAGGAACTTGATCGCATTATCGACCCGCTCCGTCAGCTCTACCACGTCGAGAAACACGGTGTGCAGGTTCGTGGCGGATTTCGCCATGCGCCAGCGTGTCAGCATGCCCGGCTTCTTCTCGAGCGACTGATAGACACCGGCGAGCACGTCCGTCAGCAGCTCGTCGTAGTGCCGAAATTCCAGCAGCTGCGAATTAGCGTACTCGAGCAGTTGCACCGCAGTTTCCGCGCCCGCAGCCGTGTCATAGAGGAACGCCGCATTCCATCCGATCACCGTCAGATCGTTGGCGTAGTACGAAATCTGCGAGCGCAGCACCTCGGCGTACTCGCCCTCCGATAACGTGGCCCGATCGCCACGCACGATCTGCGCAATGCCGGATCCATGCTCGCGGATCAGGTCGGCGGCCGTCGGCGATCCGGGCGCCTCGCGCACCTGGAAGATGAAGTAGTCCTCGCTGAGCCACCGCTGGTACGGCTTGACCATCGCGCCGGAGAAGCGCTCCAGCTGCTTGCGGACCATCGGCTCCACACGCGAGGCGAAGTCGAGGTCCCAGACCCAGCGGCTGGCGAGCTGCACGAGGTCATCCCAGCTGCCGGCAAACGCGTGCTGCAGGACCACGCTCACCACGCCGTAATCGTAGTATTTGATCTCGGCAGAGAGCTGCTCGCCCGTTTTCAAAACCAGCGGCTCGAGAGGTTCGACAACCGGCGGACGCTCGTAACGGACGTAAGCCGGGGTCACCTGCTTCGTGCTCGGCTTCGGCAGCGTGCGCGCGCTCACCGACTGCTGCAGCTGATCGAGGCGAAACTCTTCGCATACGTCGAACTGGATGAGCACCAGCACGGAGCCACGCAGTTCCGTCGATTGCGGCTCGGCAGACATGGACGGATGCATGGTATCGCATCGCGTGTGGCGCGGTTATAGTGGTCTCGCCGGAAACACCGGCCTCGATTGCCCGTATGAACCGCCGCGCGCGCAACCGCCTGCTCCTCATTGCCCTCGCCTGCGCCGCAGGCCTCGCCGCGTGGAAGCTGCTGCCGCGCGGAGTGCGTGCGCGCTACACCAAGTACGAGTACATGATTCCCATGCGCGACGGCGTGCGCCTCTTCACGCAGGTGTACGTGCCCAGGGATCACACGCAAGCGTGGCCGATTCTGCTGCGGCGTACCCCGTTCGGCATCAATCCGTACGGCCCGGATGCCTTCCGCGAACAGCCTGGCCCCTCGCCGGCCTTCGATCGCGCCGGATACATCTTCGTCTTTCAGGACGTGCGCGGCCGTTTCCAGTCGGAAGGTCAGTTCGTCGATGTGCGCCCGCACCTCCCTCATCCCGCGCCGGGTGAAACCGACGAAAGCACCGACGCGTACGACACGATCGACTGGCTGCTGAAAAATATTCGCGGGAACAATGGCAAGGTAGGCGTGTGGGGCATGTCGTACCCGGGATTCTATGCGTCGGCTGCGCTGCTCTCCGGACATCCGGCAATCGCCGCCGTCTCGCCGCAGGCCCCCATGACCGACCTCTTCCGCGGCGACGATGCCTGGCACAACGGCGCGTTCATGCTGGCCGCGCAGTTTCAGATCTACTCCAGCTACTTCCGTCTGCGGCCTGACGGGCCGGACTTCCCGCCCGCAGATCCGGGCCGCGGCTTCGATTACGGCACCGAGGACGGCTATCGCTTCTTTCTGCAGCACGGGCCGGCGCTGCACGACATCGCGCGGATCATCCACAATCCGCTCTTCGACAGCAACGCGCAGCACACGACCGATGACGACTACTGGCAGTCGCGCGATCTCTCGCAGCACCTGCACGCGACGTCGGTTCCGGTGCTTGCGGTCGGCGGATGGTTCGACGCCGAGGACCTCGCCGGCACGTTTCGCACGTATCACGCCATCGGCCGCGATTCGTTCTTCGTCATGGGCCCGTGGGCGCATGGCGGCTGGCTGCGCACACCCGGGTCGAACCTGGCCGACGTGCAATTCGGCTCGCGCACGGCGGACTATTTCCGCGACCAGATCCTATTCCCGTTTTTCGAAGCGCGGCTGAAGAGCAAAGGCACGTTGCCCGCAGCGAAGGTGTACGCCTTCGAAACCGGCAGCAATCGCTGGCGCACGTACGA
>DATEPN010000383.1:0-3269 GCA_035273225.1 Acidobacteriaceae bacterium | reverse complement strand
GGGAAATTCCGCCGGATGCGCGTAGATCGGCACGCGCCATTCATCGGCCAGCTCCCGTGCCGCGCTCACGTGGTCAAAATGCCCGTGCGTCAGCACAATCGCCATCGGCGGGCCCCCGCACGACCGCTCCGCCCAGCGATGGATATAGGTGGCGGAGAAGGGAAGTCCCGCATCCACCATCGTCCAGCGCCCCTCGCCGTGCCGCACGCCAAACACGTTGACAAAAGCGATCCGCAGGCCCGCGATCCCCGGTGCGATTTCGTCCATCGAAACGACATACTCCTTCGGAATCGGTTCAGCTGCCATGTCATACTCCTGCGTCTGCCGGACACTGCCGGCACGATCTTGGGGAAGAGAATTTGCTTTCATGGGTGGGATGCGAGCAGGGTAATCGAGGCCCACCTCGGGAGGGATCGGGGCGGGCTCGCAGCAACCTCGAGTCGAGCGCAAATTTTGCGCGCCCGGTCAGCTTGTTGTTTTCCAGGCCTTCAGCCGTCCATATCCGAACAACGATCTCCGCATCCGGACAATCGGCTCCGCTCACCGCTTCTGTTTTCAGCCGGTTGCAGAGCAGTGGCTGTGGAACGCGAATTGCGACTACACTGTCCGGCAATTCCCTGGGAGCCCCCATGATCGGCTGGTTGCAGGATCTGCACTATGCACTGCGGCAGTTGCGCAAGTCCCCCGGTTTCGCCCTGACCGCGGTCCTCACGCTTGCCATGGCCATCGGAGCCAACGCTGTCGTCTTCAGCGTCATGAACGGCCTCATTCTGCGTCCGCTGCACGTTCCTCAACCGCAGAGTCTCTATGCCATCGAGCGCGGAAGGGAACATGCGATCAACCACTCGTACCCGGACTACCTCGATTTACGCGACCGGAATCATAGTTTCGATGGATTGGCCACCTACAGCATTCCTCAGGTCGGACTCAACACGGGCTCCGGCCCCGTTCCCACCTGGGGCGTCGAGGCCAGTGGCAATTACTTCGACGTGCTGCGGATCCGTCCCTGGCTGGGTCGCTTCTTCCACTCCTCGGATGAGCGCGGCTCCGGCAGCGCTCCGTATCTCGTGCTCAGCTATGCGTACTGGCACGCCCAGTTTCACGACGACCGCACCGTCGTCGGCCGCATTGTCCAGGTGAACAAACATCCGTTCACAATCATCGGCGTGGCCCCGCCTGGCTTCCGGGGAACGCTCGTCTTCGTGTCTCCAAATTTCTTCGTCCCCCTGGTCGAGAAGCAAATCATCGAGGGGTTCGACGACCTGAACGACCGCGGCGGCCGCAATCTGCTCGATGTTTTCGGACACCTGAAGCCCGGAGTGACGCCCGCCGCGGCGATCGCCGACCTGGACAGCGTCGGAGCATGGCTTGAAAAGACGTACCCCAAAGACGAGCCTCGGATGACCTTCACCCTTGCGCGTCCGAGCCTGCTGGGCGATCAGTTCGAAACTCCGATTCGCGCCTTTCTCGCCGGCCTGGCGCTCCTGGCGACGCTCATCCTGCTCGCTGCCTGCGCGAACCTCGGCAGCCTCTTTGCTGCCCGCGCCGCAGATCGCTCCCGTGAAGTAGCGCTGCGGCTCGCGCTCGGTTCCAGCCGCCGCCGTATCGTGCGCGCTCTGTTCACCGAAGCAATCGTCCTCGCCCTTGCCGGCGGAGCGGCCGGGATCTGGGCCAGCGCCGGCCTGCTGCACTGGCTGGCCGACTGGCAGCCCTTTGGCAATTTCCCCCTGCATACCCCGGTCACGCCCGATGCCGGCGTCTATGTGGTGGCGCTCCTCCTCACCCTGGCCAGCGGATTCCTCTTCGGCGCCGTTCCCGTACGCCAAGTGCTGCGGGCCAATCCATGGGAGGTGGTCAAGTCAGGACTCACATCCCCGGTCCGCCACCGCATCTCCGCACGCGAATTCCTGGTCGCCGCGCAGATTGCGATCTGCGCTGTGCTGGTCACCTCGTCCATTGTGGCTGTGCGCGGGCTCGCGCGCTCCCTGCACGACGACTTCGGCTTCAATCCCACCCACTCGATCCTGGTGGAAACCGACCTGACCATGGCGGGCTATACAGGCGACAGCACCGCGACCATGCAGAAGAATATGCTGGACGCCATTGCCGCGCTTCCCGGGGTTCAGGCTGTCGGCCTCACCGATGTCCTGCTGCTCAACGACACCAACGACGTGAATGTCTTCACGGACAAAACGGTCGATTTGCGCGAGAAGAATTCAGCGTCCAGCGTGTATCTCTACCACGTCTCCCCGCAATATCTCCAGGCGGAAGGCACAGCGCTGCTGGCGGGAAGGGCATTCACGTCCCACGATAACCGGGAAGCTCCGCATGTCGCGATCGTGAATGCTGAGTTCGCTCGCAGGATCTTCGGCTCCGAGACGTCGGCGATCGGCAGCTATTTCAAGTTGGCCGGCGGAGCGCGAATTCAGGTTGTTGGCGTGGCGCAGAACGGCAAATATTCCACGCTGACCGAGGCGCCGCATGCGGCCGTATTCCTGCCGATTCTGCAATGGCCCTCGAACTCATCATGGCTGGTAGTCCGTTCGAACGGCCATGCACAACCGTTGGCCGCGGCTGTTCGCAATGCGCTCCACCGCCTCGACCCTGGACTCCCGGTGAGTACCGAATCCCGTTACGACGAAATGGCGGCAGTGCTCTTCGGCCCTCGGATGGCCACCGTAGCGCTGGGCGTCCTCGGAGCCATGGGCGCTCTTCTTTCGATTAGCGGCATCTTCGGTATGGCGGCCTATTCGGTGAGCAAGCGCCTTCGCGAACTGGGTATCCGTGTGGCCCTCGGAGCGCAACGGAAGGAAGTTCTCCAGGCGGCGCTCGGTCGAGCCTTCCAGTTGCTCGGATTCGGTTCTGCCGCAGGATTGCTGATCGGCGTTCTTGCCAGCCGCGTTCTTGCCGCCGTGGTTTACTTGGCCACGCCCCGGGACCCGCTGGTCCTTCTCGGCGTGGTGGTGGCCATGGCTCTCGTCGGCCTGGTGGCGTCGTGGATTCCGGCACAGCGCGCGCTTTCCATCGACCCCGCAATCCTGCTTCGCGAGGAATAGCTTCGCGCCACCGGCCCCGCCGGACATCGTCATTCGCAGCATTTTTCAACCCCACGGTAGTGATCTGGCGCTCTGTGACTCGCATCACCGCAGCCTGAAACCGCCGGAGCTATCTTCTACCGCGGAATCGTGGGCCTGAAGTGCGCCTCCGCCCGGCCACTCTGCCGTCCCGGCCAGCATCGCCGGTTGCCCACGACGCGCAAAGGGAGCCAC
>DATEPN010000382.1:0-4078 GCA_035273225.1 Acidobacteriaceae bacterium | reverse complement strand
CGCCGACGGCAAGCCGCTCGCGCTGTTCTACTGCGACTACTTCAAGCGCGACAACAAGAACGGCGGCGCATGGATGTCGAGCTTTGTGGACCAGAACCGCCTGCTCGGCAATCTGCCCGTCATCTACAACGTGGCGAACTTTCAGAAGCCCGCCGCAGGCCAGCTCGCGCTGCTCACCTCCGATGATGTGAAGACGATGTTCCACGAATTCGGACACGCGCTGCACGGGATGCTGAGCCAGGTGGAGTACCCGACGCTCTCCGGTACTAACGTGCCACGCGACTTCGTCGAGTTCCCGTCGCAGTTCAATGAGCACTGGGCCACATACCCTGAGGTCTTCCAGCACTACGCGCATCACTACAGAACCGGTGATCCGATGCCTGCGGAACTGGCGGCGAAGATCCGGAAGGCGCAGAAGTTCAACCAGGGTTACAGCCTGACGGAGCTGCTGGCTGCTTCCATGCTGGACATGCAGTGGCACACGCTCGCTGCGAACGCGCCGCTCCAGAACGTGGATGACTTTGAGAAGGCTGCGCTGAAGAAGTCGCATGTGGATCTGGCGACAGTGCCGCCGCGGTATCGCTCCAGCTATTTCCTGCATATCTGGGCGAACGGATACGCCGCGGGTTACTACGCCTACGAGTGGACGGAGATGCTCGACGATGACGCCTATCAGTGGTTTGAGGAGCATGGCGGCCTCACCCGCGCCAATGGCGACCGCTTCCGCAGGATGGTTTTGTCGCGGGGCTATTCCGAGGACCTGAGCAGGATGTATGCGGACTGGCGGGGCCGCGCGCCGGAGATCGGCGCGATGCTGAAAGACCGCGGCCTCACGAACCGGTAGCGCCGAGAATGAGAAAAGGGCTGCCCGCCGGGGCAGCCCTTTTCTGCGAACGCACCTTTGTTATGCGCGGGAGTACGCTGCGATGGCGCTGGCTTCGTCGTCCTTCACATCGAAGACGGTATACAGTTTCGTGATCTGCAGCAGATCGTGAACCTTCTTGGTCAGGTTCAGCAGCTTCAGCTCGCCGCCCTGGTTGCGCACCGTGGTGTAGGCGCTCACCAGTTCGCCGATGCCCGAGCTGTCGATGTAGTTCACGTCACCGAGGTTCAGCAGAATATTCTTCTGTCCCTTGGCCAGCAGGTCCCGGACCGAATCGCGCAACTGCACGCTGCCCTCGCCGAGGGTAATCCGTCCGCCGAGATCAAGAATCGTCACGCCGTCCACCTGACGGGTACTGATTTTCATGCTCACGAGAAATTCCTCCTTGGAAACTGATACTGCGGAAGTCTTAGGCGCCGGTTGGAGCGGTTCCGAGGTGTTTGATCAGCGTCAGCTCGGTTCCGGGATGCAGTTGCCTGAAGTGTACCTCATCCATGAATGAGCGAATGAGGAAGATACCGCGGCCTGAACCGCGCAGCAAATTCTCCGGAGCGAGGGGATCGGGGAGGGTGGCCGGATCCAGTCCTTTGCCCTCGTCGGTGATGCGGATGACCAGCTCCGAACCGGTGTATTCGAACGAGGCGGTCATGTGCTTATCCGGATCGTAGGCATTCCCGTGGAGCACCGCGTTGACTGCCGCTTCGCGGACGGCCATGGAGATTCTGAAAATTTCATCCTCGTCCACGCCCGCCTTGCGCGCCATCTGTTCGGCCGCCTGTTCTACTTTGTTCACGCTGTCCAGCGAGGAATCCAGCGTATAGGTGATGCGGCTTGCCTGCTGTCCTGTCAAATCCAAGTCCTCGCTCGCCTGTGCGGGCTTTTCCACGGGTCCACAGCCCGTAGGCGAAGTTTGCTTGCTGGAGGGGAAGATGTCAAGTCAATGCAGTAGCTTGACGGTCCCAGCCCTCTGCCGGCTGCCCCGGTCTCGGACTCCCCCTGTGCTAAGGTTGAAGTTCGCCGACACCTCATGCCGCTCACTCCAGGTCGCCGCCGAATTCTTTGTGTTTGCCTCGACAGTCCGGGAGAGACCTCCTTTTACCGGCTGAGTGCTCTGCGGCGGCTGGGCCACGAAGTCCAGGCTTTCAATCCCTGGCGTTATCAGCCGGCGAACCCCTGGTTCGCCGCACTCAAGATCCGGTACCCGGTCGCTCCTCTGGTCGCACGGGTCAATCGCGATCTGCTCCGCGCCGTTGACGAGTTCCGCCCCGATGTAGTGTGGTTCGACAAGCCCATCCAGTTCACCCGCGCCCCCATTGAATCCATCAAGCGCACGGGTGCCAAAACCGTCTGCTATATCCAGGACGCACCGTTTGGCCCCCGCAATGACGGCTGTTGGTACCAGTTCTACAAGGTCTACAGGCTCTTCGATCTGCATTGCCTGTTTCGCAATGCCGATATCCCGCGTTATGCCCAGTGGGGCCTGCCCTGGATCAGGATTCACCTGAGCTTTGAGCCGACGGTTCATTACCCGCCTCCGCCAGGCTGGTCCGACGCCCAAAGAACCCGGGGCGTCTCCTACGTCGGCAGTCCTTACGAAGAAAGGCCACAGTTTTTGCAGGCTCTCTCGGACAGATATGGACTTCCCGTTTCGATTTCCGGCCCGCGATGGCAGCGCACGCTCACTCCCGACGTCTATTCCCGGCTCGTGACCGACGAGTATCTCGCCGATGATCGATACCGTGAGGCGATCTGGAAATCCCGCATCAATGTCAGCTTCGTGACCAAGCTGAACGAAGAAGATATCGGCCACAAAAGCATGGAGATTGCCGCCTGCCAGGGATTTCTGCTGGCCGTGCGGACGGAAGGGCACCAAGCCGTATTCGAGGAAGACAAGGAAGCCGTGTTCTTTTCCGATGTCGAGGAATGCGCGGAGAAGTGTCGCTTCTATCTCGACCGTCCCGATCCGCGCGAAGCGATCGCGGCGCGGGGTCGCGATCGCGCCGTGCGTTGCGGGTACGACAATGATAGCCAGTTCAGGCGAGTCCTGGAGCGGCTGGACGAAACTGAGCACTGATTCCGATAAAACCCATCTTGATGAGAATCGCCAGGCTTTTCAGTGAGTGCGCCAGCGTTTACCGGGCTTCAGAATTCAGTGACTTTATTTATTTCACTGGCGCTGTTCTCACCTGTGCTCCCCAGATCGCAAGGACGGACCGCATGACGAACGTGGATTCGGTCATGTCGCGCGAGGTGCAGGTTCATACAGGGGCAAGCAAGTCATTTTTCCGCTCAAAGAAATAGATTTGATGCTCAGCGGCACTGATAATTCGACTTTCGGTAACGTCCGCGGATTATGTGCTCGCGACTGCTACTTCGGGCCATTCAAATTCACAAGCAAGATCGGAACATTTCTGGATCTCGGAGCGAATCGTGGAATGGTCTCGCTGCTGGCTCTTTCATGCCTCGGCGCAGAGCGCGCGATCGGCGTTGAAGCTCTTGAAAACTATAACGGTATTGTCCAGTTGCTGCTGCAAGCGAATCATTTGAGTCCCGACTGTGCTCCGCGTTACAACCGGTTTGTGAGCAGCCGATCATCCGAGGCCCGCGACCCGGCGCAAAATGTCTCGATCGAGACGATTCGTACCGAGCAGGGCATTGATCGCTTCGGCTTCGTGAAGATGGATATCGAAGGGGGTGAGATTGATGTTTTCCGAGGCCCGGATTGGCTGGTGCACGTCGACAATTTGGCGATGGAGGTTCATCCCTCCGCCGGTGACCTGTCGATAATTCCAGCGGCCCTGCGGGACTACAGCTTTGACTTCGTTTGCGTGGACCAGTCGGGCACTCGGAGGAAGATCAACGACGCCATGTTCGTCTATGCCTCGCGAAACCGATCCCTTCGGCAGTTGTGAATTCAGCGGAGATACGACTGGAATTCTGCGCGCCGGTCTTTCGGAATCGCGAATCGATCATGCTTCTGGTCCGCGCAGCTTAAGATAGAAGCAGCGGTCATGCCCGGTTCTGAGCCCCAGCCGAACCCGTCCACCCTGCCTCGCCCATCCGGCCAGCCGAGCGACCAGGCTGCTGCGGCTGCCGCGCCGCCCCCAAAATCCGCTCACCAGGAAGAGGAAGTCCTCGGCAAGGCGTATGACAGCCGGCTGATGGGGCGGCTCATTCGCTATCTTTTCCCGTACA
>DATEPN010000381.1:0-5354 GCA_035273225.1 Acidobacteriaceae bacterium | reverse complement strand
CGACGCGCCCCTGCCCACCGCGCCCATCACCGCGCTCGAGCCCCTCCGCATCGCCAACCAATACGGCCTCTTCGCGGTGATGACCCGCGGCCGCTACGAAATCGAGTTCCAGGGCTCCGACGACGGCCAGACCTGGAAGCCGTACCTGTTCTGCCATAAGCCGCAGGCGCTCAATCAGGTTCCGGGCATCTACGCACCCTACCAGCCACGCTTCGACTGGAACCTCTGGTTCGCCTCCCTCACCGACTGGCAGCAGGCCACCATCGTCCCGCTCACCGAAGAGCACCTGCTGGTGGGCGACCCCGCAGTGCTGTCGCTCTTCTGCGGCAACCCCTTCCCGAACGCGCCGCCCAAATACATCAAGGCGGTTCTCTGGCAGTACTGGTTCACGTCCATGGCCGACAAGCGCCAGACCGGCAACTGGTGGCGGCGCGAGCTGATCGGCCTCTACGCGCCGGAACTGATGCCAGCGCCCAACGGCAAGTTTGGCGTCGTGCAATGGCCGGACGCATTCCCACCGCACGGCTCCTGAGAGGCTTGAACCTTTGCGCTACAAGCTACCGGCTACAGGCTACCGGCTCCGCTACAATCGACCCATGGCCGACCGCATGTCGCAGACCCTGCCCTTCGAAGATCCCGAGATCTCCGCCGCCATTGACGCCGAAGTTCGCCGCCAGCACGAAGGGCTCGAGATGATCGCCTCCGAGAACTTCGTGAGTCGCGCCGTGCTCGAAGCCGCCGGGTCCGTCTTCACGAACAAATACGCCGAAGGCTACCCCGGACGCCGCTATTACGGCGGCTGCGAATACGCGGATGTGGTCGAAAACCTCGCGCGCGACCGCGCGAAGCAGATCTTCGGCGCCGAACATGCAAACGTGCAGCCCCACTCCGGCTCTCAGGCGAACGCCTCCGCCTACATGGCCGTGCTGCAGCCCGGCGACACCATTCTCGGCCTCGACCTCGCGCACGGAGGCCACCTCACCCACGGACACAAGCTCAACTTCTCCGGCAAGCTCTATCACGTCATTTCCTACGGCGTCCGCAGAGACACGGAGACGATCGACTACGACGAACTGGAGCAGACCGCACTGCGTGAAAAGCCAAAGATGATCATCGGCGGCGGCAGCGCCTACCCCCGCTTCTTCGACTTCCCCCGCATGCGCGAGATCGCCGATAAAGCCGGAGCCGTCCTCCTCATCGACATGGCGCATTTCGCCGGACTCGTCGCCGGCGGCGTGCATCCCTCGCCCGTCCCGCACGCCCAGATCGTCACCACGACCACCCACAAGACGCTTCGCGGACCGCGCGCCGGCATGGTCCTCTGCCGCCAGGAATTCGCCCAGGCCGTGGACAAGGCCGTCTTCCCCGGCCAACAGGGTGGGCCGCTCGTCCACATCATCGCTGCAAAGGCCGTCGCCTTCCGCGAGGTGCTCCAACCCGACTTCCGCACCTACGCCGCGCAGATCGTTGCCAATGCTGAAGTGTTGGCCGAGACGCTGGCCAACGCGGGCTACCGGATCATTTCCGGCGGAACCGACACGCACCTGATGCTCGTCGACGTCTTCGCGAAAGGCATGCTCGGCAGCGAAGCCGAAGCGGCGCTCGGCGAGGCTGGCATCACCGTCAACAAGAACGCGATCCCCTTCGATACGAATCCTCCGCTCAAGCCGTCGGGCATCCGCATCGGTACGCCTGCGCTCACCACGCGCGGCATGAAAGAAGCGGAGATGCGCACCATCGGCCGCTGGATCACCGAAGCGCTCGAGCACCGCAAAGACTCTGCCGCACTGACGCGCATACGCCACCAGGTGCTCGAGATGGCCGAGCAGTTCCCGCTCTACGGCTGGCTCCGCGAATCGGCCAGCGTGGCGCGATAGGCAGCCCGTCGTGCAGGCGCGCTTGTGGAAAAAACTGTCAAGTCCTCGATCCCGAACCGAAGCCAATCAGCCCCGTTTCACAGTACTTAGCCGCCGCTTGCGCCCAAAAATGTTGGCACTCTTACTCTGTTCCGCCTGATATTCTGATCTTAGAAGGAAAAAGAAAAAGGCCTCACCCGGCGGGTGGGGCCTTTCCATTTGGAGAATTTCATATCCGCAGGCCGCGCTGGAAAACGGACAAGGGACCTGAAGAGGTAATACCCGAAAGGTATTACCCTGCAACATTCGCGAATTCAAATTCTTGCGGGAACACCCCCCCTGGGGGGTACCCCCCGCTATAGCTTCACCCGATATCCCGCCGCGGAAGACAGGAAGATGCTGAGCCTGTGAACCGCATGTCGGAACGCATCGCTGCACGCGAATGGATTGCAGCCTCTGGCGCACGTCGTACCTGTGGTGAGTGCGAACTGGGACACCCTGAGGGACGACAGCACCTCGGTGATCTTTTGCCGTCGACTGCGGCAATATATGATGAGGAATCGGATGGACGGTTTCCGGCATCCGGCCCACCCACGGTCTTTAGCCCTTCATCTTGAGCAGGTTTTGCAGGCTGAGGAAACGTGTGTGTGCGCGGACTTCCGGTCTCCACACAACACGAAAGCAGGCATACGCGGTGACCCAGGCAAAATCCGCAGTCGTGGTCGGCGCCCAGTGGGGCGATGAAGGCAAAGGCAAAATTGTTGACGTGCTCTCTGAGCGCTTTTCCGTCGTCGCGCGTTACGCGGGCGGACATAATGCGGGCCACACGGTCATCATCGGCGGACAGAAATTCATCCTGCAGCTGGTTCCCTGCGGCGTGCTGCGCCCGGACTGCCGCGGCGTTATCGGTAACGGTGTCGTGCTCGACCCGATGGCCTTCCTGAAGGAAACCGGCCGCCTGCGCGAGCTGGGCATCGACGTGAATACTCGCCTCTTTGTCTCCAATCGCGCGCAGGTGATCCTGCCCTATCACCGGATGATCGAGCTGGCCGCCGAAAGCGCTCCGGGGCGCCAGAAGATTGGCACCACCAGTCGCGGCATCGGCCCTGCCTACGAAGACAAGATGGCCCGCAGTGGCCTGCGCGTCGTCGATCTGCTCAATGCCGGACTGCTCAGGACCCACATCGAAGCCGCCTGCAATGAGAAGAACGCCATTGCCCACGCGCTCTTCGGCACCGCGCCGCTCGATCCATCCCAGATGTACGACGAGTATGCAGCGGCGGCCGACCAGATCCGACCCTTTGTCACCGATACCGCTCTGCTGCTGAACAAGGCACTCGCTGACGGCCAGAGCATCATGTTCGAAGGCGCGCAGGGCACGATGCTCGACATCGATCACGGCACCTATCCCTTCGTAACCTCCTCATCCGCCGCCGCCGGTGGCGCGTCGATCGGCACCGGCGTCGGCCCCACGCGGATCGGCACGGTCATCGGCGTCACGAAAGCGTACGTCACCCGCGTCGGTGAAGGCCCGTTCCCGACCGAGATTCACGACGAGTCCGGCGACGCACTCCGTGCCCGCGGTCAGGAATACGGTGCCGTGACCGGGCGCCCGCGCCGCTGCGGCTGGCTCGACCTGCCGCTGCTGCGCTACTCCAACCAGATCAACGGCACCGACTGGCTCGTCGTCACGAAGCTCGATGTGCTCGATGATCTGGACTGGATTCCCGTCTGCACGGCCTATGAAATCGACGGCAAGCCGTGCGAAACGATGCCCGCCGATATTCGCGGCGTTGATGCCATTCGTCCCGTGTACACTCGGCTCAGGGGATGGAAAACGTCCACCGAGGGCGTGCGCTCCTTCGAGGCGCTGCCCAAAACAGCCCAGGAATACCTCCGCTTCATGGAACGCGAATCCGGCGCGAAGATCGGCATTGTTTCTACCGGCCCCGATCGGGACCAGACCTTCGAGATGCCGGAATTCCGCGAGGCGATGCAGCGGATCACAGGGAAATAGTCCGGGAACTCAGGAGTACGGCGCGGCGCGATGACAATGATCAGCTTTGCGGTTCGCATGAAATTCCGCCAGGACGACCGCCAGCGCGTCCACGAACTGCTGACCACGCTGGCCCATGAATCCCGCCAGGAACCTGGCTGCGTTGCCTACATCCCGCACACAGTCGATGGCGAACCGGACACCGTCGTCATCTACGAGCAGTACCGGGACCAGCAGGCCCTCGATGCGCATCGCACATCCAAACACTTCAGGGATTGCGTGGTGGGCGGACTCTATCAGTTAATGCTGGACCGGCAGGTGGAAAACTTCACGCCCGTAGCCTGACCCCTGCACTCTCTTTGGGAGCTTTGCGGCGTCTGAGTAAAGTACGGATGCTCCCCATGATCGCGCTCCCCCGCTGCCGAACCCGAAGCGGCCATTCCGCCGCCGGCAGCCGTCGTTCGCTGCAAGTACCTGCATCCGGACGATTTCCTTTTGACGCGCTGCGACAACCGGGGCTACTATCCGTTCAAAAGATGGCTCAGGCCCACGTCCTCGCTCGCCGCGCGCTCGTCGCGGTCGTACTGCTGGCGATCTGCCATGCTGCGGGGGCATTGCCGCATCGCGAAAAGAGCGAAGTCCACAAGGAAATCGAGGGCCTGGAACAGCAGTGGCGCGACGCCATCGTCAACAACAACGTCACCCAGATGGATCACCTGCTCGCCGACGACTACGTCGGGATCACCTCGAACGGCACCGTGGAAACGAAAACCCAGGCGGTGGACCAGCGGCGCGCGGGCACGGTTCGCATCACCAGGCTCGACATTTCCGATCTGCACGTGCGCGTCTATGGCGACACGGCCGTCGTGACCTCGCAGGCCGATGTTCGCGGAACCAACGGCGCCAGCGACATCAGCGGCCAGTACCGCTACACGCGTGTCTACGCGCGCCGCAGAGGTCAGTGGAAGATCGTGAGCTTCGAAGCCAGCCGCGTACACGACTTCGACGCACGCGCGAAAAAGTAGCCGCGCCCTAGACTGCCATTACTCCGTTCGCAACGCCTGCATGGGATCCACAGCCGCGGCCCGGCGCGCCGGCAACCAGGCGGCCGCCAGTCCGCTGGCCAGCAGCAACAGCGCCGCTCCAGCCAGCGCCCAGCCGTCATGAGCAGAAACGCCATAGAGGAATCCGCGCACCAGCCGCCCCGATCCCCACGCCAGCGCTGTCCCGACAACAACTCCGACAACAAGCATGACGCCTGCCTGACGCATCACCATCCAGACCAGATTCCCGCGTTGCGCGCCCAGCGCGATGCGCACACCCAACTCCCGCGTCCGCTGCGTCACCACGTACGCCAGCAGTCCGTACAGACCGGCCACGCACAGCAGCAGCGCCGCCCCGCCGAATATCTCCAGCAAGTGCGCCGCCAGTCGTTGGCTGCCGTACGAATCCTCTACGATCTGATCCATGGTCGTGATCGTCGCGTTCTCCAGTTCCGGGCT
>DATEPN010000380.1:0-14508 GCA_035273225.1 Acidobacteriaceae bacterium | reverse complement strand
AACACGCCGCCCGCACCACGTCCTCGGTGATGTCTGTGGCCACGCCCGACGCCTTCTTCGGCCACGACACCCATACCACACCCGCCGACGCCAGCAGCGGACGCAGCCGCGCCAAATGCTCCGCCAACTCTGCTCGCCGCGTCACGAAGACGTGCGCCATCTCCAGCCCCGCCGCCGGACTCCGCATCACCGCCGGCCGCACGCCGCCGAGCGCAATCTCCGCCGCCACGCTTTCGGGCATCCTGGACCGCCACGTGCGCTGCCCCTCGCGCACGCCCAGCTTCTTCCACAGCGGAGTCCCCGAGTATCCCGGGCTCTTTCCCGCAGCCGAACCCGCTCCCCTCGCCGCCACTCGATGCATGCCGTCTCCTGCCCGCCCGGTGCCGACTGCCGACTCAAATCTGCGAATACTCCGTCGGCGCCAGCAGCAGATTCGTAATGTTGCTCACGATCGGCTCGTAGCTGAACTCCGGCCGCTGCTGCAGCTTCTTCCACTCCGGATCGTCCCGGAACTTCCCCCACAACTCATCCATCTGCGCCACCTCTGTATAGCTCAGCATGTAGGTCAGGTGCGGGAGCCGCGCGCCGATCAGAGCATCGCCAAAAAACACATTCCAAAATCCTGACTTTCGAAAAATCTCAAACTCCCCCGCGTGAAACATCTGCACCTTGCGCGCATGATCGCGCAGACTCGGACTCTCATACGTCCGCATCTGAAAAATCCGCTTGGCCTTCTGCGCCGTCGTCGGAGGAACCGTAATCTCCGGCCACCCCTCAAACGCGATCAGCAGCGTGCTCTCCACCCGCACAAACGCCGGGCTCGTCGCCGGAGCATTCCAGAACGAAGCCGCCGCCGACTGAAACTGCTCATCACGCTCCAGCCGCAGCCGCGCACCCACCAGCGTTTCCAGATTCGTCGACGGCAGCAGCACATACAGCGCCGGCGTCTCCGGCCCAATCTGCAAGTTGAACGCTCCCACGGGACTGATCCCCATCCGGTTCATCGCCGGAATCAGCGCCTTGCCGACATACTCTGCCGCCCCCTGCACCTGCGGACCCTGCTCCAGCAAATACTTCCGCAGCTCGTAATACTGCCGCGGCTTGCCTGCATTCGCCGCATTCGCCGTCTGCGCGACACCCGCCCGCTCCGCCATCAGCGCCGCCGAAGCGCCCACACCCGCCTTCAAAAATTCGCGTCTCTTCATCCGGTGACCTTTCGTCGTTGGGTCGTAATCCAATGAATACGAATCCTTCCCTTATACTCGTTTTCGCGCAATCTGCTCGTCACGCATGAAGCACTACCGCTCCTCCCTCCCGAAGAACGCTCGCGAACGCGTGGTCGCCACCCATATCGCCGGTCCGCAAAAATATAAAGCGGAATACTGGATGAACCGAAAGCTGGTTGGCATTCGCTACTTCAGCCCGAACGGCGAACTGCAATCAGAGTGCCCACTCAAGGATGGAAGGCGACATGGGATCCTCTATTTCTTCGAAGATGACCCTGCCAGAGTGCGTTCATCGGAGCCTTGGCGCAACGGATTGCCACATGGTGTTGCCCGGCAATATGGGGGCGACGGGAAACTCCTCGGCACTTACACCATGAAACATGGCACCGGACTCGATTTGTGGTGGCAAGACTTCCCCGGGGGGCAAGCCTATCTCAGCGAAGCTCGTTACTATTGCGCCGGAAAGCTCCACGGGTTCGAGTGGTGGCTCGAGGCAGACCAGCGTCATGTCTGGCAGGAACGACACTTCGCTGAGAACCTGTTGCATGGCATCGAGCGAGACTGGAATTCCCGAGGGCGCGTCAATCGCGGCTACCGGCGGTACTGGATCAGAGGCCGGCGAGTTACCAAACGCCAGTACCTGAGCGCATGCAGGAAAGATCCGAGCCTGCCTCGCTATCGCGAGTCAGACAACAAGCCGTTTCGCAATTTTCCGCCCGAGGTAGCTGCGAACCTCCGTCCCGTCACCAAGTAAACCCACCCGAAGGTGGAGGCCAACTCCCCAGCATCTGCCGCAGCAGCACCACGCGTCCCAAATGATATGCATTGTGCGAGGCCAAGCTCTCCAACTGCTCGCGGACTGTCATGGTCCGCGCCGGTTTGCCTGCCGGCGACGGACACCGTACCTGTTCATTTAGCCGCCCCGCCTCGCGCTCATCGGTCGCCAGCGCCGCCGCCTCTTCGGTTCCGTCGAGGAACCGCTTCCGCAGCAGTTCCCAGCTCTCCTTCTCATCGGGCGCCGGAAAGCCTTCCGCCGCACTCGCCGGACACGCCGTCTCAATCCCCGACACCCAGTTCAGCGTGATCTGCTGCCAGTACGCCAGGTGCCACACTTCGGCGTAAATGCTGTGCGGAGCGCCTGCCACGTTCCGCCGCGCCATCTCTTCCGTGAGGTTTTCGAGAATGTGCGACGGAGGCGCAAATGCGCTGTCGCCGTTGAGACAGAGAGCCAATTCACTCATGCACCGATTCTCCCACGCGCCGTTCAGGCGTATCCCACAACCACCGTATGCGGACTCATCGGAATTGGATGCGCCCGCATGTTCGCGAAGCCCGCATCCGAATACATCGCCGTCAACTCGCTCAGCGTGTACGCATCCCCAGACGGAGTCGTAGTGAGCATCGTCATGCTGAACGCCGCGGGAATCGGCGGCGAGATGCGATCCTCGTTCGGCACAAACTCCAGCGTCGCCGCTTTGCCGCCCGGCTTCAGCGCCCCCCGCACCTTCTTCAGCAGACCCACACAGGTCGGCTTGTCGAAGTGGTGCAGAAAATTCGTCAGCAGCACCGCATCGTAGGGCCCGCCAAAGTCCACATCGAACGCGCTCCCCGGCAGCATGTCATAGCGCTCCTGCACACCGGCCTTCCGCGCATTCTCGAGCGCCACGCGCAGCACCGGCGCCCAGTCCAGCCCCGTCACATGCGCCTGCGGATTCTGCTTCGCAATCTCGATCCCGAACAGCCCATGCCCGGCCGCAATATCCAGCACGCGCATCGGCCCGTTGTGTCCCTCGAGGACAACCGCGCCCAGCGGACCTGCCATAGGCGCCATCATCGGCGCCATCGTCTCGGCAAACTGCACCCACGCCGGATTCTCCGGCTCTACCATGGCCTCGCCTGGCAAACTGGAGCGACCGCTGCGCACAATCTCGGCGAGCCGATCATAGGGTTCGCGCATCTTTGGATTGCCCAGGAACTGCGCAATCGACGCCAGCGACGAAGGCGACCGCGGATCCAGAAACGCGGCGCTCACCGCGCTGTGCCGGTAATGCCCGTCCTCCTTCACCAGAATCCCGTTGATCGCCAGAAAATCGCACAGAATCCGAACGCCGCGCTCCGACGCCGAGCAGTGCTTCGCGATCGAAGCCACGTCCCCCGCTCCGTTGCCCACTGCGGTGAACAGGTCCAGATCGATGGCCGCCTTCAGCGCCGCCGTGCGCTGATGCGCCTGCAGCATATCGAAGATCGGGGCAGGGGTCACCGGACCCCCAGGCTGGTTCCCAGGGTGCATGCAGCACCTCCTTGAAATTTCGTTGTGATCGTATCGCCCGTCGATGGGGAATCTCGCCGGGCCCCGGCGAGTGTATCAAACAGCGCGCCATCCGGAAAACGAATTTCCCGCCGCTGTTTTTCTCACCGGCAACACGCGCGCTCCGGTCCTGCTATTTCTGCTGCGGCAATGCTGGCAGAGCAACCGCCGCGGGCTGCGTTCCCAGCGGCACCACCTGCAGATTCGGCCATCGTGTCGGAATCGGCTCCATCTTCGCATTCGGCCACTGCGTCGGAATCGGCTCCATCTTCGCCACCGGCGGCATCGCCTTCGGCCCGGCAAAGGAGAACGCCCGCGGCTGCGACTGCATCGGCCACCCGTACTGGCCCGCATGTTGTGTGAGGAACAACGATGTGCCAGGCTCTACGACCCGCGGCAATCCCTCGTCCTGCGCATCAGGACTCGCAAGCCCCGGCACCTGCCCCAGCGCCGCCGGTCCCGCCAGCAGACAAACCGTCACCCACGCCATCCGCATCGCGCACCTCCACGGCCGTCCGACGTTCCACGAGCCACCCGCGTTAGCAAAATTCTCCCCAATTCCCCAAACGTAACTACAATTTTGCCGCGTACACCCTATCCCCTACCCCCTGCTTCTCCTCAGCCCCTGCCAATCCGCCTCCGTCTGATCCGCGTACGCTTCGGCGAACTTCGCGATCGCCGCCGCGCACTTCTGCCCATTCCCCAAATACCCCGCCAGCACGCAGGCGTCGCCGGAGCGCGCATGCCCCCGCGCCAGCAACTCGCCGCACACCTCCGCGTACTCCAGCAACCCCGACCCCTGCAGATCCTCAATCGCGATGCTCGCTTTGTGATCGTTCAGCTGGCGCACCAGATAATCGCGGTTCGCAATCGTCGTCCAGCCCAGAAATGGGTCGGACTGAAACTGCATCGCCCGCTGTCCTTCGGCGACGCGCCGGCCATGGTGCACCGGCCCGTGCGCCGCCGGCAGATACGGCAAATACGCCGACCCTGGCTCCTCCTTCACCTGCAAAAACAGCGGATCGCGCGGCCCATTCCCCTCCAGGTAGATGAGGTAGTCGCGCAGCCCCACGCTCCCCGTGCCCACCACCTTGAACGCCACATCCAGCGGCCGGTACTGCGAGAGAAAATGCTGTCGCTCCGGCAGCAGCGTGTCGCGATAGGCCTTCACCGCCGCCAGCACCGGACGCGCCTGCTGCGGCGTGAGCCGTCGCAGCACCGGCGGCTCATCCCGGAGGACACGCCCCCTCTTCGTCTCCACCGTCAGCGCGTCGAGCGTGTGCAGCGGCGTCACGCGCTCCGCTTTCAGCAGCGCGTTGCTCACCGGAGAAATCCTCTGCAGCCGATGCACCTGGTACCGCGCCACCTCGATCACCGGCATGCGGGCCAGCGTCTGGATCAGCTTCGTGTAGCTCGCGACAAATTTCTCCACCACGGCGGCGGACTTCTTCACCTTCGCCCCGTTCACGCTCGTCTCGCGATACGCCAGCACCAGGCTCGTCGCCAGCCGCTTGAGATCCCACTCGAACGGCCCGCGAATCGTCTCGTCAAAGTCGTTGATGTCGAAGAGCAGCCGCCCATCGGGCGCGGCAAACGCGCCCAGGTTCCGCACGTGCGCGTCCCCGCAGATCTGGTTCACGATCCCCGTATGCGGCAACAGCGCCAGATCCGCCGCCATTACCGGCACCGCCCCGCGAAAGAATCCGAACGGCGAGGCCAGCATGCGCTCGTATTTCAGCTCCACAAGCGACTGCACCCGCCCGCGCATCGACTCCTCAATCAGCGCCAGCCCATCATGCTGCCGCAGCTTGCGGTCCCACCGGGCATGATCCTGCCGGTGAACCTGCCTGCGCCGCGCCTGCCCCATCGCGCGCCGCTCCTGCGGTGTCGGAATATGCGGCATCCTCGCCCTCTACTCACAAGATAACCCTGTCATCCTGAGCGGAGACGCGTTCGCCGCGGCGAACGCGTCGGAGTCGAAGGACCTGCATTTTTCAGATAGTCCGGACGAATCGCTGCGGGTTCATTCAGCACCCAGCACCCAGTCCCCAGCACCCAGTCACGGGAACTTCACATCCAGCGCGTAAATCTCCTCGTTGCTGATATCCCGCAGTCCCAGAATCGACCCATCCGGAGCAACCCCGGTCCACGGCCCGAATCGCCCGAAGGCCAACTTGCCGATCGACCTGAGATCCACAATGTGTTGCGGTTTGCGATCCGCAAGGCAGACGCGATACACAGGCAGGCTTTGCTCGAAAACATTCGTGAACGTCACGCACTGGCTGTCCGCTGTCCATTGCGGATACGCGCTGCTAACATCACCCAGCCCTTGCCACTTCCGCGTGGCAACGTCGTAGACCTTCAATTGGAAATCGTTGCTCGCCGTCAGCGCCAGCAGCCGTTTCCCGTCCGGCGACCACCGCGGAGAGAAAAGATGGATTGATCCCGGAATCGTTGAGAGCTGGCGCGTCTTCAGGTCCAGAACGTAAATGGCATCGCTGTCGTGGGTCAGTGCGTCTCCGTTGAGCTCGCCGAAGACGAGGGAATTGCCGTCCGGCGACCAGCTTGGATCCTCGAGTCCCTTCGCCGCAGTCACCAGCTGCTCCGTCACGCCTCCCTGAGCCGATACCCGGAAAATGTTCCAGCGCCCACCCGGTTGCCGCCCCGCAAATGCGATCTGCGTTCCGTCCGGCGACCAGCTCGGCAGCCCCGCTTCCATCGGCGCAAAGGTCAGTTCATGCCGGTCCGAGCCATCGATCTTGCTCGTCCACAACGCGCCGTCCGGATACGACACGTACGCGATTCGCTGCCCATCCGGCGAGAACGCCACACCCTCCGCCGACATCCCCTCCAGAAACGGCGTAAAGGAGTGGCTCTTCGTGTCGTAGTGCATCAGCTCGCCGCGGCGCTCCGTCTGGATGAAGAAGACCTTTCGTCCATCCCGGCTCACCACCGGAGACGATGCTGCCGTCAGGCTCTGCGTCAGCTGCACCGGATCGTGCTTCACGCGATGCAGCAGGTCACCCGTCTCGCGTATCGCCCACAGGCTCGTTATCCCATCGTGCACCGCCTGAAACAAAAAATATTTCCCGTCCGGCGTCCAGTTGCCGCAGCAGGCATTCGTTAAGCTGCCTCCGGCGGCTATCAATTGTCTGACTCCCGTGCCGTCCGTGTGCGCCTCCCAAAGCGATGTGCTGGCGGCAGCGCTCTCCACTATGCTGAATCGAACCGTTTTGCCATCGGGTGACACGCGCAGCCAGAACGGCAGCCCCGTTGTGTTGAACAGTTTGTGGGGATTGCTGCCGTCGCGCTGGGCAGCATAGACGGCCCCCGTGGTGGCGATCTCCGGGCGGGTGTAATAGATCGTGCTTCCATCCGGCGACCAGGTCGCATCGACGCCGTTGAGATCGCCAATACGTTTTGCCTGCCCGGCCGGGACAGAAAGTTGCCACAGCGGGATCGGCAGACCTTGCCGGCCGGGAAGTTGCCCGACAAGCAGACTGCCGGAATCCGGCGCTACGTCATCGAGAAAAATGATCCCAAACGGCAGGTCGAGCGGAGCACTACCACCTCCGGACGCGGAGGCTTGCTTGATCACGCCATTGGGTATCAGGCCCTCGACGAAGTAGATCCGCAATCCGTCGGTGACCAAAGGCGACGGCCTCTGCACGAGCAGGTCAAACGTCTTCTGGGCCCCGTCATGCGTAATCTGCTCCGTTCCCGTCACCTGCGGCGGCGGCAGATCCGGCCGCAGCAGCCACGCAATCCCCAGCACAGGAATCACCCCCGCGCCCCACCACCATCTCCATCGCCGCACCGTCTTCACGGTCACCGATCCGCTGCCCGGCGCAGCCGTTGTCGAGGCGGAACTCACCGCAACCGCCTGCGTCCCCGACGTCGTGTCCCGCAGCAGCCGCTTCAGATCCGCCCGCAGCTCCGCCGCATGCTGATACCGCAGCTCGCAATCCTTCTCCAGCAGCTTGTTGACGATCGGCTCCAGCGCCAGCGGCAGATCCGGATTCAGCCGCACCGGCGACACCGGCGTCCCATGCAGAATCGCATCGAACACCAGCCCCGTCGTCTCTCCGCGAAACGGCCTCACCCCCGACACCATCTCGTACAGCACCACGCCAAACGAGAACAGGTCACTGCGCGCATCCAGCTCCCGCCCGCGCACCTGCTCCGGAGACATGTACGCAATGGTCCCCATCGCCTGCCCAGGACTCGTCAACTGCTCCTCGGTCATCGTCGGCGTATCGGCTGTCAGCACCGGATGCCCCGCCCTCGCCACCTTCGCCAGCCCGAAGTCCAGCACCTTGGCATGACCGCGGCTCGTGACGAAGATGTTCGCAGGCTTAATGTCGCGATGCACGATGCCCGCCGCATGCGCCGTATCCAGTGCATCGGCGACCTCGATGGCCAGCGACACCGCGGTTTCGAGATCGAGTGGCCGCGCCGTCATCCGCCGGCGCAGGTCCATGCCGTCCAGATACTCCATCGCGATCCAGGCGTATCCATCCTGCTCGCCGATGTCGTAAATGGTGCAGATGTTCGAATGGCTCAGCGCCGAAGCCGCCCGCGCCTCGCGCCGAAACCGGCTCAGTGCCTGCGGATCGCGCGCCACCTCATCGGGCAGAAGCTTCAGGGCGACAAAGCGCCCCAGCCGGCTGTCTTGCGCCTTGTAAACAACGCCCATCCCGCCGGAGCCAATTTGCTCCAGCAGTTCATAGGGCCCGAGCGTCGCTCCGGGAGCCAGCGCCATGCGCCTCCTGCCTGTTCCGAGGTGGCCCGATTATAGCGTTACCGCGCAACTGGCGACGGTCGTGCTCTCCGGCCCGTGGGCAGCCGTTCCTTACAAGCAAGGCGCTTTTGCGCTGTCGAGTGCAGAAGGCTGGCCTGCAGAATCTTCAGCGTATTCCGGCAAATCCTCCTATAATCGGGCCACTTCATGGCGATCGCTCCAGGAACGGTTGTAGGCCCGTACGAGCTGCTCGATCAGATCGGCTCGGGTGGGATGGGTGTTGTCTACAAGGTGCAGGACACCCGGCTGGAGCGTCTCGTCGCGCTCAAGTTTCTCCCCGACAACGTAGCGGGGGACGCGCAGGCACTTGCGCGCTTCCGTCGCGAAGCGAAAGCCGCCTCTGCGCTGAATCATGCCAACATCTGCACCATTTACGAGATTGGCGAAGCGGAAGGACACGCCTTCATTGCCATGGAGTTTCTCGAAGGCATGACACTGCGCCAGCGCATTACGCGCGGCGCTGTTGATCTCGAGACGGCACTCACGCTCGCGATCGAGATCACCGATGCCCTGGACGCAGCCCACTCCGCCGGGATCGTCCACCGCGACATCAAGCCGGCGAATCTCTTTGTGACCAGCCGCGGCCATGCGAAAATCCTGGACTTTGGTCTCGCCAAAGTCGCCGCGACTGCGCATGGCACTGCCGCCGCCAGCGCAGCTACTGTTACCGAGGAACACCTCACCAGTCCGGGGTCGGCGATGGGCACGATCGCCTACATGTCGCCCGAGCAGGTGCGCGGCAAAGAAGTAGACGCCCGCAGTGATCTGTTCTCGTTCGGAGTGGTCCTCTACGAGATGGTCACCGGAGCGATGCCTTTCCGGGGCGAAAGCACCGGCCTGATCTTCGAAGCCATCCTCAATCGCGCGCCGCTGTCCCCCATCCGGCTCAACCCCGATCTGCCACTGGCTCTCGAGGAAATCATCAACAAGGCGCTCGAGAAGGATCCCGATCTTCGGTACCAGCACGCCGCAGATATCCGAGCGGACCTGAAGCGGCTGAAGCGCGACACGGACTCCGGTCGCAGCAGCATCCACTCCGGTCCGGCCAGTGCCGTCTCTCTTCCGGCCGCTGCTGCGCAGAGCGGACCGGCCACTGCCCTACAGCCCCGCCGAAAGCCACTCCTCTGGATTGCACCGGTCGCTGTCCTGCTGATTCTCGCCATCGCCTGGCTTCTGCGCCCCACGCTGGCGCCGCCGCAGCCGCTGGGCACGACACAACTGACCAATGACGGCAAGCCGAAGAGTTTCGACCTGGGTGGGCCGCCCAATCCGATCCTCACCGACGGATCCAGAATCTACTTCGTCGAGAGCGACGGGCCGCGCGGTCTGCTAATGCAAACCTCGGTCAATGGGGGTGACCCGGTTCCGCTGAATTTGCCATTCGATCTGGATAACGTGGACGACATCGCGCCGGACAGGACCAGCATCATCGTCGAGGGGCCGCCCGAAGGTCGGAATGTCGCCGCCATTTGGCAGTTGCCCTTGCCTGGAGGCCAGCTGCGCCGCCTCGGCGACATGCTGGCCGGCGACTCCACAATCTCGCCCGATGGAAACACCCTTTATTACAGCACTGCGGACGCGATCTACGCGGCCCGAAGCGATGGCACGAACTCCCGAAAGCTGATCGATACCCAGGGTCCGGCGTTCTGGCTCCGTGTATCGCCCGATGGCCGCACCATCCGCTACAGCAACTGGAACCCTTCGCTGCGCAGAGGAACCCTGTGGCAGGCAAGCATCGACGGCGGGGCTCCGACGCGGATGCTTCCAGCATGGGGTGATGCTGTCGCTGTCTGTTGCGGCAACTGGACTGCCGATGGCAATTACTACGTCTTTCAGGCGAATCGTGAAGGCATCGTCAACCTCTGGGCCATGCGCGACCGAGGGGACCTTCTGCACAAGGTAAGTCGCGAGCCCGTGCAACTGACGCAGGGGGTCACCAGTGCATTGGCGCCAATGCCCAGTCGCGATGGCCACAAGATCTTCTTCATGAATGCCTCGCGGCGCGGCGAACTGATGCGCTACGACGTGAAGAGTCGTTCCTTCGCGCCTTTTCTCAACGGCCTTTCTGCCGAGGGGCTGAGCTTTTCGCCCGACGGCAAGCGCATGGCGTATGTGTCATACCCCGAAGGCATTTTGTGGTCCAGCAATCTCGACGGCAGCGATCATCACGAACTGACGTTCGCGCCGATGGAAGCCGGTGTTCCTCACTGGTCACCCGACGGCACACAGATCGTCTTCTCCGGCCGCGATCCCGGCAAACACTGGGTCGTCTACCGCGTTTCAGCCGCTGGCGGAGCGCTCGAAGCGCTCACCGATGGTCAGCGCGACGAACTCGATCCGTTGTGGTCGCCCGACGGCAAGTCGATGCTGATCAGCGACATCACTGCGTTTGCGCGCGATTCCAGCGGGCCCGCGATCCACATTCTGAATCTCGCGACGAGGCAGATGTCCGACGTGCCCGGTTCCGTTCATCTGTTTTCCGGACGCTGGTCTCCCGACGGCCGCTGGCTGGTGGCGCTGACCACCGACTTCGAACACGTAATGCTCTATGAATTCTCCACGCAGAAGTGGCAGGAGTTGGCGGCGAGCCGCAATGGCTATCCCAGCTGGACCGCAGACAGCAAGTGCGTGATCTTCAGCAATCCGTTTGCGAAGGAATTGCCGGTCTACCGCGTGTGTCTGGCGGATCGCAAGCTGCAGCACATCACCGATCTGACCGCCGCCGGCAATCTGGCTCAGGGACACTTTGGCTGGTGGACCGGGGTCGCCCCGGACGGCTCCATCCTGGCACTGCGCGACATCAGCACCGAAGAACTGTACGCGCTGGACGTCAAATTTCCCTAGCTGACCAGCGTGCGGCCCGGTTCGCCGCCTTCCTCAACTTTTCAGCACCGGGCGGATATGCAGTTCCTTCAATTGCGCATCGGTTGCAGGAGTCGGCGCGTCGACCATCAGGTCGATCGCCTTGGCCGTCTTCGGGAATGCAATGACCTCGCGCAGGCTTGAAGCTCCGGCCAGAATCATTACCAGTCGATCGAGGCCGAGCGCAATGCCTCCGTGCGGAGGCGTCCCGTACTGCAGCGCCTCGAGGAAGAACCCGAAGCGCTCCTTTGCCTCTTCGTCACTCATCCCCAGAGCCCGGAAGATCTGTTGCTGCACGTCCTGCCGGTGGATACGGATCGAACCCGAGCCCAGCTCGAGACCGTTCATCGCGAGGTCGTAGTAACGCGCGCGCACTGATGCCGGATCGGTGAGCAGCCGGTCCATGTCTTCCTCGTGTGGCGAGGTGAACGGATGATGCGCAGGAGCCCAGCTGCCTGTCTCCGCATCGTGCTCGAACATCGGAAAGTCCGTCACCCACAGCGGACGAAAGGCCGCCGAGCCGTCCACCATGCCCGTCGCGCGCTCCTGCGATCGCACCACAGCGTCGGTCACCGCGAACGCGCCGTGCCGGTCGGCGTACTTCTTCGCCAACTCGACCCGGAGATTGCCCGCTGCACTCAGAACCGCTATTTCTCGCTCCGACAGGCGGCCTTCGAACTTTGTATCGCTGGCGGAGATATGGTGCGCCGCGTCGCCCGCAACGATGACCAGCAGATCGTCCGGTTGCGTTTCGCTCAGTTCACGTAATTGCGCCACGGCTTCCGGGAAGGACTTCTCCAGCCGCTTCAGATCGTCGATGAGTTTCGCGCCCTTCCTCGTATCAAACAGAGGACGGTTGTCGTCGCGCTCTTTGCGGCTCAGCTCCCCCACTTTCGGCACGCGTACCGCAACCACCGGCAGCGCCGGGTCAACGCCGAGCGACTGCAGTTGCTCCGCTGTGAACACGCTGCGAATATCGGTTAACCCTGGCAGCCGCAGATCCGGTTTGTCGATGCCGTATTTGCGCATGGCGTCGTCGTAGGTGATCCGCGCGAAGGGAATGGGCAGCGTGATGCCAACCGCCTGGAACGCTGCCGCCATGAATCCTTCGACGACAGCGAAGATCGTTTCCTGCTGCGGGAAAGTCATCTCGAGATCGATCTGCGTGAACTCCAGCTGACGGTCAGCGCGTTGATCTTCATCACGGAAGCAGCGCACGATCTGGAAGTACTTGTCGAATCCGGACACCATCAGGATTTGCTTGAACAGCTGTGGTGACTGCGGCAATGCGTAGAAATGCCCCGGATGCACGCGACTCGGCACCAGAAAATCACGTGCGCCCTCCGGTGTCGAGCGGGTGAGGAATGGTGTCTCGATCTCGTAGAAACCCTTCCCGGACAGGTACTGGCGCACCGCGAGCGCAATTTTATGCCGGACTTCGAAATTGCGCTGCATCTCGGCGCGCCGCAAGTCGAGATAACGATAGCGGAGGCGCACCTCTTCGTTCGAGATCGCGTCTTCGGCCGGCGAGAACGGTGGCACCTTTGCGTCATTGAGGATGAGCAGTTCGTCGGCGGCAATCTCGATCTCGCCGGTCGCCATCTTTGGGTTCACGGATTCCGGACCACGCAGGCGCACCTTGCCGACTGTCGCGACGACATACTCCGGTCGCGCTTGCTCGGCCTTGGCATGGCCTTCGGGCGTCAGCTCCTTGTCGAGGACGATCTGCGTGATGCCATAACGATCCCGCAGATCGAGAAAGATGAGGTTGCCGTGGTCGCGCCGGCGATTCACCCATCCCATCAGCGTGGCGGTCTTGCCTGCATCAGCGGCGCGCAGCTCGCCGCAGGTGTTGGTGCGCTGTCGTGTGCCTAGAAAATCCAGCAAAGCTTCTTCCTTACTAAATTAGGTTGATATCCTGGGCGACTTCCGTCGCGCAGCGAAGGAGCGTGACCTGCTTGTTGCAGAGGATCTACCGACCTCGAAGCGCTTGCGCCAGTCCGGCCCGGGCTACTTTCGTCTGCTCGCCGCTGGCAAAGTGCTTCACTGTCAGAATACCGGAGCGCTGCTCGTCTTCGCCCAGCAGAACGATGTTGCGCGCCACCTTATTACCGATCTCAAACGACTTTTTCAGCCGGAAACCGCCGTCACCCAGTTCGACGCGCAGCCCTTCGCGCCGCAGTTCGCGCGCCAGCGCCAGCGCCGGTGTGTTCATCGGCTCACCGAGCGGCGCGATGAAGGCGTCGGCCAAAGTGATGTCCTTTTCGGCGGCAGCGGAATCACCTTCCGCGCTTTGCAGCGTGAGGATCAGCCGGTCCAGCCCCATCGCAAATCCGATGCCCGGAGCCTTAGGACCGCCGAGCATCTCAGACAGGCCGTCGTATCGGCCACCGCCGAGCAGCGCGTTCTGCGCGCCCAGACCGCCGTGCGTAAATTCGAATGTCGTGCGCGTGTAGTAGTCGAGTCCGCGCACCAGTCGCGGATTGACCTCGTACTTCACGCCGCACGCATCGAGCGTAGCGAGAACGGCCGCGAAGTGCGCTTTGGACGCGTCATCCAGGTAGTCGGCGATACGGGGCAGGGTCTCGATGATGGCCTGATCCTCGGGCACCTTGCAGTCCAGCACGCGCAGGGGATTCGTCTCCGCCCGACGTTGGCAGTCGGCGCACATCTGCGGTGCTTTCTCCTTCAGTGCTTCGCGCAGTGCCGCGATGTAACGAGGCCGATCGGTGGAAGATCCGACGGAGTTGACCACCAGAACCCAGCCGTTGATGCCCAGTTCATCGAGGAAGCTGGCCAGCATCTCGAGCACTTCGGCATCGCGAAGCGGCGATTCCGACCCGGCGGTTGCCGGCCCGATCACCTCGGCCCCTATTTGCCAAAACTGGCGGTAGCGTCCCTTCTGCGGGCGCTCGCGGCGGAACTGCGGTCCGATGTAGTAGAGCTTCTGCAGCAGCCCGGTCTCGCCGAGCTTGTGCTCGATGTACGCGCGAACGACGCCAGCCGTGTTTTCCGGCCGCAGCGTCAGCGACTGCGATTTCTCGCTCTGCGCCCGGGCGCGGTCCTCCCACGTGTACATCTCCTTGGAGACAATGTCGGTCTCTTCGCCAACGCTGCGGGCGAAGAGCTGCGTGTCTTCGAAGATGGGGGTGCGGATTTCGCCGAAGTTGTAGCGGGCGAACACGCGTCGAGCGGTCGCTTCGACCCGGTTCCAGAGTTCAGTTTCGGGCGGCAGAAGATCGCGCGTGCCGCGCACGGCTTTCAACACAGTCATTGGGTGTCCAATGACCAGTTTACCGAACCGTGCGCGT
>DATEPN010000379.1:0-2244 GCA_035273225.1 Acidobacteriaceae bacterium | reverse complement strand
CACCCGCCGAGCCTCCGCGCTCTCCAGCATCCCATGCGTCTGGATATACCGCAGCACCGCCGTCTTAATTCCGCTGAACGAAAAGTCAAACGTCCGCTCACCCTCTTGGGCCTCTGTGCTCTCTCCGTCCCTCCGTGTCCTCTGTGATTCGCTTTTGCCTCTCCGCTTGATCGTCTGAAACCGGAACTCCACCGCACGCGCATCGCCATGCTTCGCGAGCTCATCCATCCACGGGCCGCCCGGATAACCCAGCCCCAGCAGCTTCGCCACCTTGTCGAACGCCTCGCCGGCCGCATCGTCCACTGTCTTACCGACATTCCGATACCGCCAGATGGGTGCCCCATTCGTGACGGTCTCATCGTCACGGGCGGGGGACGAACCCTCACACAAGTACAAATGCGTGTGGCCGCCACTCACCACCAGCGCCATTAGCGGCCCTGCATTACTGCCTGTCCCCTGTTCCCTGTTCCCTGTTCCCTGTTCCCTGTCCCGTGTTTCCTGTCCCATCAGCACCGCATGGATGTGTCCCTCCAGATGGTTCACTCCGATCAGCGGCTTCTCGAGGCCCAGCGCCAGCGCCTTTGCATACGTAATCCCCACCAGCAGCGCCCCGGCCAGCCCCGGCCCTTCCGTCACCGCAATCGCGTCCAGTTCCGCAAACCCTACGCCGGCCTCCGCCATCGCGGCCCGAACCACGGGCACAATGTTCTTCAAATGCTCGCGACTCGCCAGCTCCGGAACAACGCCGCCGTAGTTCGCATGCAGCGCAATCTGCGAAGCAACCACATTCGCCAGCACCTCGCGCCCGCCGCGCACCACCGCCGCAGCCGTCTCGTCGCACGAGCTCTCAATGCCCAGAATCAGTCCGCTTTGCACACTCTCCGCCACACTCCCATCTTAGTGTGGCGAGCGGCCATTCCCTACTGCTGCACCATCCCAATCGTCCCGAGCCACGTCTCCACCAGCTGCGGCCACCGCGTCACCGGATATTTCGTCCGCCGCAGTCCAAACGCGTGCCCGCCGTGCGCGTACAAGTGCATCTCCACCGGCACCCCAGCATTCTTCAGCGCAATGTAGTACGCCAGCGAGTCGTCAACGTTGTCCGTATGGTCATCCTCGTTCTGCAGCAGGAACGTCGGCGGGGTGTGCGCCGTAACCGGAACCTCGGGGTTTAACGTCAGCTCTCGGTCCGCGCCCGGCTTATGCGGCACCGCGAATTTCTTCGTGCCCTGCTTCGCATCCCATTCCGCCGCCGACAGGGACAGATGCCCCGGGTAAATCGCGACGCCAAAATCGGGCCGGCAGCTTTCTTTGTCTGCCGCATCCATCATCGGGTACAGCCGTTTCTCATAATGCGTGCTGATCGCAGCCACCAGGTGTCCACCTGCCGAAAACCCAAGCACCCCTACCTTGTGCGGATCGATCCCCCACTCCGCCGCATGCAGCCGCACCAGTCCCATCGTTCTTTGCGCATCTTCGAGCGCCATAGGCGACTCGGGATACGGTCCCGATTTCGGATATGGCCCCACATCCGTCACGCGATACTTCAGCAGCACACACGTAATCCCCCGCGTGACCAGCCAGTCGCAAACCTCAGAGCCTTCCAGATCGATCGCCAGGATTTGATACCCACCACCCGGAAACACCACCACTGCCGCACCGGTGTTTTTCCCCTTTGGCGAATACACCGTCATGGTCGGCCGCGTCACGTTCTCCACCGCCGCCCACGCACTGCCGGCAACAAAATCCTTCTGCCCTACGATCTCCAGCCTCTCCGGCCCCTTCACCGGCTGCGGATCCGGCGCCGCACCCGGCCATATCGGCACCTGCGTGTGCCCCGCCGAAGGTTGCCACACAAACTTCTGCGCGCTGACAGCACCGCACGAAAGCACGACACACAGACCAATAGCCAGGAGCTTCATTTCTCGGGGACCTCGGACTCACAGTCATACCCAGTTACCGCCCGCGGACGCCAGTGGATAAACCCCGCTTCTCCGCCGCGAACCGGCTCAGTTAACAACTTCGGGCTCGCGAGCATTCGGGATCATCAGCCACGCTACCGCTGCGCTCCCCACGGACAAGCCTGCGCAGATCACCATCACAATGCGGAACCCAAACACGAATGCCTGCCCAATCAACTTCTTCATAGCTATCTTCGTATTCGGATCGAGACCGGCGGGAATCTGGAATCCCGCAAGCCTGCTCTCCTGCGCATGAATTTCGTCGAGCATCCCCGAGGACACT
>DATEPN010000378.1:0-7174 GCA_035273225.1 Acidobacteriaceae bacterium | reverse complement strand
TCTCGTTACTGGATTGCTGTTGTTTCTGGCCATCGGAGCGCCGTGGCACATCCTTGCCGGTTTGCGGAATCCAGACCAGGGGCATCCGGTAGGGCCGGTGCCGTCGCCCGGGCATGTCCACGGATTCTTCTGGTTCTACTTCATCAATGAGCATTTCCTTCGCTTCCTCGGCAAGCGCTATCCCGACGACTACAACCGCCAGCCCTGGGCGATTTTCTGGCTGGGACAGCTCATCTGGCTGTTCCCGTGGAGTCTCTTCGTCCCGATTGCCCTGCGCCGCGCCTGGCGTAATCGCCACATCTTCCTCTCCGATCTGCGCTATGACGCGACGAATACCATCCAGTTTCTGGACCCACGGCTGACCGCGAAGGAATCATCGGCGATCGCCTCGCGGCTGCGCTTCCGCGCGCGGACGAGCCTGCTGCTCGGGTTTTTCGTCGGCTTCATCTTGCTCTTCTTCGCCATTTCGACGAACCAGGAGTACTACACCTGGCCGATCTATCCGGCCGCGCTCATGCTGATTGCGGGCGCTCTGGCCACCGTTGAAGCGGCTCCCGAGGCGGACCGCAAGCCCGCCCGCCAGTGGCTCAGCGGAGCGCACGTGTTCTTCGTCTTCGCCGGACTGGCCATCGCGAGCGTTCTCGCGTGGGGACTGTGGGCGTCGCGGCACCTGCCCTATATCGACCCGGGCACGATGATGGCCCATCGCGGCGTGGGCGACTATTCGCTGGCGACGTCGCACTTCTTCGATCTGACGGGCGATGCGTTCGCGGGCCTGCGCCTGCCGGCGGCGATCGCCGCGCTGGCCTTCTTTGCCGGACCGCTCGCCGCCTGGCGCTTGCGGCGTCAGGGTCACGCCTTTGAATCGACGGTGACGGTCGCCCTGACCATGGCGCTCGTGCTGGTCGCGGCGCACATCGCGCTGGTGCGCTTTTCGCCCATGCTCTCCTCGCGGCCGATTGCTGACACGATCAACCGGCTGATGGCTGAGCCCGGCAACAGCAACGCACAGATTCTTCTCTACGGCGACCAGTCCGAGGGCTCGTCGATCCCGTTCTACACCCATCATCAGGTGCTGCTGGTGCACGGGAAAAAGTGGTACTTCGAGCCGGATCCCGAAGAGGACCCGGGCGAACTGTTTGGCTCATCGATGATCTGGGGTTCCGATTATCCCGACGCGCCGCATATCTTCCTCAGCGACCCGGACCTGCTGCGCATGTGGGGAACGGGGCCGCGGCACTTCCTCTTCGTGCCGGGTGACTTCCACAAGCACGTGGAAACGCTGCTGGGCTCGCGGCTGGTTCTCGTCGAAGAGCTTTCGATGAACACGCTCTACACCGACCGGCCGCTGGAGTAGCGCTCTGGGAAGTTAGCCGCGCCGGCTGCGCGACGTGACTCCAGGAAAGGAGTCGCGCGCGGGACCCATGCAGGTGTGGTGTTCTGAGAGGCCGCCGTCTCAGCTGTTGCGTTCGGAGCGGTCGAAGCCGCGGGCAGGATCCAGTGAGCCGTTTCCGTTTCGCGTGGATTCAGCTTCACCATCGCTGCCGTGGTCAGCGTGACCCTGGTCGTCACCTGATCGGGAGTGTCATCGATCACGATGGGGTTCAGGTGCGAGTCGAGGAGCGTGATCTTCGTGATGGTGATCTGCGGAGTGCCCGCCGCGATTCCCTGAAAGCTGATGGTCGCCAGCGTTCCACTTCCGGAAGCGCCATTCGGAACCGTGACGAGCGTGCCGAAGATATTCGAGACCGTTCCGGCACCGTTGTCGATCGCGCCACCTGAGAAGTACGGGGTTCCCAAGCTCGAAAGAAAGTTGCCGGCCCTCACTGTTCTGGCCTGGATGAGACTCGAGGAAAACGACAGGCTCAGCTGGAAGGCATACACATCTGAGACGCCGGAAGGCACACCCTTCACGGTGGGCCCGGTGAGGTTCACGGCAACGGTGAACCGCTGACCTGGTCCCACAGCACCGGGCGACAGCGTGACCACACCGTCGGCAAAAGCGGAAGTGGCGGCCAGCAGGAGGAGCGCCGGCGCAAAGGACAGTATTCGAATCATTCGCAGGTTCATTGCTTCGTCTCCTTGTCGCAATTAGGGGCACGTAGTGCCGCTGGACACCCGCTGGCCGATGAAGGCCACATCGGTCGCGTCCACGAATCCGTCGCCGTTGAAGTCGGCTCTGGCGTTGTAGCCCGGATCGCCGACTTTGCTGCCAACGGCGAGCTTTGCCAGTTGCAGGTCGCCGCAGTCTGCGACGCCATCGCCGTTTACGTCACCCGGAGTACCGAGCATGACCAGAGGCGCCGTTGCAATATGCGTGCGAACGCCATCCGCACTGATGCCGGAGAGCACGAGCGTGTAATGGCCGGGAGGAGTCTGCGCGGTTGTGGTCACGGTCAGCGTGGACGATCCGGATCCGCCGGCAACGCTCGGCGCGCTGAACTCCGCTGTAGCCGCAGCGGGCAGTCCGGTGAGGTTGGCTGCCGGTTGCGGGCCGCTGGCGCCTGGCACAGCGTTCGATCCGGTCAGGCTGAGGCTGACATTCTGCGCGAATCCATGCAGCGCGGAGAGGTTGACGGTGTAGGCGGCCGCGGTGCCCGGAGCAATCCCGCCGCTGTTCGAGGCGGTGACGCTCATTTTGAAGTCGGGAAGTTCACTCACGGGAGCGCAGTCGTCTGTACCCTTCGCCAGACAGAAGTCGTCAAAGAGCACCTGCTCATCGCGGAGTTGCTGGGCGTTGTTGAGGCTGCGATAGACGCCCCACTTTGGCCGGACGACGGTCGTGCCGGTGCGCCACAGATCGAGGCTCGCGCTGGAGTAGCTGAAGAGGATCGCCCCGTCGCTCACGCGGTTGATGGCGATCGAGTATTGCCCGGTGTGGCCGTAAGTGATCTTCTCGGACGCCTCGACCCAGGTGCCGAGGAAGGGGTCGAGCGGCGTGCTGGAGAGATAGGTTGTCTCTCCGTGCGAATCGACCAGGATCAGCTGCAGGATATTTCCTGAGCTTACGTAGCGCGGCGTCAGCGTAATGATGGGAGAGCCGTCATCTCCGTTGTAGGCCTTGATTTGATGGATGTGCGTAAAGCTATACGAAGGCTGAAAGCCGGCAGGTAGTTTAAACCGCCAACGGTAGGTGACCGTGTCGCCGAGCGAGCCGTACAGGTAGCTCGGTGTGCTGGAGTTCCCTTCCGTCTTGATCTCGATGCGTTCGCGATCAAATTTGGAGCAGCGATCGTTATCGGGGATGACGTGAGAATGGAAGTCGAACGCATACGATCCCAGTTCCGTGTCCGGCACCTGCGTGATGTGCGGACCGAAGATGGGATGGGCGCAATCCGGATTTTCCGGACTGGAATAGAGAACCGATTTGATGCGCGTGTAGGCGGGCGTCTCGCCATCAGCGGTGAGGTAGACCTGCGCGAATGCAACGCTTCCGCCGGCTGCAAGCGCGAGGGATAAGGCCGCGAGCTTCCACAATGCTTTCCGAACCATGCTCGTTTCTCCGGGACGGCGGCGCGAGGGAAAGGTCGTTCCGCCGGGATTCTTCTGTCCCTGGTCCCTGTCCGAGGAATTCAGAATGCGCACTCTAACTTTCAGGCCCTGAATCTCCGGCGGGGACCCGGCGATTGGCGATTCTCTGCTGCCATTGTGACGAGACGCAACGTGTTGGGCAGGATGTCATCTCGCCTTGTGGGACAGAAGCGAAAATCGCTGTTCGTGGCGGGGACCTGTCGGAATGGCGGCGAATTCCTCCGCTGCGGGAGGATGCCTCAGGATATGCCCGCGTCATCGATGACGACCGCGGGAACCCCCGCAGGATTTACCCTGATCCCGACATGCTCACAAGGAAGATTCGGAGATTCAGCGGGTTTGCGATGCGCGTCGGGCTCATGGCGAGTGCGGCGACGGCGTTCGCCTGCGCGCAGCAACCGGTCACCGTGCGCACACCGGCAACACCGCTGGTGGTGCACGATCCCTACTTCAGCGTCTGGTCGTTCAACGACGCGCTGAACCAGGGTCCAACGCGCCACTGGACCGGCGTGGAGCAGCGGCTCGACGGAATCGTTCGGGTGGATGGGCATCCCTACCACTTCATGGGACGGGCCAGCATTCCTGCGCTGCCGCAGGTCACGCGGGCTATCTGGCCGACGCGCACCATTTATGACTTCGAAGGCGCGGGCATTCATCTGACGGCAGCCTTTCTGACGCCGGCGCTGCCGCAGGATCTGGTTGCGCTCTCGCGTCCGCTGACGTATCTCACGTGGACGGTGCGTTCCGTGGACGGCGCAGCCCATGCCGTGGAGCTCACGGTAGGCGCGAGCGCGCAGTTAGCCGTCAACACGGAGCACGACAAAGTGGTGTGGGGCTCCAGCCGGGTCGGCGATCTGACCGTCCTGCATGTGGGCGACAACGAGCAGCCGATGCTCGAAAAAGCCGGCGACAATCTGCGCATCGACTGGGGCTGGGCCGATCTGGCGGTTCCTGCGCAGCCGGGCACGACGACGGCGATGCTGGGATATGAAGAATTTCTGCACGATGCCGAGGGCGGTGCGCCGGCCGCGGCCGATGACCTCGACATGCCGCGTGCGCCGCGCGTCGATCTGCCGATGATGGCGGTGCGCTTCGATCTGGGACAGGTGACGAGCGCCCCGGTCACGCGCAAAGCAATGCTGGCCTACGACGATCGCGAGGCCGTGCAGTACATGCAGCGCGACCTGCCCGACTATTGGCGGCGCGGCGGCCAGAGCTTCGCAGAGATGCTGGAGGCTGCGGAGCGCGAGCAGGATGGGCTCACCGAGCGTGCCGTGGCGTTCGATCGCGCGCTCGTCACCGATCTGACCGCCATTGGCGGCGAGCATTATGCCGCACTGGCCGTGCTCGCGTACCGGCAGACGCTGGGCGCGCACAAACTGGTTGTGGATCTCGACGGCAACCCGCTGCTCTTCTCGAAGGAGAACTCGAGCAACGGCTGCACGGACACGGTCGATGTGACGTATCCCGCCTCACCATTCTTCCTGCTGTTCAACCCGAAGCTGCTTGAGGCGGAGCTGCGTCCGGTGATGGAGTACGCCGGTCTGCCGCGCTGGAAGTGGCCCTTTGCGCCGCACGATATCGGGACGTATCCGCTGGCGAACGGGCAGGTGTATGGCGGCGGGGAGCGCACGGAAACCAATCAGATGCCCGTCGAAGAGAGCGGCAACATTCTGATTCTCTTCGACGCGCTCGCGAAGGCCGAAGGGAATGCGAAGTTTGCCGCGCAATATTGGCCGCTGCTTTCGCGCTGGGCCGACTACCTGCTGCAGTTCGGTATGGATCCTGCGAATCAGCTGAGCACCGATGACTTCACCGGTCATCTGGCGCACAACGCGAATTTGTCCGTCAAGGCGATCGTCTCACTCGGCGCTTACGCGCAACTCGCCGAGCGGCTGGGCAAACCGGAGGTCGCGGCGCGCTATCGCGAGCACGCGCAAGGCATGGCCGCGCAGTTTCTGAAAATGGCTGCGGACGGCGATCACACGCGGCTCGCGTTTGACCGTCCCGGCACCTGGAGCCAGAAGTACAACCTGGTCTGGGATCGAATCCTCGGGCTGCATCTGTTTCCGGAGTCGCTGACGCAGGAGGAGATTCACTACTATCTGGCGCATCAAAATGCCTTCGGGCTTCCGCTCGACAACCGGCACACCTACACCAAGCTCGACTGGACCGTGTGGACGGCGACGATGGCGCCCAACCGGCAGGACTTCGATGCGCTCATCGATCCGCTCTACAAGTTCATGACGGAGAGTCCGACGCGTGTGCCGCTGAGCGACTGGTTCGACACGGTGAGCGGTGCGCAGGTGGGATTTCAGGCGCGGTCGGTGGTCGGCGGCGTCTACATCAAAATGTTGAGCGATCCGCAGATGTGGAAGAAATGGTCTGCGCCTCGGAAAACGGAATAACTGCGGAACGCCTGAAGGAGACAAAGTGAAGGCACTGGTGCTGCGCGCGCCGGGAGACGCGCGGATCGAAACAGTTCCTGAGGTGAAGGCGGCCCGGGGCGAGGCGCTGCTGCGCGTGCGGCGCATCGGCCTGTGCGGCACCGATCTGAACTCATGGCGCGGAAAAAATCCGCTGGTCACCTATCCCAGGATTCCGGGACACGAGATTGCGGCGACCATCGTGGAGTTGCCCGAAGAAGCGCAGGGGCTGAGCGTCGGAATGGACGTGACGCTGTCTCCGTACAAAGCGTGTAACCACTGCGCCGCCTGCGCGAATGAGCGGCACAACGCGTGCCTGCACAATGAGACGCTCGGCGTGCAGCGCGATGGCGCGCTAACCGAATTCATCGCTTGCCCGGTGGAGAAGCTCTATCCCGCCAAGCTGAACCTGACGGAACTGTGTTTGGTGGAGCCGCTGACTGTAGGCTTTCACGCGGTGGCGCGCGGGCAAGTGACCGATCGGGACACAGTGGCGATCTTCGGATGCGGCGGTGTTGGGCTGGGAGCAGTCGCCGGCGCTGCGCATCGCGGGGCACGGACGATTGCGGTGGACGTGGAAGACGAGAAGCTGGAGATCGCGCGCCAGGCGGGCGCAACGGATCTCGTTCACTCACGACGGCGGAATGCGACGGAGACTCTGCGGGAGCTGACCGGCGGCTGCGGACCGCACGTTGTCATTGAGGCGATCGGCCTGCCGGAGACTTTTCGTGCCGCCGTCGAGGTTGTCGCGCCGACCGGCCGCGTGGTGTACATCGGCTACGCCAAAGAGCCGGTGAGCTACGAAACCCGCCTCTTCGTGCAGAAGGAACTCGACATCCGCGGCTCGCGCAATGCGCAACCGGAAAATTTCCGCGAGGTGATCGCGATGCTCGAACGGCACGAGTTTCCAGTGGACGCGACGGTGACCACGGTTGCCCCGCTGAGCGAAGCGCCCGGGCTGCTGCGCGACTGGAGTGAGAATCCAGGGCGCTACTCGAAGATTCAGATCACGCTTGATTAGGCGGCCGTCCGCTCTAACTCATCCGCTGTGAGCGGACCGATGTCCGGTCGCTCCTCCGGCATGGGGAGCCCGGCGATCGCGTAGAGCCGTGGCCTGCAGCGTGCCCAGTGCTCGTCGAGCCAGAGATCAGCGGGACGGTCGTAGTAATCCCACGCCGTGTGCCGGCTGTTCATGCCGACGAAGTGCGCCCCGCAGG
>DATEPN010000377.1:0-18024 GCA_035273225.1 Acidobacteriaceae bacterium | reverse complement strand
CGCCGTCGTGTCGTTGACCGTGACGTTATCGATGAGGAGCCCGCGGAACCACTGCAGCTCAAAGCCATGCGTCGCATGTCCCGCCGCGAGCACATTGAAATCCTTAAACGTGCACCCCTGCGCCTGATTCGCATTGCCCAGAAAGAAAACATCGCCGTTCAGCGCGTTCGGAACACTCAGCGTCGTCGCCACCTGGCTGCTGTCGGCGTTCATCGTCGTGCCGCTCGAGCCCAGCAGGTTCACGCACGCGCCATTCGTCGGCTCCGTCAGCGTCGCCGTCACCGGATACGTCCCCGGCCCCAGCCGCACCGTCTGGTTCTGGCCCGTGCTCACCGCCTGCGCCACCGCTGCGCTCCATGCTGCGTTCAGCGTCGCGTATGTCGTGCCATCCACCGTCACTTCGCCGTTGATCCTGGCTCCCGTCACTCCGCCCGGCGCATTCACCGATCCCGCCAGCGCCAAATTCCCCGACGCGTCGAATTTCGAGGTCGACCCGCCGCAGCTGACCGAAAACCCTCCGCCCGATGCCCCGGCCAGCGTCGTCGAGCACGACGTGTTCCCCGCGCCCGGTGCCACTTCGGTCACCGTGTTCGTTGCCGGCGTGATCTGGATCCCGGCTGTTCCCGACGCCGTTGCCGCGCCCGCCAGCCAGTACGCATTGGCCCACGACGAACACGCAACCTTGCCGCAGCCCACCAGCAGCGCGGCCGGTCCATATCCTCCAGGATTATCGGGCGTCTGCCCCGGAGCAAACGGCGGTGTCTTCATGTACCAGCCCTGCCGCCACGGCCCGTCAATGTATCCGAACGTGGACGTCATCAACTGGCCGCGTCCCACAATATTCGGCGTCGCCGGATACCCCTGAAACAAGGACGCATCGGAGGTCGCCACGTAGGACACCCCCTGATCGCTCCCCTGGTAAAGACCGGGCAGCACGTAGCCGAACGCCGTGTGCGCTCCCGAGCCAATTGTGGGAATGTACTGTCCGACGAAGTGAAAGTCCCCCATCGTGTGCTGCAGGAAATAGTGCGGCTGCTCCAGCGAATCGTTCACCGCCGGCGCAACCGGCCAGGGCTCCGTCACAAAGCTGCCGTCGACGCTGCCCGCGCTGGCGTTATAAACGCTCAGCGTCTTCGCTGCGGGATAAATGTCATACGGATTCGACGTCACCACCGTGCAGGCCGGCGTCCCCGTGATACCCGCTCCCGGATTGGAAATGGCCGCTGAGGTCAGCACGCCGCCGCCGCCAATCCCCGACACATAAATCACGGGAGCGACCGTATAACTAATCCCGCTCAGCACCAGCTGCGGCGGGAATTGCGTGCTGATATACCCAGAGCCGCCGGAGACCGATACCGACGTAACGGCCCCGCCACTCACCGCAACGCTGCACGTTCCGCCGCTGCCTCCCATGCGCGCATACGCGCGCGTCACCGGGTAAGTCGCAGGATTCGGCAGGTAGTTATAACCCTGCTGGAGATAGGCCACGTTCCCGCTCGATGAATACATGATGGGGATCGCATTGCGGATCGTCTGATTCAGCCCGTAGACCACCCCAACGCCATTCGTGTTCGACGGCGTCACACGGTCTGCTTCAAACTCGATCGCATAACACGTCAGCCCTCCGCGCGCGACGTACGCGCCCGCCGGATGCGGCAGCTGGTCTGTGGCCACCGTGATGTGCGTCCCATCCGGAACCGCCGTCACCTTCTCGCATTCGTAGTCGTAATCGAAGATGCCTGCCAGATCCCCCACCGCGAATCCAGCCGACGAAGCCACCGTCAGCGTCGTGTTCGACTGCGGGAAGCTGTTCGTCCCGTTCACCGGGTTCTGCACGGCTGCCGTCAAAGTGGTCTGCGTCGACGTGCCGAACGTCGCATCCCAGTTACATGTTGCGCAAATTATCCCGGTGCTTCCAACCGACGAGATATACCCCGAGTTATAGATCTTTGTTAGATCGATCAGCAGCCGACCCGCCCCCTGCGTGCCCGCAGCGACCGGGCTGGACGTCGTCAGCGTCGTCGTGCCGTCCGCCGCCGCAGAAACCGAAGCCGCCCTGGCACCGAAGACCGCATTGCCCTCGATATTCTTCTCGTCCTTGCCTTCGTTGGCTTCGTCGCTGCCTGTATTAGGACCGCCGTAGCTGACCGTCGTAATCCCGGCGCCTAAGCAGTCGCCGTTCCCAAAGCAACTCACCTCAACGCCGATGGACCCTCCGCCCTGAATTTGCGCGTAGTGGTTCTCCTGCACGTTCAGGGTTTCGGCATTCATCTTGTCGTTATAGAAATTGCGGCCGCCCGTCCACCAGTTCGTCGCGACACTCAGCGCTCCGCTGGGGTGGGTGGATGTTCCATTCAGGCTGCTCGATCCGATGAAGTTCATCACGAACGACGGCCACGCCCCATGCCGGCTGTCGAACGTGCGCGCCCCGTTGAACACGTACTGCGGCACGCCCCAGCGCTGGTCCAGGAACTGCGCTACCGGATCGCTCGCCTTTGGCCCCGTCGTCTGCGGCGGATACATCATGCCCCATGCTGTTCCAAACGGCTGTGCCTCCACCTGCGCATACAGATTCGGCGCAAGCACCTGGCACGCGTAGGGAAGCGACGCGCACTGCTGCAGCGACATCGCGATCCCATTGTTGCTCCCGGCCTGGAGCCACTGGTCGGCGAAGAGCCCTCCCTCGATGTTCTTGCCGTAAAGCGTAGGCGCCGTCAGCGTTCCTGTGAGCGATCCGCCGGAGAGCGGCAGATTCTGCGCCGCCAGCTGATCCACATAGTGTTTCGTCACGGCCTGAGTCGATCCCGAAGGATCGCCGCTCAGCGTCAGCGCTCCGGTCATCGTGCCGCCGGTCAGCGGCAGATACGTGCCGCTCAGCCCCGCAATCGCGTTCTGCACATACGTGGAGCTGGCCAGCTGCGGCACCGCCACCGTCGACGGCTGCAGTTGCGCGCGCACCGCCGCCACCGTCGCTGTCCCCGATGACGGAACCACCCAGTATTCCTGGTTCACCGTGCCGTCGTTCAGGTGATACGTCGCGGTGTAGTAACTGCCCGAAGGCAGCGCGCCCGCATTCGGAGTCAGATTCACCGTGACGAACCCGTTCGCGCCGATCGCCGCATTCAGGCTGCCCGCCGCCACCGCCTGGTTCTGCGCTGTCGTGAACGCAGGCCAGTTGATCAGCAACGTCCCGCCTGCCGGCGTGCCATCCGCGCGATACACCGTACCCTGCACGGTTGTCATCGTCATCTGTGCCATGGCGCCCAGCGGCAACAGCGCCAGCGCGACCAACATCAGCGCCTTCGCCAGGCGCATCAGTCCGCATTCCCAATCTTTGCAGCTTCTCTTCTGCATATCCTCGATCCTGAAAGAACTCATTCTCCTGGGGTCCGCTCCTCCTTCGCAAATCAGGAAGGCCGGCCACCCGCCGATCCAGGGCCAAATAAAAAAGGGCACCGCACTGGTGCCCCTCTCAAAACTTTTACTCTATAAGTTCAGAATATCAGGTTGGAAAAACTCGAGTCTCAACTTTCTTCGGATGACTCAGCCATGCTTTCTCGGTCAGTTGTCTCTTATTATCCCTGCGAGAATATCTCCACTTCCGGCTTCAGCAGTCCACACTCTAGAAACCACTGTGTTAGTCGGTCGAGTGCTGCACCGTAGATCCGCGCGGTTGAGGCCCTGCTGTTTCCGGTGATTGCCGCAGTTTCCTCATACGTGTAATCCTCGAGCGCGATATGAGCAATCGCCGCCTGCGACTGCGCGTCCAGCCGCTTCAGGCATTTCTCCACGTCGAAGATAAAGATCACCAGATCCTCAAAGCTGCGGATTCGGTAACTCGATACCCGGCCCCGGAACACAATGGTCCCCAGCACGCACGGAGTGCGTCCCAGCTCCATCGAGATCGCCAGATACCGTCGCAGCAGCGCGATCGTGTGCTTGCGATAGAACGCCAGCCCTTCGATCGGCCGCGCCCGCCATACCGGCAGGTCGTTTTCCGATACATCGGCCGACGCCCTCAGCACGCACGGAGTAGCCACAGCGGCGCTCATGCCGCACCTCCGCTCACATGCGCCGGCCGCCGCAGTCGCGGCCGTCCTCCGCGGCGCATCGGCCGAGGCGGGGGCAGCGTCCGCATGCTCCGCGAACACGCCGCGCAGTAGACATCCTGCGAATCGTAAGCGCGGAGCCATAGAACACCGCACCCTTCGCAGATCTTCAAAAAGATTCGTACGTAAGTCATCTGTTCTCCAGGAGTCTGGCGGCCGCGCCCATGGAGTGCTGAACGCCGCCGCGGGGGAGGGTAAGACCGCGCCGCTTTGTTTTTGTGCACGGCTTGGTCCTGCGGATTAATGGATTTCGAGAACATCGGCAAATCGCCTTGCGGCCAGTGCCGGAAACGACCCGCTCTGCGGGCAGGCTTGCGCCATCTTCCCGTACGCAAAGTTGTATGTCTTTCCGGCGAAAGTAGTCCGACACTAAATGGGCTGATGCCACTGGACAAGTTCCCCGGCGGTGCCTTTGTTGCCGAGCTATCGACGTGAGTACTGAAGTGCCCTGATGTTCCTGAAGAACTGCCTCAATTGGGATTTCTCTCTGCAAACACTCCGGTAACGGGTGTATTGCTCCGTGAAAACTTTGGACAGATGAAACTTCTTGAGTTACACGAGCGTCTGCGGCTGGAGATATGGCGTCGGATCGATATGGGTGTCTTGTCGACCGTTCTTCTTGCGCGCCAAACCGGACTTGCTCAGCCCCACATCTCGAATTTCCTGCACCGGCGCCGCCGCCTCAGTCTGCCCGCGCTGGACCGCATCCTGCTGGCCCAGAACCTCAGTGTCGAGGATCTGGCCGGCTCCCCGCACCACCCCAATCCCCGCCCGGAAGAGAGCCACGCCGTTATGGATGCCATCCCCATCGTCCCCCAAGCCGCGGCCATGACCTCACCCGTCATTCCCCCGCGTGCCTCCCGCGAATCGGTGCATCTGCCGGAGGAGTGGCTGGCCGCCCTGCCTGTGCGCCGTGCCGTCACCCGCCGCGGCTGGGAGCGCTTTGTCGGCGTGCGCATCACCGCCGCTCAGGCCGTCGCCATGGATCCCCTGCTGCGCGCCCGCTCTGTCGTGATCCTCGATCGCCACTACAACTCGCTCGCGCCCTGCCGGCCGCTGCAGCCCAACATCTATGCCGTCCGCGTTGACGCCCGGTTCGTCTTCCGCCATGTCTCCTTCGAGTCCAGCCGGCTTATCCTGCGTCCTCGCGCCTTCGACCACCCCGTGGAACTCATCGACCTCGCCCCGCAGGACTCGCCCTCCGACCTTATTGTCGGACGCGTCTGCCTCTGCATCGCCGAGCTCTGATGCCCCGCATCCCGCGCGCCGTTCGCTATCATGACCGCCATGGGTCACACGCACCCCGTCCTCATCGACCTCCCCATGCCCATCCGCACGCCTCGTCTGCTCCTCCGGCCCAAACAGCCAGGCGACGGCGCCGTCACGGCGGAGGCCGTGACCGAGACCTGGGACGACCTGCACCGCTGGATGCGCTGGGCCGAGCAGCGCGACGCGTTTACGGCCGAATCGATGGAGATTCGCAATCGCCAGGTGATGGCTGGCTTTCTCCTGCGCGAAGCCATCGAACTCATCGGGATCGAAGTGGCCACCGGCACAGCCGTCCTCTGGTGCGGACTCCACGACATCGACTGGCCGGCGCGCCAGTGCGACACCGGCTATTGGGTTCGCAGGACCGCGCAGCGGAAGGGCTTCGCCACAGAAGCGGCCAATGCCATGGTGCGCTACGCGTTCGCTGCGCTCGGCATGCGCCGTCTCGGTCTCACGCGTTCCGCCGGCAGCGAACCCAGCCGCCGCATCGCCGCGCATCTCGGCTTCTCGCTCGAAGGAATACAGCGCGCAGCCAATCTGCTCCCCGAAGGCAAGTTTGCCGACAGGTACTGCTACAGCCGCCTCAATGCGGCCAACCTGCCTCCGCTCGACGTCCGCTGGGGAGCAACCGCCGTCGGAGAATAGCTCCTCCGATGAACTGCGGCACGCCTCGTTGCTGCTTCGCATCTCCCGTCAGGAACCACGCAACGACTCTGCTGGAATTCCGCCTCTATGATTGTCCTGATAGCAGAACCGGTCGCCTCCACCGCGCAGAGAGCACTCTTCGCTCGCTGCGGCCGGCGGCATTCTCCACGTTGAAAGCTGTCTCACGCATTCGCTCAGAGGAGAAACCATGAATCGACGGGAATTTCTTGCCGCTGCTGGCGCCGCATCGCTCACCTCTTCGCTTCCATGGCGCGCCTGGGGGCAAGCCTCTGAGCCGCCGCTTGAGCACCGCCTGCCGTCAACCGATTCGGACTATCAGCGCTCCAAATCCTACGTTGAGGAGGTCCCGGTTCATCAGTACCACTGGGCCTCGGATCGCGCCGTCGAAAACTTCAAAGACATGAAGTTCGGGCTGCGGATCCATTGGGGAATCTATTCAATTTTTGGCCGGCCTCATGAATCCTGGCCATTTCTCTCCCTGCCCTTCGACGAGCGCCAGAAATACAACGAGGCCTACAAGACATGGAATCCGCAGGAATTCGATGCCGACCAATGGATGAATCTCTGCGAAGACTCCGGACTGAAGATGTTCGCCTTCACGACGAAGCACCACGAAGGCTTCTCCATGTTCGATACAAAGACGCGCGTCAGAAACCGCGCCAACTGGACATCCCCCGGCGGACCGCGCATCGAAGAGTGCGACCTTGCCTACAGCATCATGGAGACGCCATTCAGGCGCGACGTCGTTCATGAGCTAACGCAGGCTGCCCACAAGCGCAACATCAAAATCGACCTCTACTTTTCCCACTCCGACTGGTACGACTCCGATTTCCGGCCTTATGGCTGGCACCCCCTGCAGGTGCCGTCGTCCCCCAAATTGTGGGGCTGGCAACCATCGGACGGAAGCGCCGAGGAATTTTGGGATCGCATGAAGAAGCGCATGGCCGGCCGCCTCGTGACCGTTCCCGACCCCTCCCCCCGGCAGGTCACGCGCATGGTGGAGCGCCATCGTACGCAGCTCACCGAGCTTCTCACGCGCTACGGCACCATCGACATGATGTGCCTGGATATCTTCTGGGGACCCTCCGTCTGGCCGCAGATGCGCGAGACCATACTCAAAATGCGGCAACTCCAGCCCGACGTAATGCTGCGCGCGCGCGGCATCGGCAACTACGGCGATTACTACACGCCTGAGGGCTTCGTCCCTGCTTCAAAAGAAGCCACAAAGATGCCGTGGTTTGTCATCTACCCGCTCGGCACCTCGTTTTCCTATGAGAGCGATCCGGCGAAGTACAAGGGCACAAAATGGATCGTCGATAACCTCATCGACACCGTCGCAAAAGGCGGCAACTTCATGGTTGGAGTAGGCCCCAGCGCATCCGGCAGTTTCCATCCCACCGCCATCAGCCAGCTGAAAGATACCGGGAAGTGGCTAACTCTCAATGGAGAGGGCATCTACGCGACGCGTCCGCGCCCCGGCACTCTCTGGAGCGAAGGCGACACGATTCGTTTCACCCGCAGCAAGGACGACCGGACGGTGTACAGCTTTGTCACGCAATGGCCAGGGAAAACCCTGACCATTACCTCTCTCGAACCGCAGCAGTTCCAGTCCGTGGAAATGCTCGGCTATCCCGGCAAACTGGATTTCCGGTGGGATCCTTCCCACAACCTGCTCATCAGCCTGCCCGATCCACTCCAGGACCCCTCGAATCGCCCCTGCCAACATGCCTGGGGGTTTAAATTGACCCGTTCCAGTTAGAGGTGCTGGCCACAGACTGTATCGATGAGTAACAGAGGTCGCCTTGTGTCATACTGCGGGCCGGTAGGGCCGTGATGAGTTTCTCTGACATTGGACTGGATGTCCACAGGAAGACGAGCACAGGATTCACTTCATTCAGATCGTGATTGCCTGAGGAGCGCGTCCAGACCGGCTTGCGCGATGGCTTCGTCAATCTCCGATTTGGCGCCACTCGCGGAGATACCACCGAGGAGTTGCCCATCGACCTTAATCGGCAGCCCTCCCTGATTTGGGAAGAAGTCAGGGAATGCCAGCGCTTCCGTATTGCCTTGCTTAATCGTGTCTGCTCCTGCTTTGGACGGGCTGCCGTAGAAGGCCGCATGCCGCGCTTTTTTCTGGGCAAACTGAATCGTATTCAGTGGGGCCGTTTCGCCCTTTTCCAGAAAGAGCAGGTTGCCACTCTCATCGACAACGCAGATGGTTACGGAAACATTCAACTCCTTCGCCTTGGCTTCCGCGGCGGAGATCATGATCTTGATATGGTCAAGATCCAGGTACTTCTTGTTTGGAAGATCGTTGGCAAAAGCTGTCATCGCTGGAAGAAGGATCGCTGCCAGGAGTCGTTTCACGCATGCCTCCGGTAAGAACTATGGCCTGTTCAATCTACCAGAGCAGTTCGTTCCACTTCAGCCGCAAACTTCGTTACCGCGCGCCCGTACTTTTGGCGTTGCAAAGCGGCCGTTGTTGCAGTGAGGCGGCAATCCTGCAGATTTGACGGATGGTCATCAAACGGATGGATAACTTGAAACGTCGTCGATGACCGCGCACAGACGAGTCCCGACTGGCGATTGCGCGCAACACGTACCCGGCACTGGATCTCGCACGCGTCAACGCAGAACCACTCTGATGCTTCATGCGGCTTCCGCCCGCGCATTCCGGCCGACCCACCAGTTTTTTGTGAGGTTTTCTTATGGATCAGATCCCCTCCGCTGGCATCGGCCCTCGACGCAATGAAGACATCGCGCTTGACCTGCTGAAGTTCGTCGCCCGCACCGCGGGCGTCGGCCGCCCCCTCGAATCGCCCCTGCCAGCATGCCTGGGGATTTAAACTGACTCGTTCCAGCTAGCGCTCGCCCCACTTCAGCTTCGACCGCAGAACATCGAAGAATCCGTTGTTGCCGAGGCGCACCAGCTTCACGGAATGATCCGACCGGCGGCAGCGCAGCTCGTCGTCGATGCGCAGCTGGATGGCTTCCTGGCCGTCGACGGTGAGGTACGTCTGTTCAGGGACGGCCTCGATCCGCACCAAAATCTTTGAGGTGCCGGGCACGACGATCGGCCGCAGCGTGAGTTGGTGCGGACAGATCGGCGTGACGATGTGCGTATCCACGCCGGGCACCACCACGGGTCCGCCGGCTGCGAGCGAATAGGCGGTGGACCCGGTGGGCGTGGAGACGATGATGCCGTCGGCACGGAAGCTGGCGGCCAGCTGGTCGTCCACTTCCACGCTGAACTGGCCCATCCGCGCGATGGCGCCCTTGGCGACGACCACGTCGTTGAGGACGTCGTGCTCGCGATAGAGTTTGCCGCCGCGCCAGAGTTCCATGTGCAGCATCGCGCGCGATTCCGTGGTGCAGCACTTCGACGTCCACGCGTCGAGATGCGTGTAGAGATCGGCGAGACGAACTTCGGTCAGGAATCCGAGGGCGCCGAGGTTGACGCTGAGGATGGGAATGCCGCTCTTCGCGAAGACGCGGGCGGCCGCGAGCAGCGTGCCGTCTCCGCCGAGCACGATGACGAGTTCGGGATTGGATGCTGCCATATCCGGGCGGGGGGCGACGTCCTCGTCGAGCACATAGGTGGCGCTCACCGGATCGAGCAGCGGCTGGTAACCGTGGCCCTTGAGCCAGAGCACCAGCTCCGGCAAGGTTTGCCGCAGTTCCTCTTTTTGTGGTTTGGAGATGATGGCGACGCGCGGCATGAGCATCAGTGTAACGCCCGGCGATGCGGAGGCGACACGGAGCCGCGACGCGTTCGTCTCCACCGCCAAAGGATGTGCCGAATCGCGATGCGCAGACCTTCGCCCCGGGATGCAGCCTCAGTTCGTACGCAGCGCAATGATCGGATCGATCCGCGCCGCACGCCGTGCCGGCAAATAGCCCGCCAGCAACGCCACACCGAGCAACAGGACCGCCATGCCCGCGTAGGTCACCGCATCGTTCGGCTGCGTTCCAAACAGCAGGGAGACAATCGCGCGCGATACGGCGAACGAAACAACGCTTCCCATGACCAGTCCGATCGCCACCAGCCGCATCGTCCGGAGCAGCACGCTGCGCTGCACGCGTCCGCGGCTGGCGCCCAGAGCCATGCGAATGCCGATCTCCTGGGTTCGCCGTGTGACGGTGTACGCGATCACACCATAGATGCCCAGCGCCGCCAGCGTGAGCCCGAGCGCTGCAAAGATGGACACCAGCAGCGTGAGAAATCGCCGCGGCGAGGTGGCATGGTCCACAATCTGCTGAATCGGCCGGAAATCCGTCGCCGGCTGCGCAGGGTTGATGGACCGCAGAATTCGCATGACACTCACCGCCAGAGCGCCGGGCGGCAGGTTACTGCGCACGACGAGTTCCGTACCCTCCGGCCCAAAATTCGCATTGGTGACCGGCAGATACATCTGCCAGCCGCCCTTGCTTTCCACGCTGCTCTCCCGCACGTCGGCCACGACGCCGATGACGCGAACGTCGACGCCACCGGCGTTCGCCATTTGTCCCACGGCATGCTCACCGGGCCAGAGGCTGCGCGCTACCGTTTCGTTGATGACGACGCCGTTCTGGCTCTTGCTGTCGTCGCTCCACCGAAAGTCTCGCCCTTCGATCAGCCGCAATCCCATGGCCTTGAGGTAGCCTGGGGAAACGATGTAGACGAAGGTCCCCTGCAGCTCTCCCGGCCGATACTGCCTGCCTTTGGCGCTGATGCCCCAGCTGCGGTTGCGACTGAGCGGCACGTTATCGGAGATTCCGGCAATCTCCACGCCGGGTATGGTCTGAACCTGCTCGATGACCTCGCGCCATCGCGCGGCTCGTTCTGCTGTGTTGTGCGGACTGCCGTCATCGACAGCAATCGCAGCCGCATGCGCCGGCTCGAATCCCAGATCGACACTGAGCAGATGCACGAAGCTGCGGAGCAACAAGCCCGCGCCAACCACCAGCACGCAGGCGAGAGCGACCTCCGCGATCACCAGTGTCGAGCGCAGGGCATCATGTTTTCTGCCCTCGCTGGCGCCGCGACCCGCATCGCGGAGTGCCTCGGCCAGATCCCCGGAACAGCTCCTCAGCGCAGGAATCAGGCCGAAGGCGACGGCAGAGAGCACAGCCACCGCCACGGTCCACAAGACCGCGGCGCCGTCGATCCGCACCCGCAGCAGCAGCGGCAGGGCAAACGACGTCTGGTGCGCCAGAAAAGACGTGACCACCCACGCCATCGCCAGCCCCAGCGCAGCTCCCGTTGCGGAGAGCAGCAGGCTTTCCGTCAGGAGCTGCCGGATCAGCCGTGTCCGCCCGGCGCCAAGAGCGTGCCGCATCGCCAGCTCTCCGCTGCGTGCAGAGGCGCGCGCCAGCAACAGATTCGAGAGATTCACACACACGATCAGCAGCATCAGCCCGACCGCACACCAGAGCACGATCAGCGACCGGCGCATTCTGCCGCTGACATAGTCCTTCATGAAGACCAGGTGGCCGGTATAGTTGGCCTTCCACTCCGGGTGACGCAGGTCGGCGTCGAGCTTCGGGAACAGCTGATCCGCTTCCGACTGTGCCTGCGCGAGCGTCACGCCCGGCCGCAGCCGTCCCATGAGCGCCAGGTCGTTTCCGTCGTCGCGGAAGTCGTACATGATGAAGGGAGCAAAGAGGTCCACCTTCGCGCCCGGTGAAAAGACGCTGCCGAAGTCGAAGGTCTCCGGCAGCACCCCGATCACCGTGACCGGCGTGCCGTTCAGGTCGATGGCCTTGCCGATGACGCCGCGGTCAGCGCCAAACTGCGTTTTCCAGAATGCGTAGCTGAGCACGGTCACCGGGCGGCTCTTGTGCAGGCATTCTTCCGGCGTAAACAAACGGCCCAGGATCGGTTCCACGCCAAGCGTCTGAAAGAAATTCTGCATCACGAGGATTCCCGTCACCGGCAGTGGCACGGGACGCCCCATCAGCTTGAAGTTGTCGGCGGAGGTAAAGGCAAAGTATCCCGTCACCTGCTCGAAGGAGCGGTTTCGCTGCTGGAATTCCTCCGTGGCATCCGTTGTATAGGTGCGGCATGATTCTCCGCATGTCGCAATCAGCGGAGCAACGCGCACGAGCCGCTCCGGATTGCGGAAGGGCAGGGGTCGCACCAGGATCGCGTCCACTACGGAGAACACCGCGACGTTGGCTGCGATGCCCAGCGCCAGGATCAGCACTGCCACGATCGTGAACGCGAGGTCTCTGCGCAGCGTCCTGAAGGTGAAGCGCAGGTCCTGCCCCAGCACGTCGAGGAAGGGCAGTCCGCGTGCCGCTCTCTGGCGCTCGCGCGCCTGCTGCAACCCGCCGAAATGAGCCAGAGCCCTTCGCCGCGCCTCCTCCGGCGTCATGCCGGTGCGGAGATTGTCTTCGATCGCCATGTCGAGATGCGAGGCCATCTCCGCATCGAGTTCCTGATCCAGTGCGCCTCTGCGAAAGAAGGCCCGCACCCGGTTCCAGCTCTGACGGATTCGATCCTTCATCGCTCACCGCCTTCCGGCTCCATCGCCAGCACGCGCCCCATCACGGCGGAGAGCCGCTGCCAATACGCGGCATCCTCGGCCAGTTGCTTCCGCCCTCGCCGGGTGATCGAGTAGAACTTCGCCTTGCGGTTGTTGTCGGAGGTGCCCCATTCCCCCTCAATCCAGCCTCGCTGCTGCAGGCGCACGAGCGAGGCATAGATAGTGCCTTGGTTCAGCAGCACCTCGTTGCCGCTGACCTGCTCGATGCGGCGCGCAATCCCATACCCATGCTGCGTACCCATGGCAGCGAGCGTCTGCAGCACCATCAGATCGAGGGTTCCCTGCAGCAGGTCCAGTTTGGAATCCGGCATTCGTACTCCTGTGTTATGACCACAGCAGTATGTCACAGTTCCTGTGGGTGCGCCACAGAGGTCACGTGCACTCGCAAAAAGGAAACGGCCGGCTCAGCGCCGGCCGTCCTCGTGGACTGCACTTCCGTTATGTCGTCGGGCGGCTCTTGACGGCGAGGAACTGGGCGGGGACGCGGGCCCCGCTCGCGTTGCTCAGCTTCGGATCGATGGTCTGCGTGTCGGTGAGCGTCGAAGTGTTCACCATGTGGACCAGATTGTCGCCGCTGGTGCTCGCGAAGAAGATCGAACCGTCGGGGGAGAAGATGCCGGCTACCGGAGCCGCCGCACCCGAAGAGAGCTGCACGGTATTCAGCGTTCCGAAGGAGCCGGTCGTCGTTCCCGGGACGTAATAGGGCAACGCGCCGGTGCCGCCTGCGCCCTGGTAGGTGATGAAGGCCAGGTTCGCGTACGGCGAGCTGACGACCTGATCGATCTCCGAAGCCGTGATCGGCAGCGCAGCGGTGTTGAAGCTGGTGCTGAAGGTCAGAGGCGCACCTTTGAAATCGGGGCAGGCGCCGGTGGGCGGCCCGGGTGCGGTTTGGCTGGTCGCCGCATCGGTGTGCTGCAGCCAGATATCCGAGAACGTCGTCGGATTCGCGCCGAGGATATGGAACCCATCCGGCGTCGATGTGATCTGGGTCGTCGCGGTCCCGGTTTCTCCGGCGGACGGATAGTACACGGGGTTGGAACTGGCGTTCGGGCAGTAGCTGCGCGCGGCCGTGGTGTTGCCGCTGAGGAAGGCTCCGACCTCCGGCGTGGTGACGGCGACGGCGCCACCGCAGAACGGATCGAAGTTGGGATTGTAGGCCGGATAAGCAGCCGAGCCGGCAGCTTCCAGCGGGCAGTTGTAGGTGGGCTGGTTGGTCAGCGGGTAGCTGGTCCAGCCGGTGTTGGCGTTGAAGACAAAGAGGGTGTTCTGGCCGGTGGCGGGATCCTGGCCGCTGATGTAGATCGTCTCCCCGTCGGGCGAGTATTCCGCGTGCTGACCGATGCCGCCGGTGCTGGTGATGGCGCCCTTGTCGGTCGAGTAGAGATAAATCACCTGGCGCAGCTGATCGTTGACGACGACCGAGGAGCCGGTGGGGCTGACGCCGAGCACGACGCCAGGCACACCTGGTATCTCCTTCGACAGCTGGTTATTGGTGGCCGAGTAGATCATCAGCTCGTGGTAGCTGCCGAAAAAAAGGCTGGTGCCGGTGTCGTCCATCACCATCGAGTTGGGCGTGTACGGCAACTGGATGGGAGCGCCCACGGCGCCGGTGAGCAGGTCGACCTGCGAGAAGTACTGCGATTGCGAAGAAGCCATCCAGATCTTGTTGCTCACGCGGCCGGGCGAGTTGACGGTGAGCACGTTCGACGAGATGGGCATGCCATTGCCCAGCAGGCCAACCAGGTTGATCGGCGACGGATTGCACGACGGAGGCTGGCAGACCGCGGTCACGTAGGCGTGGCTCGGGAACGTGGCGGTGATCACCCCGGTTGCGTTGACGCTCAGGTTCTGCGGCTGGCTGGAGGCGTAATTCAGGGTCACGCCGGTGATGCTGTTGCCGGCGCTGTCCTTGATGGTCGCCTGCGCGGTCTGCGGCGAACTGGGGGTGACGTTGGCGGTCGACGATCCGTTCACCGCCAGCGTAATGCTGGCCGGCGGGCAGGTGGAGAAGAAGCCTGCGGCCGAGGTGACATCGGATGTGGTGGCAGAAATCACCGTCGAACCGGGCAGATTGGCCGTGGCGGTCCCGTTGGGGTTGGTGACGGTCTGCGTTCCGGTGACCGGATTGGGATTCGTGGGATTGGTGGTGTTGTTGATCGAAACCACATCCTGATTCACGGCCGTGAACTGGATGGTTCCGATGTTCGCGGAGGGGCTGGTGCAGGCGACGGTGGTCGGGCTGCACAGCGTGACGCCGCCCGGACCCGCGACTGTCGTCTCGGCGAGCAGGGACTGCGGCGGGGTTTGGCCGTGGGAGAGGCAGCTCGTCTGACTGGGAATGGTGATCGAGGTGATCGGCGGGTGGATATAGAGGTTGACCGGATTGGTCGTCACGCCGCCGCCGGAGGCGGTGATCTGGGCGGTTCCGCAGCTGGTGCTGGTGCAGCCCTTAAAGCCGGAGAGCGCTGCCCCGGAGGGCGGGGTGCAGACGCTGAAGTTGGGGATGCCGCCGGGGCTGTTGCGGTTCCAGGTGCCGGCGCAAATCTGACCGTTCGGAGAGATGTCCGCCAGCTGCAGGTTGGAGCTGGCGTAGGTCCAGTTGAGGACCGTGGCGGTACTGCCGGTGCAGGTGTACGCGGTGGGAGCGCCGACGGTGCCCGTCTGTCCCCAGGCCAGCGAGAGGCCGGTGGCCTCCGGCTGCATCGTGGCGTACACGGCCTGCGTATTGAGCACGCCATAGGCGTGGCCGTTCACCGTGCAGTAGTTGTTCGGGTTATGGCCGCAGCCCGCGATAGAGAGTCCAACCGGAAATGAAAAGACGACCAGGACTGCAAATGCAAAAAACCGCCGCATGAAACCTCCCCGCCTGAGCAGTCCAGCCACCCAGACGGTCAAACAACCCCAGCCTGCCGCATTCGAACCCGGGAAATGCGCCGGTCGCGGGCGGGGCGCGAAGGCCTCTGCTGAGCCGCTGACCTGTCGATGCAGCACGCTGTCAAAATAACCGGGTGCGATTCAGGATAACAGAGCAGAAGTGCCGTCAAAAAGCGGACGACAGCCCCTGCCGCGCACGAAAAAGGCCGGCTGCATTGGGACGAAGCCGGCACGCTTTCCGTGAGCAGAAACCACGTCTCCAAACCGGGAGACACGGGTCACCGGCCCTACTGTTTCTGTGCCGTCTGGTGCGTATCGGACTCAGGCATATACAGGTTGAACCATTCGATGGCGCGCTCCAGCACATCGCGGCGGTGCTCGGGGCTAACAAAGCCGTGGCCCTCATTCGGATACACGACCAGCTGCGTGGTCACGCCGAGGTCGCGCAGCGCGTGCCAGAACTCAAAGGACTGGGGCGCCGGGCATTCGCCGTCGCGATCGCCGACGACCACCAGCGTCGGCGTTTTCACGTTGGTGATGAAGTTGATGGCCGAGCTTTTCGCATAGACCTTCGGGTCCTCATACACCGAGGCGCCGAAGAAGGGGATCATCCACTGGTCGATGGAGTTCTCGCCGTAGAAGCTGAGCCAGTCCGAGAGGCCGGCGCCGGAGACGGCGGCGCGGAAGCGGTGGGTCTGGGTGACGGCGAACATGGTCATGAAGCCTCCATAGCTCCAGCCGGTGATGCCAATGCGGTGGTTGTCGACGGGGTACTGCTTCTCGACGGCATCCACGCCGGCCAGGATGTCGCGCAGATCCCCGTAGCCGAAGTCCTTGCGATTGGCCTGGGTGAAGGCCTCGCCCTGTCCGTAGCTGCCGCGCGGATTCGGCATGAGCACGAAGTAGCCCATCGCGGAGAGAGGCTCCGGGCCGTATCCGGCGTTGGGCCAGCGCGGCATGTTCGCCGACGAGGGGCCGCCGTGGACGTAGACGACCATCGGATACTTCTTCGCCGGATCGTAGTGCGCAGGCTCGAGCAGCCAGCCCTGGACGTGGAAGCCTTCGTTGGTCCAGTTGATGGACTTCGCCTCTCCCCAGAGCGGCTTGAGGCCGTCGTTGACGTGGGTGATCTGCTTCATGTGCATCAGGTCGCCGGCCCAGATTTCCGGCGCCTCGGAGAAGGACTGGCGGATGAACGCAATGGTGTTGTCGTCGGCTGAGGTGGCGACGCGCATGTGCAGCCCTCCCGCGCCGATGGTGTCCGGCAGGGTCAGGCTGTCATCGGGCGAGTCCTGGTGCGTGGTGAGGTTGTAGACGAAGAGGTGCGAATCGCCGCCCTTGACCTCCGCGATGCCGAGGCGCTGATTGTCGATCCACGTGAACCAGCCGGGCGAGGCGTTGCGGCTCGGGGTCTGGTCGACGGGATCGCCGCCGCTGGCGGGTACGGTCCAGATGTCGCCGCCCGTCGAGCCCTGGTCGGACATCAGCCCGCCGATGAAAGCGATGCGCGAACCGTCGGGCGACCAGCGCGGGACGGCAATCTGCAATCCGTGCAGCGGGCCGGGGACGGTTTGCGTGTCGAGGATGGCGGTGGGGTGGCCGTCGAGGGGCTGCGTGTAGAGCTTGGCGACCCACCAGTTGTTCTCGCCCGGAGGCGGCGCGGCGATGTACGCGAGCTTCGCCGCGTCCTTCGACCAGGAATATTCGTAGACGTAGAGATTGTCGGGCGTGATCTGCCGCAGCTGGCCGCTGGCCGCGTCGACGAGCGCGATGCGCTTGACCTCCAGCCCTTCGACGCCAATGACGCCGGCGGGCGGCTTTTCCGCGGCGAGCGGGCTCGGCTCGCGCGTCGCCCCTTCCACGTAGATCAGGGTGAGGTATTTGCCGTCCGGCGACCAGGAAAGGTCCTCGGCGACGCCGTTCAGCTGGGCCAGTGCGTGCGGAGCGGCGGTCCCGGAGACGTCGGCGAGGAAGATGGCCGTCCTGTGGTCGGCTGTGCAGTCGGAGAAGAACGCCAGCTTCGACGAGTCGGGCGAGAAGATCGCGTCGCTTTCCTCGCCGCGCATCCCCTCGCCACAGGCGGTGATGGTCCGGGGCGACGCGGCGTCGGACAGCGCGGCCAGCTGAATGCCATGGCCGCCACTACGGCCGCGGCCGCCGCTGCTCCAGGCGATGAACTTGCCGTCGGGCGAGAGATTGACCTCGCTGATCATCTTCGCTTTACCGAGGTCCTGCAGAAGCTGGGCGACGCGCGGATCGTGCGGCGGCTTCACGGGCGGCGTTTGCGCCTGCACCGTCGCGACAGCCAAAAGCAGAGCAGCGAAGGGGAGCGTCCGGAGGCAGGCCACGCGGGGAGCGTGCGTTTTCATGGACGGATTTATACCAGAGCCAACGCGCCGCTTGCCTTGCCGGAACTCGCATATCATGCGGCTATGACCGAGGTGGAGATCCGGACGGCGTGGTTTGGCGGTGCCGGCGACGACACAGAGCTGTGTCGCACGCTGATGCGCGAGTACGCCACGCATCTGAATGCGTCGGTGGGTGGCGAGCACATCTGCGTGGCGGGTTTTGAGAAGGAG
>DATEPN010000376.1:0-18377 GCA_035273225.1 Acidobacteriaceae bacterium | reverse complement strand
CCTCAAGGTCGCGGTTGCGGCGTTCGCGATGGGCGAAGAAGAGGAGCTTACGCAGCGTGGGGACGGGCGACTTCATGCGGGTTCACCTCGTGAGGAACTAAGCGTCCTGGAGGACGCGGCCGATGGCGGCGATCATCTGCTCAAACTGCGACAGCTCAAGGCCCAGTTGCTTACGACCGGCGGCGGTGAGGGTGTAGTAGCGGGCGCGGCGATTGGTCTCCGTCATCTTCCACTCGGCTTTGACCCAGCCCTGGAGGAGCAGGCGCTGGAGGGCGGGATACAGGGAGCCTTCTTCGACGGTGAGGACGTCGTCGGACTGACGCTTGATGGAGAGGGCGATACCGTAACCGTGCATCGATCCGCGGCTGAGCGTCTTGAGGATGAGCATGTCGAGGGTGCCGGGGAGCAGGTCGGGTTTGCGGGCCATGTGGCTGACCATAGATAGCCTATGGGTAGGTTGTCAAGGGCGGAAGGGGACTATTGACGGGGCCGAGTGCCGAATGCTACATAGGGTACGCGGAGAAAGCGAGGCACGGCCATGCTGGAGCTGCGGCACGTGACGAAGCTGTACTCGGGCATTCCGGCGGTGAGCGATGTGAGCTTCACGGCGCGCCCCGGCGAGGTGACGGGCTACTTAGGGCCGAATGGGTCGGGCAAGTCGACAACGATGAAGATGATCACCGGGCTGATCGAGCGATCGGCGGGGCAGATTCTGTTTGATGGCCGGCCCATCGAGGCGGACCTGATCGGGTTCAAGCGGCGGATGGGGTACGTGCCGGAGGAGCCGCATCTCTACCACCACCTCTCCGGCGAGGAGTACCTGACGATGGTGGCGCAGCTGCGGGATCTGCCGCCGGGGCCGACGGCTCGCCGCATTGACGGGCTGCTGCGGCTGCTTGCGCTCTACGACGATCGGTATGCGTCGATCAGCGGTTACTCGAAGGGGATGCGGCAGAAGGTGCTGATTGCGGCGGCGCTGCTGCACAATCCTGACCTGCTGCTGCTGGATGAGCCGTTCTCGGGGCTGGATGTGGCATCGGCGATGGTGCTGCGGAGCCTGATTCAGGAATTGGCACGCCGGGGCAAGGTGGTGCTGTTTAGTTCGCACGAACTGGACACCGTGGAGCGGGTGAGTTCGCGGGTGGTGATTCTGCACAAGGGCAAGCTGGTGGCGGACGACTCGATCGAGCGGCTGCGGTCGCTGATGGAGCTGCCGACGCTGGAGGCGATCTTCTCGCAGCTGGCGGTGGAGCAGGACACGCAGGCGATGGCGCGGGAGATGGCGGATTTGGTGGCGAGCAGTTAGCGGATAGCGGATAGCAGTGAGCAGATACAGGCTCGAGGCGGCAGGCATGCTGGTGAGGGAGAGAATCGCGGAGCGGTTGCCGCTGCAGTTTCGCGTGCTGTACCGGCAGTTTCTGCTGCGGGTGGTGGATCTGGAGGCGCTGTCAATGCAGGCGGATGTGCCGCGTCTGCTGGGACAGTTTGCGGGGGTGTTGATCCTGATCAGCGTGCTCCAGACGATCGGGTTCCTGTTTATGGTCGGACTGCTGGGAGGGCGGCCGGGTGCGTCCTCGGCGCTGGCCCTTTACGTTTTGCAGAAGGCGCTGAGCCTGATCTCCGGGACGATGCTGATTGTGGGACTCGTGACGGTCGTCTCGTGGGACACCATTTTCCCGGACCGGCGGGATGCGATGGTGCTGGGACCGCTGCCGGTGAAGCCGGGGACGATTTTGTGCGCCAAGCTCGCCGCCTCGGGCGCGCTGCTGGGAGTGGCGGTGGTGGCGCTCAATTTCGGCCTGGGGACAGTGTTGCCGATCGTGGCGGGCGGCAGCTTGCTGGGAATTCTGCGGGCTATGTTTGCCTGGTGGTTCACGATGGCGGCGGCGACGGTGTTTTTGTACGGCTCAGTGCTGGCCGTGCAGGGATGGGCGGCCTTGATGCTGCCGCGACGGGTCTTTCTGCGGCTTTCGGCGGTGCTGCAACTGGCGCTTTTCGCGCTGCTCCTGACGGCGTGGATTTTTCAGCCGAACATTCCCAACCTGGTGGGGAGGGCGGAGATTGGAGCCTTGGCGGGGCATTGGCCGGCATGCTGGTTTCTCTGTCTCATGCTGCAGTTCGATGGGAGGCTGCCAGCGGAACATGCGTGGATGGCACAACGGGCGTGGGTCGCAGTGTTGCTGAGCATTGCGGGGGCGGGCACTTCCCTGCTGCTCTGCTATTTCCGGACGATGAAGAGGACGGTGGAAGAGCCGGATCTGCTGCCGGGCGGGCGAGGACGGCGCATTGGAATGAAGTGGGGCAATTCGCTGGAAACAGCGATCGTGCAGTTCAGCGCCCGGTCGCTGGCGCGCAGCAAGCAGCATCGAGTGGTGTATGCCTTTTTTCTGGCGATCACTTTTGCGATTGCGGTTTCAACGGTTGAGGGCGTGGTGCGCAGCCGCGCGGTGCGTCCGCTGACGCAGGACTTCCTGATGCCGACGCTGGCGATGATGTGCCTGGCGATTGTGGGGCTGCGGAGCATCTTTTCGCTGCCGGTATCGCTGAAGGCGAACTGGGTGCTGCAGGTGACGCGGCTGCGGCCGTCGGAGGAGTACATCGCGGCGACGCGGCGGGCGCTGCTGGTGATGTCGACCGGGCCGGTGTGGCTGGTCGTGGCAGCCCTGTCGTTGTGCTTTCGGCCATGGCATGCGGTGATGGAGCACCTGCTCATTCTGGGGCTGGTCGCATGGATCCTTACCGAGGTGAGCCTGATCGGCGTTTCGAAGATTCCGTTCGCCTGCTCGTATCTGCCGGGAAAAACGAATATTCAGTACATGTTCTGGGCGTTTGCGGTGGTGTTTGTGCCGATTGCGATGGGCCTTGCCAATGAGGAGATCCGAGGGTTCCATCAACCCTGGAGGTTTGCTGCGCTCGCAGCTGCTCTGGCGAGTCTGGCTGTGGGTCTGTGGGTGTGGAATCGGCGTGCGGCGCGGTCAGCCGTTCTTTATTACGAAGAGCAGGAGCCGGTGGTGATCATGACGCTGGGGCTGAGCGGGATGATTTTGCAGCCGCAGGAGAGCGCCGCGCCGGCCGGAGCGGGAGCTTCTGACCCAATCGAGTGAGGGGCGGCTCTTTACCTACCCTGTTATTCTTCCCGTTACGAATATCCGTTCTCATCGATGAGGCGCTGACGGGCACATGGAAGTTTTGGTTGAGCTGGAGCAGGTCTCCAAGTCCTACGAGGAAAAGACGGCAGTCCGCAACCTGACGCTGAAGATTGAAGCAGGCAGCATGTTTGGGCTGCTGGGCCCGAATGGCGCAGGCAAGACTTCGACGATCCGCATGATCGTGGGGATCACGCTGCCGGATTCGGGCAAGGTGACGCTGTTCAACAAGCCGTGGACAGCGTCGGCGCTGCAGCGTGTGGGGTATCTGCCCGAGGAACGCGGTCTCTACAAGAAGATGAAGATTCTCGACCAGCTCGTTTTCCTGGGCGAGTTGCACGGGCTGGGAGCGTCGGAGGCGGGGCGGCGGGCAAAGACCTGGTGCGAGCGGCTGCAGATTGGCGAGACGCTGCAGAAGCGGACCGAGGAACTGTCGAAGGGCATGCAGCAGAAGATCCAGTTCATCTCAACGCTGCTGCACGATCCGGAACTGATCATTATGGATGAGCCGTTCTCGGGACTCGACCCGGTGAATACCATCCTGCTGCAGGACACGCTGCTGGAGCTGCGCAAGCAGGGGAACGCGATTCTGTTCTCGACGCACCGCATGGACCAGGTGGAGAAGTTGTGTGATTCGATTTGCCTGATCAATCGCGGCGAAGCGGTACTGTCCGGCGGCATGCGCGAGGTGAAGTCGCGGTACGAGCGCAATCACGTGATCATTCACTACGAGGGCGAGGACGGATTCCTGAGTCATCCGGCGATCGCCGAGTCCAAGAATTACGCCGGCCATGCGGAGATTCGGCTGAAGCCGCACGCGGACGCGCAGGACCTGCTGCGCACCGCGGCGGCCACTTCGACGATTACGAAATTCGAGCTGGTGGAACCGTCGCTGGAGGAGATCTTCATCGAGACGGTCGGGGGGCACGCCGATGCTTAAGAACACGCTGCTGATTGCCAAGCGCGAGTATGTGGAGCGGGTGCGCAGCAAGGTATTCCGCATCACGACAGCGCTGGTGCCCATTGGCATGGCAGGGATGGCGTACCTGGGGAGCATGGGCACGCACAGGATTGAGCAGGGACTCGATCAGGTGGCGATTGTGTCCAACAGCCCGGAGCTGGCGCAACAGGTGGAAGCGGCGCTGCTCTCGAGCCAGCATCCACCGCGGGGCGTGGAGGTGTATGCGCCGGCGACACCGGCGGATGTGGCGCGCGCCAATCACGAGGTGGAGACGCACCAGATCAGCGGATACCTGAAGCTGATGGACGTTTCCGGAGGAATTCCGCAGGAGGCAACCTGGGTTTCGGGAAGCTCAACGGATTTCGTTGGGCAGGCGGTGATGGCGAACGCGGTGACCAACGGGCTGGTCCGGCAGGAACTGCTGGCGCACGGCATCAGTGACGAACAGGTGCAGGCGCTCACGCGTCACGTGAACATCGAGACCATGCAGGTGAAGAACGGGCAGGCGGTAACCGGCAATGCGGGGCGCAGTTTTGCGGGAGCGTATGCGCTGATCCTGGTGCTGTATGGCGCGGTCCTGATTTACGGGATCAATATTGCCCGGTCGGTGGTGGAGGAGAAGACGTCGCGGATCTTTGAAGTGCTGCTGTCGACCGCCTCCGCCGATGATCTGATGCTGGGGAAGCTGCTGGGCGTGGGCGCGACGGGATTAACGCAGATGGCGATCTGGGCGGGGCTGCTGGTGGTGGCGGCCGGGTCGCAGATTGCCGCGGCGCACGGGATTCACGGACTGGAATCGCTGGGGATCACGCGGCCGGAGCTGATTTTCTTCGGCGTGTTCTTTCTGCTGGGATTTTTCCTCTACAGCGCGCTCGCGGCGGCTCTGGGCTCGACGGTCAGCGGGGAGCAGGAGGTACAGCAGTTCAGCTTCATTCTGATTTCGCCGCTGGTGATCAGCGTCTTCATGCTGCCGTATGTGCTGGGGAACCCTTCGTCGACGACTTCGGTGGTGCTGTCGCTGCTGCCGCCGTTCACGCCGATCATTATGTACATGCGCATCTGCGCGCAGATGCCGCCGTACTGGCAGGTACTGCTTGCGGTCGCCCTGCTGGGCGCCTCGGTGCTGGGCATGGTGTGGCTGGCGGCACGGATCTATCGCGTTGGGGTGCTGATGTACGGGAAACGCGCGACGGTGCCGGAAATGCTGCGCTGGCTGCGCTACAGCTAAGGGTCAGTCGCCGCTGGCACGCCGGTGCTGCGGAAACTCGCTGAGACGGTCGCGGGAGTTGTCCGCGGAGGAGTTGGCAGCGCGGTAGGTTCCGGAGACTCGGAAGGTGCGCGTCCTGCCGGGTTCGGTGCCGGGCGCTCCTTTGCCGGGTCCGGGTTCGCGTTCCACCATGGTGGGGCGCATGTTCGTGGGCAGGAAGATGCTGAAGACGGTGCCGTGGCGCTCCGGCGTGGTCGAAGAGCGCAGCTGGATTTCTCCTCCGTAGCGCTGAATGATCGAGCGCGTTACCCAGAGCCCGAGGCCGGTGCCGCGCTGACCTTTTGTCGTGAAGAACGGTTCGCCGAGGCGGCGCTGCACCGCCGGATCAATGCCGGTGCCGTTATCGGCTACCGAGATGCGGAGGCCCTTCACGCCGGGGTCGGACCAGTTGCGGGCGCAGCGGATACGGATGCGGAGACGTCCGCGCGTCGACGATGCTTCGACGGCATTGGTCACAAGGTTCGAGAGCACCTGACGCATTTCTCCGGGATAGACGGTCGCCTCATCCGGGCAGTCGTACTGGCGCTCGACGCGCAGATTCTTTTCGGCGATGCGGCGATTGTAGAGAGACAGTACTTCCTCCATGAGTTCGTGGACGCTGGTGCGGACCGGACCGGTGGTTTCGCGCGAGAAATTCAGCGTTTGGCGGCTGATTTGGCCGACGCGTCCCAACTCGCGCTGGGCGAGTTCCAGGTAACCGCGCGCGCTCGCCGGCAGGTCTTTCTCTTCGCCGACGAGGTAGAGCAGGTTGGTGACGGCTTCGAGCGGGTTATTGATCTCGTGAGCGATGGACGCGGCAAGGCGGCCGATGGTGATGAGCTTTTGATTGTCGCGCAGCAGCGCGGCGGCGCGGTCGAGTTCGATCTGAGTGCGCACCTGGATGGAGCTGGATTCGCGCACTTTGAGGGCGCGCGCCAGGACGGAGGGCAGGTGATCCAGTTCGCTGTTGGGCAGGTACTCGGTTGCGCCCTCACGCAGGATGCGCAACGCTTCCGTCTCGGAAGATTCGCCCCCGATGAGGATGACGGGAACGGGCGGCTGCGCACCGCGGGCGCGTTCAAAGAGTTCCTGCAAATCAAGATCGGGAACAGATTCGGGGCCGGCCAGAATCAGTGAGACGGCACCCTGGCGCAGGTCTTCGATAAACTCGCGGCGATTTTCCGCGAAGGCGATGTTGAGAGAGAGGCCGGCTCGCCTCGCAGCTGCGTGGACGTCATGATGCGAGACGGCCACACACCGCAGCATGAGAACTTTCGGGATGGCGTCGCTCATGGGCCCACCACTGTATCGCGTCTGCGCGGATGTATCGTCCGGACGCGGATTGGCTTCCGAGAGGGGGACCAACTCGCCATGCTGCCCTGACATAACAACGCTCCTCAATCACAGCAACTCTCTGACAGACAGGAGAGACACCCAACCTGACAGAGGGAAATCGTGCAGTACCAGAGCCCATCCCCTTCTTAAGGAATTCGATGTGCTGCTATATCGGGGTGTTGCTTTTCCAGGAGGGAACGTCCGGGGTGCAATTTACGGTGAAATCAGGGCTTGCGCGGCAATTTAGCTGTGGATAACCGCGCGGACCAGACGGAGAGGCGTCCGCTTAATTTTTTGGCAACCCGCAGCGGGTATTCTGATCTAAACAGAAGAATCCTGATGACTTTGCGGACGATGAAGAAGGCGATCGCGGGTTTGACTGTGGCCATCGCCTCCGGCGCAGCCCTGGCGCAGAGCAACCCGACCAATTCGGCGGTCAATCCGTATGCAGGCAGCGTGCAGGCTGTGGCCGCGACTCCAGAGGTGAAACAGCTCTCGCTGGACGATGCGATCCGGATGGGCATCCAGAACAATCTGGCGCTGACCATTGCGCGCGAGCAGCAGAAGACGGCGGAGGCACAGAAACTGCAACTGCTGAACGTGCTGATCCCGAACATCACGCTGCACGGCGAGACGGGCGTACATGAATACAATCTGGAGGCGCTGGGTTTTCACCCTTCGACGGCGGCGCAGTTTACAAAACTGCTGCCCCCGGGGAGCAGTCCATCGGCGTTCCATCTGATTACGAAGGTGGACACGACCATCGGCGAGGTGAAGTTCTCGCAGGCGCTGTTCAACTGGGCTGGGTACGACGTGTGGCGCGCCGCGCAGGCAGCGCAGAAGGCCGCGTACTACAACGCGCAGTCCTCGCGGGGGCTGGTGGTGCTCAACGTGGGCAATGCGTACTTGCAGGCGCTGGCGGCCAGGTCGCAAGCCGAGTACATGCACGCGCTGCTGAACACCGATCAGACGCTGCTGAACCAGGCGCACGAGGAACATCTGGCCGGAGTTGTTGCGAATCTGGATGAGCTGCGAGCGCGCGTGACCTACCAAACCCAGGCGCAGGCGGTGATTGCGGCTGACAACAATTTCGAGAAGACGAAGATCACGCTGAATCGGATGATTGGGCTCGCGCCGGAGCAGAAGATCGCGCTGACGGATTCGTCACCGTATGCAGAACTGCAGCTGATGACGATTGACGCCGCGCGCGCTCAGGCGTACGGCAACCGGCAGGACCTGCAGATGATGAAGCAGGAGCTGCGGGTTGCGGAACTGGAGCGACGGGCGACCTTCCACGAGCGATTTCCGACGCTTGAGTTCAACGGGAACTGGGGCGTAACGGGGGTTTCGGGCGGCGTGTATCACGAGACGTTTGCGGCGGTGGGCACGCTGAGCGTTCCGCTCTTCAAGGAGGCGCAGTTCCGCGGGGATCGCGATGTGGCTGAAGCGCAGCTGGAGCAGATTCGCTCGCGGCTGCGGGACCTGACGGTGAAGATCGATCAGCAGCTGCGCGACAGCCTGCTGGATCTGCAGACAGCGGAGCAGACGGTGCAGGTGGCGAAGAGCAACGTCACGCTGGCCAGCACGGCGCTCGATCAGACGCAGCAGCGTTTCAAAGCGGGCGTGACGGACACGCTGCCGGTCGCCGAGGCGCAGTCGACGCTGGCGCAGGCGGAGACGCGGTATGTGAGCAGCGTGCTGGCGCTCAACGAGGCGCGGCTGGGACTGGCGCGGAATCTGGGGATCATCGACACGCAGTACAAGATGTATCTGGAGGGCGGCACGCCGCCGGAAGTGAAGAGCAGCAAGGCTGCAGGCCTGCCCCAGTAGCGGGTAGGCAGAATTTCGGGCCGGAATTCGGAGCCGGAGTTCAGAGCCGGAATTTCGAGGGATCGATCGAAGGGTGCGGCAGACGGGGTTTGAGCTGCTGCAGCGTCGAGAGCACGATCGCGGCGATGGCGATGTCGCGGTACCACTTGTGATCCGCCGGGATGATGTACCAGGGCGCCTGCCCGGTTGAGGTGCGGGTCAGCGCCTCTTCGTAAATCTGCTGAAAACGGGGCCAGAGGCGGCGGTCGGAGAAGTCCGACTCGTCGAGCTTCCAGTGCTTGTCGGGATTGTCGAGGCGCGCCTGGAGACGGCGCTTCTGCTCGTCGGGGCTGACGTGCAGGAAAAATTTGCGGATGACGGTGCCGTTTTCGGCCCAGATGCGCTCGACTTCGCCGATCTCTCTGAGTCGGGTGCGGATCAGTTCCTGCGAGTGGCCTTCGCGGGCGGCGGCAACGATGACGTCCTCATAGTGGGAGCGGTTGAAGATGCCGAGCTGGCCTCGGGCCGGGAGCACGGCGTAAACGCGCCAGAGGTAGTCATGGGTCTTCTCTGTGGCGTTCGGCTCTTTGAAGGACGTGGCGCGGCAATGGAGCGGATTGACTCCGGTGAAGACCTTGCGGATGGCGCCGTCCTTGCCGGCGGCGTCCATGCCCTGGAGCACGACGAGGAGCGCGTGCTTCTCCTCGACGGCGAAGGTGCTGAGGAGATCGTCGATCTCGCGGACGAACTGCTTCAGGATGCCTTTGGCTTTTTGCTTGTCGGAGCAGAGAGAGGTGTCGTCGGTGGGGATCCGGTCGAGGTGGATGGCAGCGTCTGGACGGACGAGGTATTTTTCCCACCCCTGCTTTTTACCCATCACCACCTCACGAGGGTGAGATGCCGGACGAGGGCGGATCGGGCGGCTGCCAGAGTTCGACGCGGTTGCCTTCAGGATCGGTGAGCCAGCCGAACTTGCCGTAGTCGCATGTTTCGCGTTTGGGGTCGACGGCTACTCCGGCCGCGATCAGGTCATCGAGAAGCGCATCGAGATCGTCGACCTGGAAGTTCAGCATGGCCGGCTGCGCAGCGGGGAAATAGGTCGAAGTCTGGGGGAAGAAGGCGACCGCGATGACGGCACGCTGGTCTTCCGCCGGGAGGGTGAAGCTGCCCTCGCCTTTGGGAAGGCCGAGGTGCTTTTCATACCAGTCATAGAGAGCCTGAGGATCGCGGGCACGCAGAAACACTCCTCCGAGTCCGGTTGCGCGTGGCATAACTATTCCTCCTCGTTGAGCAGTTTGGACAGCGTTTGGGGGTGCTTCCGGCCGCGCTTCTCCTCGCGGGCGGTGTCGGGGATGACGCGCTCCGGTTTGGGCTGGCCTACCCGCTCCCGGGCATTCGCCTTGACTGCCTTCACGGCGGAGAAGGTCTTCTTTTTAGCGCGTTTCTTCGGCATGTGCAGGTCTTTTCGGGCATTATGGCCCATTTTCCTGACGGTTCAAAGTAACACCGACGCGTTGCGCTCGATATGAAATACTTGCTGGGGAGCGATTGGGCCATGGATGAACGCGATTTTTTCGACGAGAAGGCGGAACAACGCACGCATACGCTGACGTGCCCGCACTGTGGTCAGGCGGGCGAGTACAAGCTTCACTGGCTGGTGAGGACGCGGAAGGCATCGTTGCCGCGGCATGCCGACGAGCGGGATCGCGCGCGGTTCGCGAAGGCGCAGTCCTATATGGTGCGTCAGGATGACATGGTGGCGTGCTCGAACATCCGGTGCCGGAAGCGGTTCGAGGTGACCAGCCTGCAGTCGGTCGCGTTTTTGCAGTCAGCCTAACGGGCGGTCGCCGAAAGGCGCGGCGGTAGTCAGACCGGTGGTTTAGCCGCGGCGCCTGATCTGTGCAGCCGCAGCGATTCAGATTATGAGTCACGAAGGAATCCGTGTGGTCGGCGCCGACGAGGCGCAACGCGAACCTGCGCCGACCCTGCTGAGAGATGCGGTGACGCCGGTGAAGGTGCGCGTCCAGCAGACGAGCGGCCAGGGGCTGGAGATTGAGTGGCAGGATGGGCATCGCAGCCAGTGGACGTTTGCGTGGCTGCGGAATGCGTGTCCCTGCGCGACGTGCCATGAAGAGCGTGAGGCCGATGGACGCGAGCCAGGCGTGGCAAAGGCGCAGGCTCCGGGGCTGCTGCCGATGTACAAGGCGCCGGCGAGACCGGAGTCATCGCAGCCCGTCGGCAATTACGCGATCAGCTTCAAATGGAATGACGGTCACGCCACCGGGATCTATTCCTGGGATTATCTGCGGCGGCAGTGCCAGTGCGATGCGTGCAAAGCCGAGCGAGCGAAAGCCTGAGCGCTCGCACGCACGTCTCTTCTTTTTCACCACAGAGCACGCGGAGAGCACAGAGAGAGTGCTCAGGAGTCCTCGCCTGATTCCCTGCCCTTGCGCGCGTCGAGCGCGGTGGTGACTTTCGCGTAAAAGCCAGACAGATCCTCGGCGGGACCCATGGTGAGGCGGCGGAATACTTTCAACAGCGGATAAACGTGTGAGCCGCCGATGTCGAGTGCGGGCATGGAGACCTCACGACCGGGATAGACGGCCATGATCCAGTCGCCGGGATAACGGCGGCGGAAGACTTCGCCGAAGTAGGCGCCCCACAGGCGGGTTGCGCTCTCGAGATCATCTTCCGGGACGGGCGTGCGCGCGGCCAGCACTGTCTCAAGGCGGCCGATGGACTCAGGCGAGTAGTCGAGGGTCATGCCGTGATCGTCCGCGGCGATCTGAACGGCTTTGGTCGCGTGCGCGCGCATCATGGCTTCGAGTGAGTCGAAGTCTCCGCCGGAAACCTGAATCGGATCGAACATCTGGTCTCAGAGTACAGGAGCAGACGAGGTGCGATCGGCGGGACAGGATGCGCTCCGGGCATGTATCTTAAGAGTTTGCCGACAAATTCTCGAGCAGCATGCAAGTCTGAGGCTTTGGTGCAGCCGTTGGAGGTCTCGTCTGTTGAAGGGTAAGGTATTTTCCTGGTTGGCAGGGGCGGCGATGGCCGCCGGTTTGAGCCTGAGCGCAGTGGCGCAAAACACGGCGCAGATTACGCCGCCGCCGAGTCCGCAACTGCCGCCGGCGGCGCCGCTGGCGGGCGTGAAATACGACTACCACTGGGAGATTTACGGGGGCTTGGCTTATTCGCACTTTGACGCCGGACCAAATCTGCTGCAGGGGGCGAACCTGGGTGGTTTCGACGCACGGGCGATTCGCGAGTTCAGCCCTCGCTGGGGCGCGGGCGTGAACGTGCGCGGCTACTACGGAACGACGGGCGTGGTGCCGAACTGCGGCGACTGCACCGGTCAGGGGTCGAATGGTGGGCCGATCACGGGACCGTTCGTCAGCGAGCACATGTTTCTGGCCGGACCGGAGGTACGGGCGCTGAGCAACCAGCACGCGGCCATGATGCTGCACGCGTTCGTGGGCGGAGCGTACGGAGACTTCCAGCGCGCGCTGGGCGGCGTGAATCCGAAGTCGCTGGGCTTGTTTTCGAATCAGATGGCGTTCGGCGGAGCGTTTGGCGGATCGATTGATCTGAATCGCTCGCCGCGGCTGGTGTTCCGGATCGCGCCCGACGCGACGCTGACGAATTTCGGTACCGCTGGATTCAAAGAGCAGTTCGCCATCTCGGTGGGCCTGGTGTACCGCATGGGACACCGGTTCGGGCAGCCGAAATAAGGGTGTAGAGCACAGGGCTCAGGCACAGGGCTCAGAAAAACGAACAGAGCCAGGTTGCGGGAGAAGCATACTTCTCCCGCATTTCTGTTTTAGGTGCGGTTGAGCGAGGCCATGTCGATGACGAAGCGGTATTTCACATCCGCTTTGACGACGCGCTCAAAGGCATCGTTGATCTGCTGGATGGGGATGACTTCGACATCGGCGACGATGTTTTTCTCAGCACAGTAGTCGAGCATCTGCTGCGTCTCGGCCATGCCTCCGATGATGGAGCCGGAGAGATTGCGGCGCTTGAACAGCAGGTTGCCCATGTTGATGACGGGCGGCTTGTCGGGCAGGCCGACCTGCGCGTACGTCGCGTCGCGCTTCAGCGCCTGCAGGTAGGGATTGATGTCGTGCGGGGCGGAGACGGTGTCGAGGATGAAGTCGAAGGAGCCGAACTGCTTCTTCATTGCGGTTGGGTCTTTGGAGATAACGACTTCATCAGCGCCGAGGCGTTTGGCATCGGCAACCTTCGACTCCGACGTGGTGAACTGCACGACGTGAGCGCCGAAGGAGTGGGCGAATTTGAGAGCCATGTGACCGAGGCCGCCAAGACCGACCACGCCAACCTTCTTGTTGGGGCCGACATTCCAGTGGCGCAGCGGAGAGTATGTGGTGATGCCGGCGCAGAGGAGCGGGGCGACTCCGGCTGCGCTGAGTTTGGGCGAGATGGTGTGGACGAAGTGGTCGTTGACCACGATGTTGTTCGAATAGCCGCCCTGGGTCAGGTCGCCATAGCGGTCCTGGACGCCATAGGTGAGGGTCGCGCCCACTTCGCAGTATTGCTCTTCGCCGGCCTTGCAACTGGCGCATTGCCGGCAGGAGTCGATAATGACGCCGACGCCGACCAGATCGCCGGGTTTGAAGCGTGCAACGGCAGAGCCGACCGCAGCGACGCGGCCGATGATCTCGTGTCCGGGAACCATGGGGTAAACGGCGTTCTGCCACTCGTTGCGAACGGAATGAATGTCGGAATGGCAGACTCCGCAGAAGTGGATGTCGACATGAACGTCATGGTCTTTCAGATCGCGGCGGGAAAATTTGAATGGTGCAAGCGGCGTGGTGGCACTCTGTGCAGCCCACCCGTGGGACTGAGTCATTACAACCTCCACAGCAAAATATGCAGCGGCGAATCGGTTCGCGCGCCGGGCCGGATAGAGAATTCGTTCTGTATTTATTTAACGCTTCGCTCGGAGAATTTGCTGCGTTGCAGTTGAGCGGCTAATGGTTGTACTTCGCGAGCCAGTCGTCGATCTCGCGGAAGACGTCAAGACGCTGCTCCCAGAGGGTGGGGAAATGCGGTGAACCGGGATAGGTGACGAGGCGCACGGTTTTGCCGCGCGCGGCAAGGATCTGGAAATATTCGATGCCCTGGAAGGTTGGGACGCGCGGGTCGGCTTCGCCGTGCAGGATGAGCAGCGGCGTGGTGACATTCTTCGCGAACTCGACGGCGGAAAATTTGCGGAAGGCGTCGGGGTCCTCGTCGGTCCAGCGCGCGTCGTAGTCGATCTGCTGGATATCGCTGGTCCAGAGGAAGGGAGACCAGTCGGTGATGCCGGCGCCCTCGATGGCGGCTTTGTAGCGGTGGGTCTGGGTGACGGTCCAGGAGGTCATGAATCCGCCAGCGCTCCAGCCGAAGATGGCGAGGCGATTGGGATCGGCCCAGCCCTGCGCGATGGCGTAGTCGGTGGCGCTGTCCACGTCCTGATAGGCGCGGTCGCCGAAATGCTGGTAGATGGCGGCGGTGAAGGCAGAGCCGTAGCCGGTGGAGCCTCGGTATTCCGGCTGGAGCACGACATAGCCGAGGCCGGCAATCAGGTGAGAGAGCGGGTCGAGGCTGAGCTCGTCGTTCCCCTCGGGGCCTCCGTGGGGGAGCACGAGGAAGGGATACTTCTTCCCTTCCGTATAGCCGGGAGGAAAGGTGGCAATGCCTTCGAGCGGGACGCCTTCTTTGCTCTTCCACTGGACAGTGCGCACGGTGCCGAGGGCAACTGAGGCGAGTTCTGCGTCGCCTGCGTGGGTGATCTTGCGCAGGCGGTCGCCGTCGGGAACCGCCACGTTGCGGGCGTGGCTCGGGTCGGCGATGGTGAGCGCACTTTGATCTGAAGTTCCGGCATAGATGGAAGCGATGGGCAGCCCCGCAACGACGCCGTCGGGCCACTGGTACGCCGTTTTGAGGGCGCCGTTCTCGAATTTGTCGACTTCGCTGCGAACGCCGCGGTTCACCGCGACCCAGACGTTGCCGCGAACATCTGCGGCAATGGAGACTGCCGTGCCGTTGAGCTGCGGCGTGGCGTCGGCCGGTGCGCCTCCGGCGGCGGGAACGGTGTAGACGTGCTCCGGCGTGAGGACGGGCGTGCTGGTGGAGAGGAAGGCGAGCTTGCTGCCACCGTCGGCCCAGGCAATGCCGGAAGCGGTGTTGGGAATGGTGGCGACGTGGCGCACGGCGGATTCGGAGCAGACGTCGATGTCGGTGGCGATGTTGTGGTGGCCGATGCGCGGCAGATCGGAGAGCGCCGCGATGGAGTGGCCATCGGCGCTCCAGGCAAGCGCGCCTTCACCGCCGCCGAGAACGCTGGCGGAGACGTACTTCAGGCTGGGACACCACCAGGAGCCGCCGGTGCCGTCCGCGTGGACGACGTAGATGCTCGACTCGCCGGGCTCGTGCACGTGCCGCACGCTGGAGAGCGGATCGGGCGGGCGCGGATCGGCAACGATGGCGAAGCGATCTCCCTCGGGGCTGGGCAGAGCGGAGTCGATGCCGCGCGGCAGCAGGACCACCGTCGTCGGCACGGGAGCGGCTGTACCGTCCTTCAGCGGGAAGATGGCGAATTGCGCGAGATGATTGAGTTCCCATGTGCCGTAGAGGCTGTTGCTGTCGCGGGTGTAGCCCATCGGTTTGAAGCCTTCGGGCAGATCGAGTTTTGTCGCATGGGAGCCATCGGGCTGAATGGTCCACCACTCACGGTGCGTGGGGCCCTTCTCGGCGCCGTAGGTGACGATGTAAAGGATCGTACCGTTCGGAGCGACGGCTGCGGCTCCGGCGCTGTGCAGCATCGCCCAGTCTTTCGCGGTGAAAGGGTGGCGCGGTTTGTCCGCGTTCTGCGCGGCTGCGCAGAGGGTGAGGACAGCGGCGACACAGACAGAGACAATCCAGTTGCGGCGCATACGTTCCTCGCTTTGGGTCCGCTAGAAGGAAACGAGAATGCCATTGATGGTGCGCAGTGCGGGACTCACAATGATGCCGATGATACGGGCTCCGACAAAGAGGATCAGGATGAGGCTGAAGAATCCGAGAGAATCGTATACGCGGAGCACCTTGTACGGGAGCATGTGGCGGATGACATGGGAGCCGTCGAGGGGAGGCAGGGGCAGCAGATTGAAGGCGAAGAGAATCAGGTTGAGCAGGACGCCCATGTAGAAGAGCAGCGCCAGCGGGAAGAGCGTGGAGGACATGAGGGCGCGATCGACGCTGCCGAAGCCGGCCATCTGATGCACGATCGCCGAGCCGACGGGGCTTGTCTTGGAGAGGATGAGCAGGGCAAGGGTGGCGGCCAGGGCGGCCAGGAGGTTGCTGCACGGTCCGGCGACGGTGGTGAGGATGTCGTCGCGGGTGACGTTCTTAAAATTGCGGGGCGTGACGGGCGTGGGCTTGGCCCAGCCGATGAGGAACTGGCCGTAACCCGGCATGAGCAACATGAAGAGCGGGATGATGACGGTGCCGACGAGGTCGATGTGCTTGATGGGGTTGAGGGTGACGCGGCCCATCATGCGGGCGGTGGGATCGCCGAGTCGGGAGGCCATCCACGCGTGCGCCGCCTCGTGCAGGCTGAGCGAGAAGACGAGCACAACGAATTCGAATACTGCCTGGATGAGATGAAGACTGTCCATGGAAACGATTCGATGGTATCAGGCAAGGCAATCCGCTGAGCCCGAAAAAGCTCCGGGCATGCAGCGAGGTAGTTACTCGTTCGGCGGCAGTTCGGTGCAGACTTCGGGGCGTCTTCCATTGGGCGGCGCTTCGTCTTTGAGGCGCGCTGCTTCACGCTTGGTCTTGATCGTGCGCGCGGGTACGCCTCCGGCTATGGAGTGCGGCTCGAGGTCGCGTGTGGCCACGGCCTGCGCGCCAAGCATGGCATCCTGGCCGACGTGGACGCCAGGCATGACGAGCGAGCGATAGGTGACGCGAGCCGCCGGGCCGATTTCGGTGCGGCGCTGCTCGATGATGCAGGCTTCCACGGGATCGTGCGCGTGCGAGAAGACGGCGGCGTGCTCTGAGATGGATGTGCCTTTGCGGATGATCAGCTCGCCTCGATCGTCGAGCAGGACGTGGTTGTGGATGATCACGTCATCTTCGAGCGTGAGGTTATAGCCGAAGGTGAACTCGACGCCGTGGTAGATCTTTACGTTGCGGCCGATGCTTTTGAAGATGTGGCGGCCGAGCATGGAACGGAGGCGGAAGCCGAGCCAGTGATTGAGCGCGATGGGGGAACGGTCGAACATGCGCCAGAACCAGACGAGGGGCTTGATGGGCGCGTAGCGGTCGGCGTCGATATCGCCGTAGTATTCGGGCTCGAGGGTCACGTTGGCCGGATCGAGGGACATCTCGAGCACGTTGAAGGGGAGTTCGGTGGTGAGGGCGAAGTTCAGGCGGCCGCCGACCGGTCTGCCCAGCAGCAACTGGTGCAGGTTGTTGCGGACGATCTCGCCGCGCAATGCGACGTTCGTGTGGCGCGAGAACTCGTCGTCGAGGTAGTCGATCCAGCGCGTGAAGACTTCTTTGGCTTCGCGGGTGGGCTCCACCTCACGATATTGATAGCGCGGCATACTTTCAGATTATCGTTTGCGCCGCAAAGACGCAGAGGAGCGTCGCACGAAAGTCATTTGCAGGAGGGGGTCAAACGGGATAGGCTTTGACGCGTTGAGCAGTTGCACAGCAAGGAGATGAAACTGCCATGAGCCAGACCCCTGTTATGCCTGAAGTGCGTGAATCCCGGGATTATTCGCGTTTGTTAGTCGGATTGTTAGGCATTGCGGTGTTGTGCGCGCTCGCCGGACTGATCTGGAGCTACTCGCTGGCCAGCCGCCTGACGCAGGCCGAAGCGCAGGTGGCGTCGGCGCAGAAACAGAATGAGAAGCTTGCAGGAGCGCTGGAGGAGACGAACGCGCGGCTGCGCGTGACCTCGGAGACGCTGGGGCACTCGCTGGGGCTGACACAGAAGCAACTGGAGCAGCGGGCGCTGGAGCTGATGCGTCGGCAGCAGGAGCAGGCGAAACGCCTGGAAAGCCAGCAACAGGCGACACAACAGCAGCTCAGTTCTGTTTCGTCGGACGTGAGCGGCGTAAAGACGGACGTGGGCGGGGTGAAGACAGACCTGAACGCCACGAAATCGGAGCTGGCGAACGCCGAAGCGGCGATGCAGTCGATGAAGGGCGACCTGGGACTGCAGAGCGGCCTCATTGCGACGAACGCGCGCGAACTGGAAGTGCTGAAGCACAAGGGCGATCGCAACATCTACGAATTCAGCCTGGACAAGGGACGGCGGCAGGCGGTGGGTACGGTCGGGCTGGAACTGAAGAAGGCCGACGCGAAACACAGCAAGTTCACGCTGGTGGTCTACTCCGATGACAAGGCGATTCAGAAGAAGGATCGTAACCTCGACGAGCCGATCCAGTTCTACACGGGCAAGGATCATCAGCTGTATGAGCTGGTCGTGAACAACATCGTGAAGAATCAGGTGCAGGGCTACATTGCGACTCCGAAGAACGCGCCTGTGCCGGTGACGCCGACGCCGAACGGGATGTAGCTGCTTCCCTCTGAATCCCGGTGGCTACAATCGGAAGCGTGACTCCGCGTTTTAGTTTGGGCCAGCGTCTCGCGCTTGCGGTGGTTCCGCGTCTGACGACGCTGGTGCTGGCGGCGATCGGGGCGACGCTGCGGTTCGAAGTCATCGCGGAGGAAGGCATTGTCCCGCCTCCCCCGGGTTCCCAGGGCATCTACTGTTTCTGGCACCGCTGCATTCTTCCGGCAGCATGGTATTTCCGGGACTATCACTGCTGCCTGCTGATCAGCCAAAGCTTTGACGGCGAGTTGATCGCGCGGACGATTG
>DATEPN010000375.1:0-5970 GCA_035273225.1 Acidobacteriaceae bacterium | reverse complement strand
ATTGCGTGAGGATCACGATCTTGCCGGGAGGCCCGGTGATGGCGCCGTTTAGGCACGGTCGGTGTCTTCGAGCGGCAGCTCGGCTTTGACAAAAACATTTCAGATCTCCGGAACCGAAGAGCGTGGCCAGTTCCGCCAGTTGTGCTCCGTTCTGCTCGACGATGAAGAAAGCCTTCTTCACGCGCGGGTCGCTGCTGAGCCGGTCGTAGTGGTTCAATGCGCGTACCGTCACGCCGCCCAGACTGGCGAACTCCTGGATGCGGAAGGTGCTCATGGGTCTCACGTACAATTCGTGACTGCGCAGGAGCACGACGACCGGGAGGTCTGCAAATGGCAAACAAGACATTCGTGGAAAAAGCTGCGGAGAAGGTTGGGTATGGCCTTGCGATGGCCGAAGACCTGGCCGGTGCGGTTCGAACAACGGTGGCAGGTGCTCTGAAGCAATCGCCCGCCAGGGAGGAAGCGAAGGCGGTCAGGAAAGCTCCGGCAACGGCACCCGCGCAAAAGGCTGCGGAACAAGCTGTGGCCAGGAAATCTCCGGCGAAGAGGGCGGCGGGTAAGAAATCTCCGGCTAAGAAGGCTGCAGGGAAGAGGGCTTCGGCTAAGAGAGCTCCGGCTAAGAAGAATGCGAAGAAGTTGCCAGCGAAGCCCGCAAAGAAAGCGACCCGGCGGGCCGGGAAGAAGGCCGCCATCCGCCGCTAGCGTGGCCGCTGCGGCATGGGCTCTGAAGTGTGGGATGGGCAGAGGTCCGCAGGTGGCGGGTTGCGCTGCCGCAGCAGAGGCCTGGGACGTTTTGCGCTCAGGCTTTTTGCAGGTTGTGCTCGGCGTGGGCGGCCACTTTTTGCGCCGTGATCGGTTGGCCGCCGATGCCCCAGTCCCTGACCTCTTCGATGGTGACAAAGGTGACGTCGCGCAGGCCCGGGTAGACGCTCTCAACGGCATCGGTGAGTTTGGCCAGCAACTGCTGCTTCTGATCCGTGCGGAGCGCGCCTTCAACCAGTTTCACGTTGATGATGGGCATGGGTATGACTCCTTGCTCTCTACATTTACCGAGACGCCGACGCGGCGGTGTTTACTCTCTGGATAACAGGCAGGAATATCGGCTGCGCGATGCTGGGTGAGGCGGAGGCGCATCCTGCGCTATACTCCGGCGAATCTTCTGCGGAGGTGTGCTCGCATGCATCGATGGCGCTTTGGAGGAACGACCGTTGCAGCTCTCGCGCTGGGGCTGACTTTCTGCAGCGTTCCTGCTGCGTCGCAACGGCAGACTGCGGCGCTTCGCGCCAAGGACACGGAACTGCTGATGCTCGGCACGGCGGGCGGTCCGCCGTTGCGCAGGGATCGCTCCGAGCCGGCGACGCTGCTCATCGTCGATGGCCGGCCGTATTTGATCGACTGCGGCATTGGAACCATCCGGCGGCTGGTCGAGGCGGGGATTCCATCGGAAACGATTGGAACGATCTTCTTTACCCATCTGCACCCGGACCACGATCTCGGGCTGGTGGACGTAATGGCCAACGATTACTTCCACCTTGATCTCGCCTCCGACACGCGGAAGATCCAAATCTACGGGCCGCCGGAAACGAGCGAACTGGTGGAAGCCGCGTTTCACACCATCAGCATTCCCTTTGCCGTGTTTGCCGCGGAAAAGCCTGGGTTCCAGCCGGAAAGGCCGAACTATGGGCTGACCAGTCCCTTTGTTGCCCACGAAGTGGATCGGGAGGGAGTGGTTTACCGCGACGACAAAATTCAGATCACGGCTGCCGAGAATTCGCACTACGCGCTGATGCCGGCGCAGTTGCGCGCGCATTTCAAGTCGTATTCATACCGCATCCAGACACCCCATGGCGTGGTGGTCTTCACCGGAGACACCGGACCGAGCGACGCGGTCGTGAACCTTGCCAGGGGCGCCGATGTTCTCGTAGCGGAAGTGGAAGAGGGTTTGGACGAGCTGCGCGGATTCATCGACCAGATGGCTGTCCAGAACCACTGGACGCCTGTGCGCAAAGAGGAGTTTGCCGCGCATATGGAGAAGGAACATCTGACCGTGGACAGCCTGGGCGAACTTGCCTCGAAGGCACAGGTGGGATCGGTTCTCTTCTATCACTATGACCCGGAAAACAAAGCGGACCAGCAGGCTCGCGTGGCTGCGATGAAGAAGTATTTTCACGGGCCGGTTCTGGCGCCGATGGATCTGGACCGGTTCTGTCTGTCGAAGGATGAAGCACAGGCGGGGACGGCTCAATTCGAATTGTGCGGGCAGAATGCGGTGGGGCAGGAGTAAACGCCGGGTGCGCTGAAGCGGGCGCGCGCGCTGGCCCATGTCTCCAACAGCGGGGCACCCGGGCACCCGGCGATCAGCACCCGGCTGGATTGTTAGTCCTCGCGAAGAGCGACGATCGGATCGACGTTGCTCGCGCGCCATGCGGGCAGGGCGGTCGCGGCAAATGCAACGGCGGCCAACAATGCGGGGACGGAGAGAAATGTCGCTACGTCGGTGGCGCTCACGCCGAACAAGAGGCTGGCGATTACGCGCGTGAGGGCGGCTGCGCCGGCCAGGCCGGCAAAGATGCCGATGAGCGTCAGCTGCATTCCCTGCCGGACGACCAGACTGAGGATCCTGTCCCGCCCGGCGCCTAAGGCGACCAGAATGCCGATATCGCGTGTGCTCTGTGTGACGAGGTAGGACATCACTCCGTAGAGGCCGACGGCGGCCAGCAGCAGCGCGAAGGCGGCGAAGGCTCCCAGCATGGTGGTGGAGAAGCGCTGGCGGGCGAGGGAGTCAAAGAGGCGGTCCTGCATGGTTCGCACGCCGTAAACCACGGCACTGGGATCGACTGCGTGGATCTCCCGAATCATGGCGCTGGAGAGTCCGGTCTCCTCGGAGGTGGTGCGGGCGACCAGGAAGGTTCCTCCGCCGGGGTTCTGCAGCGTGGGGAAATAGGTGGCGATCTTGCCGTCGGTTTCGAGGCCATATTGTTTGACCACGCCCACCACGCCGACGATGGTGATGGGCTTTTTCGGATCGAACCACAGGTGCTTTCCGACAGCATCGCCGCGGGGCCAGAACCGCTGCGCGAATTTTGCGTCGATGAGGACGACCTGGGGCGCGTCGGGGCCGTCCTGCGCGGTGAAGAAGCGGCCGGCGACCAGCGGAATCTGCATGGCGCGGAAATAATCGGTGCTGGCGGTGCGCAGATCGACCTGGAGTTCCTGCCCCGGCGGCGGGGTGTATCCCTCGACCTGGATGCCTCCCCACCCGACCGAACCGGTCAGCGGCAGCACGGAGACCACGCCTTCGGCGACGACTCCGGGCAAATGGGCGATACGGGCTTCGACGTCCCGGTAGAAGCCGTTGAGAATCTTCTTGTCGTGATACTTGCTGTCGCTGACCACCACCTGCATGGTGAGGACGTGATCGGTGGTGAATCCTGGCGGGACGCGCTGCAGGCGGACGAAGCTGCGCAGGAGCAGGCCGGCGCCGACGAGCAGAATGAGCGAGAGAGCGATTTCGGAAACGACGAGCAGCGCGCGCAGACGATGGCGGCGCATGTAGAGGCCGCCCTCGGAGTGGCCGGTGCGGCCGCCTGCCTTGAGCGATGCATTCGGATCGAGCTTCACCACCCGCAATGCCGGAGCGAGGCCAAAGAGCACGCCGGTGGCAAGCGAAATGCCGAAGGTAAACGCCAGGACTGCCCCGTTGATGCCGATCTCATCGAGGCGGGGAATATTGCCGGGATTCATGGTGCGCACGATCCAAAGGCTGAGGCGCGCGACGAGCAGGCCGGCGGCTCCGCCCAGCAATGCCAGGAGGATGCTCTCAGTTAATAGTTGCCGCGTCAGGCGTTTCCAGTCCGCTCCCAGAGCCGTGCGGATCGCAACTTCCTTGGCGCGGCCGGCGGCGCGGGCAAGCAGAAGGTTAGCCACGTTGGCGCAGGCGATGAGCAAAACCAGCGCGACCGAGCCAAGCAGCAGCAGGAGGGGGCGGCGTACGTCGCCGACCACCTGCTGCTGGAGGCCGATGACATCCATGCCGAAGCTGGCGTCGCGCTTATCTTTCTGGCGGATGCGGGCGGCAATGACGTCGATATCGGCCTGCGCCTGTTGCACAGAAATGCCGGGGCGGAGGCGCGCCAGGATGTTGTAGTTCTCGTCGCCCCGGCGCTGCTCCGCATCCGGTCCGAGAGGCAGGGGCAAGAAGATGTCGATCTTGTCCATGGGGCCTTCGGAGGGCAGCACTTCGGAGCTGACCGAAAATCCATGCCGCAGCACGCCTGCCACGGTGAAGGACTTTCCATTGAGGGTGATGCTCCTGCCGAGGATGCTCGGATCGGAGTTGAACAGGCGCTGCCAGGCGCCGTTGCTCAGAATGGCTACCGCGGGCTGGCCGGGCTTATCCTCCTGGGGCAGCAGCGTGCGCCCCAGCAGAGGCTTTGCCCCCAGCATCGACAGCAGGCTGGACTGCGCGCTGAGGACGTCGACCCGCTCCGGCTGTTGGCGGCCCGTGAGAATGAATGTCCGGCTCTGCGCGAGCGCCATCGCTTCGAAGGAATGGTTTTCGTGCTGGATGTCGACGTACTCGCCCGGAGACGGCCAGTCACGGAGAATGCCGATGCCCGGCGAATGGAGCCACACGGCGACCAGCCGATTGGCATGAGGATAGGACAGCGGACGCAGCAGGAGGGCGTCGACGACGCTGAAAATGGCGGAGTTGGCGCCGATGCCGATCCCCAGGGAGGCCAAAATCACTATGGAGACTGACGGGTTCCTGCGCAGGGTGCGCAGAGCGTAGCGAAGATCCTGCAGCCAGCGGTTCATGCATCCTCCCGCGTTGGATAAAAATCATAGGCCACACGGACGTCTTCTGGCTGGTCGGAATGTACGTTTCCCTGACGGAGGGCCGAGACATTTTTGCTTTCTTTCAAGTGCCCAACCTGCGATACTTGATCGTGCCCGCCTGGTTCGTCCAGCACACAATCCAAAACAAGGTGACGCAGAAATGTCCGCGAAGTACATTTTTGTGACCGGCGGAGTTGTATCCAGCCTCGGCAAGGGACTGGCCGCGGCTTCGATCGGCTCTTTGCTTGAAAGCCGCGGCCTCAAGATCAACCTGATGAAGTTCGACCCGTATCTGAACGTCGATCCGGGGACGATGTCGCCGTTTCAGCACGGCGAGGTCTTCGTGACCGATGACGGCGCGGAGACGGACCTCGATCTGGGGCATTACGAGCGCTTCACGCACGCCAAACTGACGCGCGACAACAACCTGACCACCGGGCGCATTTACGAGCAGATCATCACCAAGGAGCGGCGCGGCGACTACCTTGGCAAGACCGTCCAGGTGATCCCCCACGTCACGAACGAGATCAAGAACGCCATGCGGAAGGTGGCGGCCGAGGGCGATGTAACGATCGTCGAGATCGGCGGCACGGTGGGCGACATTGAATCGCTTCCCTTCCTCGAGGCGATCCGCCAGATGCGCCAGGAACTCGGGCGCGAGAATACGGTGTTCGTCCACGTGACGCTGGTGCCGTGGATCGGCGCGGCGCAGGAGCTCAAAACCAAACCGACGCAGCATTCCGTAAAGGAACTGTTGTCCATCGGGATTCAGCCGGACATTTTGCTGTGCCGGACAGACCGCTTCCTCTCGCGGGAGGTGAAGAGCAAGATTGCCCTCTTCTGCAATCTGGAAGATCAGGCGGTGATCACGGCGCGGGATGTTGAGTCGATTTATGAGGTGCCGCTGGCCTTCTCGCAGGAGGGTGTGGATCGGCTGGCGCTGAAGTATCTGCACCTCGCGACGCCGGAGCCGGATCTGAGCAAATGGTCGGATCTGGTCGGGCGCTGCTACAACCCGCAGGACGAGGTGTCGATCGGGATATGCGGGAAGTATGTGGAGTACGAGGACAGCTACAAGTCGCTGAAAGAGGCGCTGGTGCACGGCGCGCTGGCTCTGAACCTGAAGCTGAA
>DATEPN010000374.1:0-7648 GCA_035273225.1 Acidobacteriaceae bacterium | reverse complement strand
GCCGATCTCGAAAAGATGGTGGAAACCACAGACGAGTGGATCACCTCCCGCGTTGGCATTCGCGAGCGCCACATCGTCGAACCGGGTCAGGCCACCAGTCACATGGCTGTCGAAGCGGCGAAGCGCTGTCTGGCGGCCCGGGGAATCGAGGGTTCAGAGGTCGAGGTGATCATCGTCGCGACGGTGACACCGGATATGCTCTTCCCCGCTACGGCGTGCCTGGTGCAGGACCGCCTGGGAGCGAAAGGCGCGTGGGGCTTCGACTTGTCCGGAGCGTGCTCGGGGTTCGTCTACGCTCTCCAGGTCGGCTGCAAGCTGGTCGAGAGCGGCGCTCACAAGAAGGTGCTGGTCATCGGAGCCGATACGATGTCCTCGATCATCGACTACACCGACCGCGCCACCTGCGTCCTGTTCGGCGATGGAGCGGGTGCGGTGCTGGTGGAGCCGGCGGCGGAAGGCGAGATCGGCATGATCGATTTTCATCATGAGATCGACGGATCCGGCGGATGCTCGCTGTACATGCCGGGCGGCGGCAGTCTGAACCCCTCTTCGCACGAGACGATCGACAGGAAGATGCACTACGTCCATCAGGACGGGCAGGCTGTCTACAAATTCGCAGTGCGGAAAATGGTCGAAGCATCGGAAACCGTGCTGAACCGGAACGGGATCACCGGCGCCGATCTGACCTGCTTCATCCCGCACCAGGCGAACCGCCGCATTATCACGTCGAGCGCCGAGCGGCTCGGCCTGCGCGACGAGCAGGTGATCATCAACATCGATCGTTTCGGGAATACAACCGCCGCCACGATTCCCCTGGCAACGGAGACGGCGATCCAGGATGGGCGGCTCAAAAAGAACGACTACATCCTGATGGCGAGCGTGGGCGCCGGATTCACCGTTGGCGCAGCGCTGCTGCGCTGGGAAATCTAAACGAGCGGCTCCCCTGTTGTGCCCTACTTGCGTGCGGTTCTTGCCCCAGCCACGACCAGCACGATGCCACCCACCAGAGCAATGGAGCTAAGGATCGGTGAGATCGGCACTGTGTGGGTTTCACGATGCGTGACGCGAACCGGACCGATGTGCGCGTCCTGGTCCTGCTTACTGTAGCTGAAACCGCCGAAGATAAAACCAGCCACTCCAAGGATAATCAGCAGGATTCCGATCACAGTCGCTGCTCTCAAGTGGTCTGCTCCCTTGCGTTCCGAATTTCACCCGGGACTTCGTGGACTGAGATGCGGATGAGCGAAGTCGCGTACCCGGCCCCCGCGAGCTTGCCGACCCCGTTTACCAAATCGATATCAAAGCGATTACCAAATACTTTGCTAAACCAAATGGTTTGAGGAATTTCATTGTGAGTGACGTGATCCGGGAGTTATCGTGTGTACGCCGACCCGCAATCATTTTCGGTCGTCCAATTCAGCCGTAGCACGCGGCTTAAGGAACTTCCTAATGTCACGTTTCCGGGCCTGTCTCGCTCCCTCTGCCCTGAGGACTGCCCTTCCTGCCTTCATCGTTTTTTGCACCTTCAGTGTTACCGCACAAACTTCCCAGTCGACCGAGGCCCCTGCAGCGCCGCAGGCTGCGAGTCCAGCCCCGTCCATCACAACGAGCGTAGATGAGGTCGGTCTGGATCTCGTCGTGCGCACCAAGGGAGGCAAGCCGGTCACGAATCTCCAGGCTTCGGACCTCGTGGTCATGGATAACGGCGTGCCGGTGAAGCTCACGGATTTCCATTTGGTGACCGGCGCCGCTAAGTCCGATCATCTGGTGACCATCCTTTTCGACCGCCTCGAGCCAGGGCCGGCGAAGGCGGCTCGCCAGCTGGCAGCCAAATTGCTGAACGTATTCCCGCCTCAGGGGTACGCGTTTTCGGTGATGCAAATGAACGGCCGCTTGCGCCTGCTGCATGCATGGACATCCGACCGCCAGCAGGTGCTGCAGGCGATCGAGGCGGCGACCAGCAGACAGATCGCCACGCGCCCGTCGGACCTCACTCCCGCCGAAAACCAATTGCTTGCCGGAATGCAGGACGATTCGCTCACCTCCGGATTCGAGAACCGCAGCCGCGCGCGCCTGTTGCTGACCGCAATGGAGGAGTCGCAGCGCATTCTGGAGGACCAGCACTCTTATCCTTCTCTTTCGGCTCTGCAGGCAATCACGCGGACCCAACGGCAGATCACCGGTCGCAAGCTGGTGATCTATTTCGGCGAAGGCCTGAACGCCAATTCTGCCAGCCAGGATGCGATCGTGTCCGTCGTCGGACAGGCGAACCGCGCGGGCGTGACCGTTTGCGCCATCGATACAAACTCCATGAATCAACAAGTTGGAGACCGCATCATGGGTGCAGTGGCCATCGCTTCCGCGAATCCCGGAGGCGCGTTTGCCGGAGCCGATTCGCTGGCTTCGCATGGCTACGGCCGGGGTCAGTCCGGACCACCCGCCGGTACGTTGCTCAGCGCGGCTCAGAACATGACCGGGCTTGAGTTCGACAGCATGGAGACTCTTAAGAGTCCGCTGATCAAGCTCGCATCCGCGACCGGCGGCATCTACATGCGCGCGGGGGGCAGCACGAAGCATGAGTTGCAGGAACTTCGCCAGGATCTGACGAGCTACTACGAAGTCTCCTATGTGCCCAACATCAGAGAGTACGACGGCGCCTACCACCCGATCACGATCCAATCGCATCGCAAGGGTCTGGTCATCCGCTCGCGTTCGGGATATTTCGCAGTGCCGCCCGATAATGGCACCGGGTTGCGGCCCTTTGAGGTGCCGCTGCTCTCGATTCTGGAGAAGCCCACTCTGCCGGAGGACATCACTTTTCACGCGGCGGTGCTTCATCTGGGAGAGTTGCCGGATGGAAACTCCGGAGCGCTCGCCGTGCAGGTACCCGTCTCCGCACTGCAAATACGAGAGGATGCGACCACCCACCTTTCGTCAGTCCACGTGACAATCATTGCGCAGGTACGGGACCAGAAAGGATCTGTGGTGGAGCGCTTCGCCGAAGATATTCCCCGCCATGAAGCGGCCAGTGTCCTGCGAAGCGCGGTCCCTCCGATGATCACGATGCAGCGGCACTTCTCGGCAGAGCCGGGCACCTACACCCTGGAGACAATTGTTTTCGACCGTCTCGCCGACAAAGCAGGAGCACAGCGCACGGTCTTCACCATCGAGCCTTCGCCGCATGGACCGGCTCTGAGCGATATCGCCCTGGTCCGTTCCATCGAGCCGTTACACGCCGACACGGCGTCGTTCGAACCCATGCGCTATGTCAACGGCCGAGTCGTTCCCGATCTGTCGGAGCTGCTCCCCGAGAACACGCGGAACATTTCGGTCTTCTTCCTCGTGCATGCCCTGCCATCCAGCGCTGGCCGGCCTCAGCTGGAGATGCAGATCTTTCGCAATGGCGAGCCCGTTGGGAAAATGCCGCTGGAGTTGCACGCGACCGACGCGATGGGGGCGCTTCCCTACCTTGGCACCATTGGTGGCCATGTGTTTCCGCCCGGAAACTACAAAATTGTGGCGACCTTGACGCAGGGTGCGCAGACAGCAACTTCCAGTACTGCCTTTTCGGTGAGCGGTACGATCGCGCAGAGCATGGCCTCTGCCGATGCAGCGTTCTCCGCGACGACGGGCACGGCATCGGATGCTGCGGAACTGGACGAAGAGCAGCGACTCACCGCATCGGCTGTGGCTGCGGACAGCCGCTTCGCGATCAGCAGCCCGGCAAACGCAGTTCAGCCGCCGACCGAGGCCGCCATTCACGACATGATTGAAGGCGTCCGTCAGCGCGCCCTCGCGTGGTCGGATTCCCTGCCGAATTTCATGTGCCTGGAAATCACCGACCACTCGGTCGATCCGCGAGGAGAAGGCGACTGGCAGCACAAGCACTCGATGGTTCAGCTGATGCGCTATTTGGATCACCAGGAGTCGCGAACCACAATTGATTTGGATGGGAAGCAGAAGCAGGTGGGCATCGGCGGTGCAATCTCTGCCCTCCCGGCCGACGTGGACTTCGCCCACTCCAACGGAGAATTTGGAGGGATGTTCCGAGCCGTCTTCGACCCCGGTGCCCATGCGAAGTTCACCTGGAAAGAGTCGGAGGTCCTCGACGGACAGCCGGTTCAGGTCTTCGAATACACCGTCGACCAGAAACACTCCAGCTTTGACGTCGCGGGGCTCAACAATACGCAGCACACAGTCGGCTTCCACGGCGAGGTCTATCTGGACCCCGCCACTCTGAGCGTCCGCCGCATCAGCATCAATGCGGATAGTATCCCGGCTTTCCTCCACGTCCGGGCCAGCAGCATCCTGGTGGATTACAGCTGGGTCTCCATCAACAACCACGATTACCTGATGCCCGACCGGGGCGCGGTGAGCCTGCGGGAGGGCAAACGGCAGGCAGTCCTCAACGAATTCGAGTTCAGGGACTACCGGCGGTTTGGATCCCAGGTGCGGATTTTGCCTGGACAGACGAAGGCTGTCTCGGACGCCAATTCCCCGAACCAGTAGTGGGCTGGGGCGGGCCGACCGGGCCGAAAACGCCCCAGACCGGCCCCGAATCGCTGCTATACTAGGCCTTAAGTCGCTTCGGGTCCTGGACATCGCACATCCCCACGCCGAACCCAAGCGCAGGATTTCTGACAGCATGTCCATCCGCACCCGTCGCACCTTCTTCTCCCTCGTTGTATTTTTCTCCGTCTGCGCCCTGGGGGGCATGATCCTCAGCCAGCAGGTCGGAGCGCAGTCAGCTGCCGATGAGTCGACCTTCCGTGACAGCCTGAAATCATTCGGCGCCGTGTACGACGTTGTGGCGAAGAATTACGCGGAGCCGCTCACCGGCGAGATGCCCGACAAGGCGATCTACGACGGCGCTATCCCCGAAATGCTGCACACGCTGGATCCTCATTCGAGCTTCTACGATCCCAAAGCGTACGCGCGCATGAAGGAAGATCAGCACGGCAAGTATTACGGCGTCGGCATGCTGATCCAGCCGCAGAATGGCAAAGTGATCGTGGTTTACCCCATCGAGGGATCGCCGGCCTTCCGGGCGGGCATCCACCCGGGCGACATCATCGCCGGCATCAATGGACAGTCGGCCGCGGGATTGGGCTCCGATGAAGTCGCCAATCGCCTGAAGGGACCGCGCGGGACGAGCGTGAGCGTCACCGTCACGCGTGTTGGCTCCTCCACGCCGCTGACGTTCCAGCTCACGCGCGATGAGATTCCAAACGCCAGCATCGATCTGGCGTACTTTATTCGCCCGGGCGTCGGATACATCCACATCCGGCAATTCCAGGAAACGACGGGACGCGAGTTCGACGACGCTATCAATAAGTTCGGAGCAGACAACCTCAAGGGCCTCGTGCTCGATCTGCGCGGAAACCCCGGTGGCGTCCTCGTGGAAGCTGTCGCCGTTTGCGACCGCCTGCTGAAACGGGGACAGGTCATCGTCTCGCAGCGCGGACGCGCATTCCCCGAGCAGGTCTACCGGGCCACCCACGGCAACGACGGCGAGACATTCCCGATCGTGGTCCTGGTGAACCATGGCACGGCTTCGGCGGCTGAGATCGTATCCGGCGCGCTGCAGGATCACGACCGCGCCCTGATCGCTGGCGAAACCACTTTCGGCAAAGGTCTGGTGCAAACCGTTTACACGCTGTCGGACAACACCGGGCTGGCTCTGACGACGTATCACTACTACACGCCTAGTGGACGTCTGATTCAACGCAATTACAACGGCGTGTCGCTCTACGACTACTACTACAACCACAACAAGCCGCAGAACGACAAAGACCGCGAAGTGAAGCTGACCGACTCTGGCCGCACCGTTTATGGCGGAGGCGGAATCGCGCCCGACGTGAAGGTCGAGCCGCCCAAGTCGACGCCCTTCGAAGACATCCTGCTGGAGCATAATGCCTTCCTCGGATTCACGGAGGAGTACCTGGCCCACCGGAACGTCAACAAGGAGTTTCAGGTCGACGACGCGGTGCTCGGCGACTTTAAGCAGTACCTGGCGAGCAAGAACATCGAGTACACCCCGCAGGAACTGAACGCCAACCTCGACTGGGTGAAGACGAACATCAAATCGAAGCTCTTCACGACGCAGTTCGGACAGACGGCCGGATTGAAGGTCGAGGCGGAGTGGGATCCGATGATTCAGCAGGCGACCAGCCTGATGCCTCAGGCCGCGCAACTGGAGCAGCATGTGCAACAGGTGCTGGCCGAGAAGGAAGCCGCTCTGAGCCACTCTCCGGCGAGAGCCCAATAAGCAGGAAGACTGGGTAAGAACAGGGCCGGCAGCCAGCGCTCCCGGCCCTTTCCATTTCTGCAGGTCATCACGCACAACATGCGCGAGGAAGCTGAACGATGGAGTTCCGATTTGCTGATGAGTCCGACACTGGAAACCTGCTGACCCTCATCAACCAGGCGTTTGCCGTGGAGGCGTTCTTCCACATCGGCACACGCCTGGATCCTGTCCGCATTCAACCGTACTTTCAGAAGGGACGCTTTCTCGTCGCGGAATCCGATGGCGCGCTCGTCGGATGCGTGTACGTTGAACTCCACGCTGAAGAGAGCTATCTCGGGCTTCTGTCGGTCGATCCGAAGTTCCAGAAAACCGGGCTGGGGCGGCGGCTCGTGGCGGCGGCGGAAGAATTTGCGCGCGAAATGGGAGCACGGCGCATGGACCTGACGGTCGTAAACCTGCGCACGGAGCTTCCGCCGTATTATGCGAAGCTCGGCTATACCGCCGTGGGCGAGGAGCCAATTCCCGAGCAGATGCAGGCGCGAGTCAACCAGCCTTGCCACTTCATACGTATGTCGAAGCCGCTCGGCGACGGCTGATCAGGAACCGGTAGGCACGGGTTCCCGCCGAACCGGTGCTTTCTGGCGGCGAGCCAGCAGCGGACGCGCCGCCATGAGCACGACAAAGACGACGGTGATCGTCAGCGGAGTCTTTACTCCGCTCTTCACGCCCCACCAGTAATGGATCACGCCTGCCAGGGCTGCGAGGTACGTGAGCCGGTGCAGGCGATTCCAGTTCTTCCCTCCCAGCTTGCGTATGGACCACGTTGTTGACGTGAGAGCAAGTGGAAGCAGCAGGGCCCATGCGGTCAATCCGGCAGTGATGAATCGGCGCTGGCTGATGTCATCGACCATCGCAGCCCAGCTGAAGCCCGCATACAACCAGACGTATGTCATCAGGTGCAGGCAGGCATAAAAGAACGCGTACAGCCCGATGATGCGCCGAAAGCGCACCAGCCACGCGAGCTTCGGAAACAGCCGCCGAATGGGTGTAATCGCTAGAGTCACCATCAGCAGGCGCAGGGTGCCGCGTCCCGTGAAGAACGTAACGGTATGGGTGGGATCCGGACCGAGCGCCGCAGGCTGCGTCGTCGCCGAGAGATACAGCCGCCACAGCAGCCACACAATGGGCGCAAGACACGCCGCATGCGCGACCACCTTCAGCGCGACCATGGAGCGCTGCTTCATGCGTGAGTGATCCGATTCATAGCGTGTTCGGTTGGCGGGCGCAGGCGGGCGATCTTCCTCAGTAGAACTTGTCGAGATTCATGCCCTGATACAGGCTGGCAACCTGGTCTGCGTAGCCGTTGAACATGAGCGTCGGCTGCATCTGCTTCCAGAGAGG
>DATEPN010000373.1:0-4781 GCA_035273225.1 Acidobacteriaceae bacterium | reverse complement strand
GAGATGATGGCGCGGTATCTGGATCCGGCGATGGAGACGCGGTACGAGCGCGAGTTGCGCGTCACGGTCGATCGCGAGAAGGCGCGCTATTCCGCCTGGTACGAGCTGTTTCCGCGCTCGACCAGCCCGGAGCCGGACCGGCACGGCACGTTCAAGGATGTCGAGGGCCGGCTGAATTATGTGGAGCGGCTCGGGTTCGATGTGCTGTATCTGCCGCCGATTCATCCCATCGGGCAGGCGTTTCGTAAGGGAAAGAATAATTCTGTGACTGCGGAGGCCGGCGACACCGGCAGCCCGTGGGCGATTGGCGCGAAAGAAGGCGGCCACGAGGCGATTCATCCGGAACTGGGCACGCTGCAGGACTTCCGCCATCTGCTGCAGGCGGCCGCCTCGCGCGGGATCGAGCTGGCGATGGACATTGCCTTCCAGTGCTCGCCCGATCATCCCTGGGTGCGCGAGCATCCGGACTGGTTCAAGCATCGCGCCGACGGAACGATTCAGTACGCGGAGAATCCGCCGAAGAAATACCAGGACATTTATCCGCTCGATTTTGAGAGCCGCGACTGGCAGGGATTGTGGGATGGGCTGCTGCACGTCTTCCTGTTCTGGATCGAGCAGGGCGTGCGCATCTTCCGCGTGGATAATCCGCACACCAAGGCGTTTCCGTTCTGGGAGTGGTGCATTGCGGAGATCAAGCGCGATTACCCGGACACCATCTTCCTGGCGGAGGCGTTCACGCGTCCACGGGTGATGCAGCGGCTGGCGAAGCTCGGGTTCACGCAGTCGTACACGTACTTCACGTGGCGCAACACAAAGCAGGAGCTGACGGAGTACCTGACGGATCTGACGCAGTCGCGTGCCTGCCAGTACATGCGTCCGAATCTGTGGCCGAACACGCCGGACATCCTGCACGAGACGCTGCAGGTAGGCGGGCGGCCTGCGTTCATCAGCCGCGTGGTGCTGGCGGCGACGCTGGGGCCGAATTACGGGATGTACGGTCCGGCCTTCGAACTGCTGGAAAACGTGCCGGTGCGGCAGGGAAGCGAAGAGTACCTCAATTCGGAGAAGTACGAGATTCGCCGGTGGGATCTGAATGCGCCGCACTCCATCGCCGGCATCATCGCCGAGATCAACCGCGCCCGGCGCGAAAATCCGGCTCTGCACAGGAGCCACGATTTGTTCTTCCACAGCAGCGACAACCCGTATCTGATCGCGTACAGCAAGTCGAGCCGCGACGGTAACAACGTGGTGCTCACGGTGGTGAATCTGGACCCGTTCCATACGCAGTCGGGCTGGGTGAATCTTGATTTGGGGCATCTGCTGGTCGAGCCGAACGAGTCGTTTCAGGTGCGCGATCTGCTCACCGGCTCCGTATATCTGTGGCAGGGATCGCGCAACTACGTTGAGCTTCGGCCAGACAAGATTCCGGCCCACATTTTTCGAGTCCTGCGCCGCGTGCGCTCTGAGAAAGATTTCGACTACTACCAGTGAGGGCGCAGGCTGCCATGCCGGACACCCAAACCTCCCCAGCGATTATTCGCAAGCCAGGCAGCGTAAGCGATCCGCTCTGGTACAAGGACGCGATCATCTACGAGGTCCACGTCCGGGCCTTCTACGACAGCAACAACGATGGCATCGGCGACTTTCCAGGGCTGATGCAGAAGCTGGACTATCTGCAGGATCTGGGAGTGACGTGCATCTGGATGCTGCCGTTCTTCCCGTCGCCGCTGCGCGATGACGGCTACGATATTTCTGATTACAGGAGCGTGAATCCCAGCTACGGTACGCTGGACGACTTTCGCGCGTTCCTGGACGCGGCGCATGCGCGCGGTATTCAGGTGATGATCGAGCTGGTCATCAACCACAGTTCCGATCAGCATCCGTGGTTTCAGCGCGCGCGGCATGCTCCTCCCGGATCGAGCGAGCGCAACTTCTACGTGTGGAGCGATACCGACCAGAAGTTCAAAGACGCGCGCATCATCTTCACCGACACGGAAAAGTCGAACTGGACCTGGGATCCGGTAGCGCAGGCGTACTACTGGCATCGCTTCTTTTCGCACCAGCCGGATCTGAACTACGACAATCCCGAGGTGCTTGAGGAAGTGCTCGAGGTGATGCGGTACTGGCTGGACATGGGCGTGGATGCGCTGCGCATCGACGCGATTCCGTATCTGGTCGAGCGCGACGGCACGAATTGCGAGAACCTGCCGGAGACCCACGCGGTCATCAAGAAGATTCGCTCGGCCATCGATGCGGGGTACTCCGGCCGGATGGTGCTGGCGGAGGCGAATCAGTGGCCGACGGATGTTCGTCCGTACTTCGGCGATGGCGACGAATGCCACATGGCGTTTCACTTTCCGCTGATGCCGCGCATTTACATGGCGCTGCGCCAGGAGGACCGGCTGCCCATCACGGACATCATGGCGCAGACGCCGGACATTCCGGACAACTGCCAGTGGGGCCTGTTCCTGCGCAATCACGATGAGCTGACGCTGGAGATGGTCAGCGATGACGAGCGGGACTACATGTATCTGGCCTACAGCGCCGATCCGCGCATGCGCATCAACATCGGGATCCGCCGGCGGCTGGCTCCGCTGGTCGACAACAATCGCCGGCGCATCGAGCTGCTGAACAGCATTCTGTTTTCTTTTCCGGGTACGCCCATCCTCTATTACGGCGATGAGATCGGCATGGGCGATAATATTTATCTCGGCGACCGCAATGGCGTGCGCACGCCGATGCAGTGGTCGTCGGACCGCAACGCAGGATTTTCGCGGGCGAATCCCGCGAAGCTCTACAGCCCGGTCATCATGGATCCGGTGTGGGGCTATGAGGCGATCAACGTCGAGGCGCAGCAGAACGATCCTTCGTCGCTGCTGAACTGGATGCGCAACATGATCGCGCTGCGCAAGCTGTTCCAGGTTTTCGGCCGCGGCACGCTGCGCTTCCTCGACAGCTCGAACCGCAAGGTGCTGGCCTACGTGCGCCAGTTCGACGGAGAGATGGTGCTATGCGTGGCAAATCTGTCGCGGTTCGCACAGCCCGTGCAGCTGGACCTGACGGGGATGGAAGGGATGATCCCGGTGGAGATGCTCGGCTATGTCGAGTTCCCGCCGATTACGCGCCAGCCGTATCCGCTGACGCTGGGGCCGTACGGGTTCCTGTGGCTGGAGCTGCAGCCGTCGCTCAGCCCTGCCGCGGATGTGGGCGGAGAGGATCGCGAGCAGACCTTCTTCATACAGCACGAGCGCGACTGGCAAACGGTTCTTTCGGGCGAAGGCGTGCGCAAGCTGGAGACGCTGCTGCCCGCGTATCTGCAGCGCCAGCGCTGGTTCGGCTCGAAGTCGCGCACGATTCAGAAGGCGCAGCTGGTCGACTCGGTGCTGATTGACGACAACTGCACGGCGCTGCTGTGGGTCAACGTGGATTACGAGCAGGGCACGCCGGATACCTGGCTGGTGCCGCTGGCGATCACACTGGGTCCGGGCGCCGACACGCTGCGCGAGAGCTCTCCGCACCAGGTGCTGGCGAATGCGGGATCGACGATGCGCTCGGGCGTGATCCATGAAGGCCTGCTGCGGCCGAGCGCCGCCGGGGCGCTGCTCGATATTCTTGCGCGCGGCGAGGAAGTCCGCACGCGCAATGGCGTGATGCGCGGACTGCCTGGCCCCGCATTGCCGGGGTTGCGCGGAACGCAGCCGCTGACGGCGCGCATCAGTGGAGCGGAGCAGAGCAACACGTCGGCCATCTTTGGCGATCGGCTCATCCTGAAGGCCTTTCGGCGCGTGCAGAGCGGGCCCAATCCCGATGTGGAGATTGGCGGATTTCTCAGCGAGAAGGCGAAGTTCCGGAATATTCCGCCCTTTGGCGGCTCGATCGAGTATCAGCGCGGCGATTCGGAGCCGGCGACCATGGCGCTGCTGCAGGGCCTGGTGCAGAACGAGGGCGACGGCTGGCAGTGGACGCTCGAGGAACTCGACCGATACTACGAGACCACCGCATCGACGCGATTCGCACCGGCCGCTCCGACACGGCGCGGCGAAATCCTCCCGGAGGCGAAAGAGCACGCCGGAATTTACCTCGAAGCGGCGTATACGCTGGGCCGCCGAACGGGCGAACTGCATTGCGCGCTGGCATCGGGCCAGGAGGCGGCCTTTGTGCCGGTCACGCCGAGCGTGGGCGATCTGGACGCGATCCGCGAACAGCTGGCGCATCACGCGGCAGTGGCTTTCGACGCGCTCAAGAGCAATCTGTCGCTGCTGCCGGACGACACGGTGGAAGCGGCGGCGCTCGCGCTGAGCCGGCGTGGCGCGCTTCTGAACAAGTTCCGCCGGCTGACGCAGCTTCCCAGTGCCGGGCAATGGACGCGCATTCACGGCGACTACCACCTGGGCCAGGTGCTGCGCTCGCGGGGGGATTTCGTCATCCTCGACTTTGAGGGCGAGCCCGCCCGACCCCTGAGCGAGCGACGCCTGAAGCATTCGCCGCTGAAGGATGTTGCCGGGATGCTGCGGTCGTTCAGCTATGCGGCGTTTGTTGCGCTGACCAAATACACGAGCCGCCGTCCGGAGCATTATGCGCAGCTGGAATCGTGGGCGCGTTTATGGGAAACTTCGGTCTCCGCGGAGTTTCTGCGCTCGTATCTGGAGGCGCTGGGCTCGTCGCCGATCATACCGCCGCAGGGCGAGGCTTTCGATACGGTGCTGGACATCTATATGCTCGATAAGGCGCTGTACGAACTGGTGTACGAGCTGAACAACCGGCCGACTTGGATTCGTATT
>DATEPN010000372.1:0-4192 GCA_035273225.1 Acidobacteriaceae bacterium | reverse complement strand
GGGCATGAGGGCCACGAAGTCGGTGGCCCGGCGCTGCGTGCCCTGCTGCAGAACGGGCAGCGTGGAGTAGAGGTCCTGATCGATGGTGTCGCCGAGGGCGGCGGTGCTCGTCTCCAGCTGCGGCGGGGCGGCGGTGACGGTAACGGTTTGCGCCGTTGCGCCGGGCTGCAGGGTGAAGGGAACATTGACGGTCGCCATCGCATTGACGATGACGTTCTGCTGCAGTTTGGCGCTGAAGCCGCTGGCTGCGGCTCTCACGGCGTACTTGCCGGGATCGACGTTGAGGATGTATTCGCCGGCGCCGGTGGTGACGGTAGTCTTCTGCACGTTGGTCGCGACGTTGGTGGCGATGACGGTGGCGTTGGGCACGACGGCGCCGGTGGGATCAGCGACGGTACCGCGGATGGCGCCCTGGCCGGTGAGCTGGGCATGGCTGAGTGCGGGAAGAGTGAGTGCCAGGACGAGCACACTCGTCCAGCGCAGGACGTGCGCACACACAGCACGCAGTGAGGATGAGGTGGTCACGGGTTACCTCCAAAAGTCGTTCCGATGGGACCGCGCAGTTTCTGGCAAATGGGTGGAACTGGTCTGACCGGGTGCCTGCCTGTCGCTCTGGTGGTCCGATCGGGCAGGTTCGCTAAAAACTCTACGTTTGAGAGAATAGCCGTGTCAAGACTGGCCCGGCCGAGCTGTGATCCTGAGAGGTTCAGGCGATGTCAGGTCAGACCACTATGCAGACGTGCTCGATCTGCGGTCTGAGTTCGCGATAGAGTGGCGTGGGCAGGATTTTTGCGGAGGACATCCCGAAATGGATCGTTTGTTGGCCGTGTGCGGCGTTCTGACCCTGGCAGGCACGCTCTTTCTTCGCGCTCAGGACACGCGGCGGGTGACGGAGCCGGTGATCCCGCTGGCGTGCGTTTCACTCGACGCGCAGCTTGCGGCTGTCGACGGGCAGATCGCGCCCGGCGACGAGCGGAAGCTGGACACGGCGCGCATCCAGCAGGCGCTGGATCATTGCGCGAAGGGAAAGGCCGTGGTGTTGCGCGCGCACGGAGCGGCACATGCGTTTCTGTCCGGCCCGATTCAATTGCGCGATGGGGTGACGCTCGTGGTCGACCGCGGCGTGACGCTGTTCGGATCGCGCGATCCGGAGGTGTATGCGAAGTCGCCGGGCAGCTGCGGGCTGGTGAATGAGGCGCCGCCGGGGTGCAGGCCGCTGATCGGCGCGGACCATGTTACGGGCGCCGGCGTGATGGGCGACGGAACCATCGACGGCCGCGGCGGCGCGCAGTTGCTGGGGAAGGACGTGACGTGGTGGCAATTGGCGGAGCAGGCGCGCGCGGGCGGACGGCAGCAGGTGCCGCGCATCCTGGTCGCCAACTACGCGGACAACTTCACGATTTATCGAATCACGCTGAAGAACTCACCGAACTTCCACGTCGTCTACAACCACGGTGACGGATTTACCGTGTGGGGGCTGAAGATCGACACGCCGCAGCGCGGGGCGCGCAACACGGACGGCGTCGACCCGGGGAACGGCTCGCGCAACGTGACGATTACACATAGCTGGATCCGCGCGGGTGACGACAACGTGGCGATCAAGGGCGGCGAGGGCGGCATCACGAACGTGAGCATCGTGCACAACCACTTCTACTGGGGCCATGGGATGTCGATTGGCAGCGAGACGTACGGCGGCGTGAGCAGGGTTTTCGTCGACGATCTGTCGCTCGATGGGCCGGACAATGGCATCCGCATCAAGTCGAACGCGTCGCGCGGCGGGCTGGTGCAGGACGTCGTCTACAACAACGTCTGCATTCGGAATTCGCCGAATCCGCTGTTCCTCGATACAGGGTACACGGCGGCGGGGACGCTCGAGGGTAATCGGCTGCCGACGTACAAGGACATTTCGCTGCGCGATGTGCGGATCAGCGGCGGCGCAGGATCAGCTTCAACGGCTACGACGCGACGCACCGCATCGGCGTGACGCTGGACGGAGTGACGGTGAACGCGGAGAACCCGTACATGTATTCGATTCGGCATGCGGATTTCCATGTCGATCCGGCGCCGATGAATCTGACGCTGTTGGGGAGCGATACGACGGTGACGGGGAAGGCCGCGCCGGACGGGAAAGTGGAGTCGTGTTCGGCGATGTTTGTGCCGTTTCCGGAGACGCAATGACGAAAGGCGAAGAGGACGATGAGATCGATGCAACGGAGAGAGTTTCTTCGCAACGCGGGCCTGGGCCTGAGTGGACTGGCGGCAGCGCCGGCGGTCGCGCGGGCTGGCTGGAGACAAGCAGGCAACGTGGCTCAGCCGGCCAGTGCCGCGAACTGCCCTGGTCCGGGGCCGGGGGCGACGCTCAACGTGCGCGACTTTGGCGCGACGGGCAATGGAACGACGAAAGACACGGCGGCGCTGCAGCAGGCGATTGATCGCTGCTGGGCGCTGGGCGGGCGCGAGGTGCTCGTGCCGGCGGGGAAGTATCTGACGGGCGCGCTGCAGCTGCGGTCGAACACGACGCTGCGTATCGAGAAGGATGCGACGCTGCTGGGCAGTCCGGATCGCGGCGACTATCCGGTGATGCAGGTGCGCTGGGAGGGCAAGTGGATTCAGGGGCACGTGGGGCTGATCTACGCAGTGGATGCGGAGAACATCGCGATCACCGGGCCGGGGATGATCGCCGGCAACGAGAGCCTGGGCGGGCGGCCGAATGCGCAGGATCCGCTGCGGCATCCGGCGCTGATTGAGCCGATGAATTGCCGCAATGTGCGGCTGGAGGGATTCTCGACGAGCTATCGCCTGATGTGGTCGGTGCACCTGACGTATTGCGAGCAGGTGCATATCCGCAACCTGATGATTCGCAGCACGGGCGGGAACGGCGACGGAATCGACGTGGACTCATCGAGCCACGTGTGGATTGACGGCTGCGACATTGCGACGGGCGACGACTGCATCTCGCTGAAGTCGGGGCGCGGCAGCGAGGCGAACACGCTGATGCGGACGACCGAGGATGTGCACATCTCGAACTGCACGTTCGCCGACTCGATCTTTGCGTGTATCGGGATCGGCAGCGAAACGTCGGGCGGGATTCGCGGCGTGACGATCGACCACTGCAACTTCACCGGCGCGCGCAGCTTCGCGATTTACATCAAGACGCGGATCGGGCGCGGGGCGTTCATCGAGGACATCGCCTGCACGAACCTGCGCGCCAGTGGGATGAAGGGCGGGTTTCTGCGCATCAACGGCACGTCGAGCGGGCTGCAGGATCAGTGCCCGGTTGCGGGCGATGCGGGGATTCCCGCGCTGCGGAATTATCGCTTCGCGCAGGTGCACGTGGAGGATTGCCCCATGCTCGTCGATGCGGTGCGGATTGACGCGACGAAGCCGCTGGAAGGACTGGCGATTTCCGACGTGACCGGCACGTGCACCAAGGGGCTGTATCTGGCGAACATTCGCCATGCGCTGCTGCGCGGGATCCATGTGACGGGCGTGAGCGGGCCGCTGCTGAACATCGACAACGTGACGGGCGTGGGTTTGAAGGGCGCGGCGACCTTCAGCGCTGCGGATTATGTGAAGGAGCACGGCCGAGGATGAGGCGAATCGGCACGATGGCCATGCTGTTCGCGACTTCGATGCTGAGCTTTGCTCAGCAGGGGCAGCCCGCGCAGGCGGCGCACGGCGCGGCGGTCAAAATTGTGCTGGTCGGCGACTCGACGGTGGCTCCGCAGGGTGGCTGGGGACCCGGATTTTGCGCGGATTTCACGCCCAATGTGACGTGCATCGACGACGCGCTGAACGGGCGCAGCACGAAGAGCTTCATGGATGAGGGCACATGGAAGCGGGCGCTCGAGGAGCACGGCGATTATTACCTGATCCAGTTTGGGCATAACGATGAGAAGCCGGATCCGAAGCGCCATACCGATCCGGAGACGACCTATGCGGCGAATCTGCGGGCGTATATTCGCGATGCGCGGGCGATCGGAGCGGTTCCGGTGATCCTGTCACCGCTGGCGCGGCGCACTTTTCGCGACGACAAACCGTGGAATGAGGACCTGCAGAAGTATGCCGATGCCGCGCGTCGCGTGGCGGCGCAGGAAAAAGTCCCGTTCATCGATTTGCTGTCGCTGTCGGACGAACTGCTGGGGACCATGACCCAGGCGCAGGCCGACGAGTTCGATGCGACCGGGCATCC
>DATEPN010000371.1:0-7320 GCA_035273225.1 Acidobacteriaceae bacterium | reverse complement strand
AAGCAGATGGGCATCATCGGCATGAAGGTCCCCGGCCGCGGACGCATCCTCTCCTCCTGGAACCCGCCGCCGCTCGAGCAGCAGAAGCACAGCTGGGAGGGCATGGTCCTCGCCCCCACCCCCGGCACGCTCACCATGAAGGAGGCCATCGGCTACACCCTGTCCCGGCCGGTGAGCACCATCATCGTCGGCTGCGACAACATTCATCAGCTCGAGGAGAACGTCCAGATCGCCCGCGACTTCACGCCCTTCAGCGAGCAGCAACTGGCGTCCCTGGCGGCGAAGGCCGAGCCCGTCTCGAAGCCGTCGCTCTTCTTCCGCTTCTACGATCACGACGCGGCGGGCTGAGCCGTTGTCAGTGATGCGCCCTGATCGCTGATTCCTGACGATCCTTTGCCACCTATGTGAAGCTCCGCATGGAGAGGGTCCCTCTTGCCCGCTCTCCTGCGGTTGTTGTCTTCGGGGAGCGTACGCCTCGAAAGTTGATGGGAGGGAAGTGAAGACTGTTCCCGGTTGACGACAGCACCGGTCCGTGAAAGCATGTGCCACTCCCACCAAGGCAGCGCGATCCGTCGTAAGTTCCCGCCACGGCATCATCCAGGGCCAGCCACAAGAATTTCAAACCAGAGGAGAAACAGCGATGAATCGAAAAGTTACATTCATCTTCGCGGCCATATGCTGTCTGGCGGTAGCCATCACCATATCCGCGCAGAGCGGCGGCGGAACGTCAGACAAGATCCAGCAACTGGAACAAGCGATGCACAAGGCGGAAATGCAAGGCGATGCCTCCTGGTATCAGCAGCACCTGGCGGAGGGCTATATCGAGGGGCATAGCTGGGGCGATTGGGCAACACGGGATGAGACGATCAAACAAACGCAGGACAAATCCATCCAGTTCACCAAAGGCGAGATCAACGATGTCAAGGTGGCGACATTCGGACCCACAACCGCAGTCGCCAGGTATCGGTTCGCCTACGACGCCACGTTCAACGGCACGCACCGCGCTCGCACCGTGATTTGCAGTGACACGTGGGTCAACCAGTCGGGCACATGGAAGATCCTTTCCAGCCACTGCTCACACGTTGAGGGAACCTAGGCCGGCACAGGTCCTGGCCGGACGACGCAGGCCGTGTCCACCACAGGAGACGCCGACTCTCTGCGGCACCTCATTTGTGGGCACGCGGGATACTCGCTCGCTGATGCTGACGAGTGCATGTCCGTAGAGCCGCTGAGCGGCCCCACCGCTGGGGCGAGGCCGCTCCGGGTCCGGCGTGAGCCGGAGCATCGCGAACCGTTCGATACGCCCTGGGCGCAAGCGAGACGCGACTCTACTTAGTCTGCCTCGCCCTCGCGCAAATTCCAGCGACAAATCGCGCCATCTCTCTCTTTTGATTTTTAGGGGGGTACCCCTCCGCAAACCTTTGATTCTGTTCAGAGCGGCGGAAGCTATCCCCCGCTATCGATTTGAAAACAAAGTGCGTGACTTTGGATCGTTATCGATAGCTCAGTTGTTGATGTTGACTTGTCATCAACCCAGCCCAAAGGACACAGCAAGGGAAAAGCCCTGCTCACTCGCGAACAGGGCTTTCCTTAATTTCAGGTTAGAGGAGCGCAGGAATCGGGGCAAGCGAAGATGAGCAGAGAGGGAGTACGCCGGTAACTCCGATCGGTCGCCATAGATAGAGTAACTCAGCGTGGAGTTGGCCCCCGGAGATAGCGACCGGCAGGTTACCTGAATTCCGTCCTAACATGCACGAATCCCCGGCTATACTGGTCGGCAACTTCGCCGCGTTCCCACGTTGCGATCCAAAGATCGGAGATACAGCAAACCATGAAAGCCCATCTCGGTATCACTCTGCTTGCCGGAATTGCGATCGCCGCGCTGCCCGCACTGGGACAATCGATGCCGGTCCAGCAGGCGGCTTCCGACCAGACCACCGTGACTGCATCTGCGGTCCCGCCCGATCAACAGGCGACCAAAGAGCAGGTCGAGAAGATGGTGGAAGTGCTGCGGGTGCGGAAACAAATGGAAACGATGATGAACCTGATGCCGCAGATTGTCGCGCAATCGTTCCAGACTCAGGTGAAGAGTATTAATGCGAAGCTGTCTCCCGGCAAACGGCTTTCCGCCCGGGATCAGGCCGCTCTCCAGAAAGTCATGAACAAATACATGCAGGAGGCAATCGGCATTTATCCCATCGACGAAATGATTGCGGATGCCATTCCGGTGTATCAGCGGCACATCAGTAAGACGGATTGCGACGCGGTTATCGCCTTCTACAGCTCGCCTGCCGGTCAGAGACTTCTCGATGAAGTGCCTGCCGTTATGCATGAGTACACGGGCATTGTCATGTCGCACATGCAGACCCGCTCCAAACACCTGACCGACCAGATGGTGGCCGAGATACAGGAGATCGTCAAACCCGAGTTGACCGGAAAGCGTGCTTCCAACCCAAAAGGCTGACCCGCGGTTCTGGTAACGCTTCCTGCACCTGCCTTTTTCCTGGAGAGGCGCCGAGCCCAGGCCTCCAGTGGACAAGCGCGGTGCGCCTCACCCCGCCTTGCCCAGAGGTGCGGTGTAGACGGTCGGAGACGGCGTGCTGCTTTGCGAGGGGCGTTTGCTCTCCTCGCATCGGTGCTCGCTATGCCACCGCTGCAGCGAACCATCCATGACCGACACGATCCGCGTGTCGCCGCACCGCAGGCACTGGGAGCGGAGCTTCCATGCAGAACCGTCGGTCACCAGGGCTTCCATGAAGCCAGGATCGCTGCACATCGGAGTAGTCCTCGTACGTGGAGGAAGAGATTGCCCCGAGTTAGCATCAGAGCGCGTGGCGCATGCAAGCAAATTCTGCGTCCGATTTGACCCGTTCGAAGTGCCGTTCGATGACGGCGAAGGCAGCAGTCAGCAGCCGGCGGAATCGCGTTCTACAGCCGGTTTTCGAAGAACTTCAGCCGGGCCTGGAGATTCTCGAGCATGACGTCGAGGACGGACGTGTCTGCCGGGAGCAGAGTATTCCGTTGTTCCACCAGGGCCGCATAGTTTTCTTTGGCGCGCTGCACGGCCGGCAAAATCTCTTCGCGATTGTCTCGGCTGCTGATGGCATCGAGACGAGCGGCTACGTCGACTGCCTGAAGGATGAATTCATTGAACGAGATGAACTGCGCGCTCACGGCAGGGCCCCATATGGCTTCTATTCTGCCGTGGGTGATGCCGTTTTCGGAGTGACGAGGATCACCGGGGCAGACACAAAGGACGCATTTCTGAACGCGTCATCTCCCGCCGTGCTCTGGTTTGTCCTCGGCAGTGTTCGGTAGGCTACAGACACGCCGCGTCTCGCTTGCGCCCAGGGCGTATCGAACGGTTCGCGGCTGTTCCAGGCGGGGGTACGCGCCCACGGCGCTTGCCCCCGATTATCTCTCGCCCTCGCCGCTTCTCTCCCGCAGGCCATCCCGCCGCTCCGGACTCGGCTGCGCCGCTGGAGCAACTGGAGAGCAAATGTGGCTCTCGTGCCAGTTCTGCAGCGATTCGTCCATCGCAGACACCACGCGCGATGCACCGCACAGCAGACACGCCGACCGCAGTTTCAGATGCGATTCGTCCGGCTCGAGACTTTCAGCGAATTGCGTTCTGTCTGCCATATCGCGGTGTCTATGTAGACCCTGCGCGGTCGTAATTGTGGCACAGAATCACCGGGAGATTCAGTTCTCTTTTGACGAAATCAAATAGAGCGGGCTTGTTCGTCACAGCCAGGTCCCAGCCGAAGGCGCTTCTCCGAGGGGAAGAGCGGAAAGTGGGCAGCCTTGTTCCCGCGCCGGCAGCACTTCGGCGGTGTGCCCCGGTTCGGGTCACCGCTGGCACTCGCGCCGTCGCGCCGCGTGACATGCGTCACAAGCCTCAGCTCCTGCCCTGACCCATACTGGTCCGTGTCGGCAAGAAAGGCTGTGGTTTCGGTGTACACCGCGCGGGTGCTGGAGAGGCTGCTGGATATCCAGAGGCGTGCAGGCAAAGACGACGGCAGCGTGGTGCGCGCGCTGGCGCTGGACGCGCAGCAGGATCTGGTTGAGATCGAGCGCCAGATGGTCGCCGCCCTGGCTCAGGTCCACGAACTGAACCGCCGGCTCGAAAAATGCCATGGGGCCCGCCACGCGGACCTGTACCACAATGAGGATGTGATCCGGTGACGCGGGAGCAGTCTGTGCTTTCGATGCAGGAAAGAATCAATCAATTCGCGCTGGACGCCTCCCGCATCGCGAGTGAGCTGGACAAGCTCACCCGGCGCGACCCGCCGGAACTCCGCGCCGCCGCGGTCCAAACCGGCAGACAGGCCTACCAGGAGCTTCTGGAAAGGCAGTACTCGCTGGCGCTCTCGCCCGCCGACACCTCGTACATTCAGATGATCCTCGACGGGATTAAAGCGCGGCTCCGTTTCCTGAGCTGAGCGGTTCCTCCCCTGCGAAAAAACGCCCCAGCTCGGTGAGAGCTGAGGCTAAGGGATGTGATAGGTGCCGTGAGATTGACACCTCACAGCGTCACGCTGCAAGCACGCATTGGTCACCATCATTTGCTTACCTCGGTGATGCCATTGGCCTGAAAGTGGGATCAACCTTCCGGAGAAGCCTCCCGTAATCTGCTTCTTGAGGGCAAGACAATATGGACGAGTGGCGTCAGTATCTGCAAATGGAATCCCTGCGCGATGACCTGGAGGCACACGTCGTCTCGTGCAGACGTCGTTTGTGTGACGCTGAGCTGGACAGCCCGGAGCGTCAGCTGATCCGGCAGGAAATCGTCGCACAGGAGATCGTGCTGGACCAGATTGTCACGCGGTTCAGCCGGACGGAGATGTAATCGCCGGGGTGGGCGCGTCATTACCGCCGTACCGCGCCGCCTACACTTCTTCTCTTGCCTCGATTTCCCGCGATCCTCTAACCTGAAAACAAGGGGAGCCCTGCTCGCACGCGAGCAGGGCTTTTGCCTTTGCTCCGGCCCAGGCCCATCGGGACTTCTTTGAGAACCTGGCGATTGGCTCGGCTCCCTCCCCCCTGGGGCGCGAGGTAGCTTTGCCCGGCGAGAGCGGGCCGAAGCGGGGTAATACCCGAAAGGTATTACCCTGGAACTGCCATCGAGTGAATTGCTTGCAGCGGCCATACCCCCCGGGGGGGTACCCAGGGGCTGTACCACTTTGCTAACAGGAGTACTCTCGGAATGCCGTCGCGAGATGGCGGCACGGGGGATGCAGGCCGGGCGCATCCCTGCATGGGTGCGCTTGATCCGGCGATCAGGGTGGTAGGAATGCTCAGGCTGTCCATTGCATGGCCGCCGGTCTGCCACGTGTGCGGACAGCCGATACTCAGTCTGGATACGGGCGTGGTGGTCCTCTCGGACGAAGAGAGCCTGCCCGCCCCGCAGCGAGCCCGCTTCGCCGCCCATGGCTTCTGCCTGACTGAGGAGCCTGCCTGTGCGATGGACCTGCGCGACTTCGCCAAGCTCGTCGAAAGAGGATCGCGGTACCGGTTTCTGTGACGATCGCGGCCTTGTGCTACTCGATTGCAGCGGAGCGGGTTAGTGGGCCAATGTCAGAGACACCCGTGACCGCCGTCACGCCGTCCTGCTGAAACGCTTTGCTAGAATTTTTGGTGGACCCCTCGATTGCGACGAAGGCGGACGGCCTTCGATGACTCTTCTTGAAACCATCAGCGGAACTACGGGCCAGGCCATTCGTGTGGACCGGCGCCCCAAACTGAACGAACGACTTCAGCACCACATTGCGAGGAGCACTATGACGGAAATTGCAGCCATTCGTGCGCGGGAAATCCTTGATTCGCGCGGTAATCCCACGGTTGAGGCCGATGTGGTTCTGGCCGGAGGCGCGATTGGACGCGCCGCGGTCCCCAGCGGAGCCTCCACCGGCGAGCACGAAGCGGTGGAACTGCGGGACGGCGACAAGAGCCATTACCTCGGCAAGGGTGTGCTGAAGGCGGTCGAAAACATCGAGAGCATCCTCGCTCCGGAACTCACCGGGATTGACGCGACGAATCAGCGGCTGCTCGACGCGACGATGATCTCGCTGGATGGCACCGACAATAAGGGTCGCATCGGCGCGAACGCGATTCTGGCTGTCTCGATGGCCGCTGCGCGGGCTTCGGCGAATGCGTTCCGTCTGCCCCTTTACCGTTATCTGGGCGGCGTCAATGCTTCGGTGCTGCCCACGCCGATGATGAATATCCTGAACGGCGGCGCGCATGCCGACAACAATGTGGACTTCCAGGAATTCATGGTGATGCCGGTCGGCGCGGAGCGCTTCAGCGACGCGCTGCGCTGGGGCGCTGAGGTCTTCCACACGCTGAAGGGCGTGCTGAAGAAGAAGGGCTACAACACCGCCGTCGGCGATGAGGGTGGATTTGCTCCGTCGCTCAAGTCGAACGTCGAAGCCATTGAGGTGATTCTCCAGGCGATCGAGCAGGCCGGATACAAGCCCGGCGAGGACATCGCGATTGCGCTCGATCCGGCGTCCAGTGAGTTTTACGACGCGGAGAAGATGAGATACGTCTTCAAGAAGTCCGACAAGAGCGAGAAGACCAGCGATGAGATGGTGGCGTTCTGGGCCGACTGGGCGCGCCAGTATCCGATCGTCTCGCTCGAAGACGGCCTGGCCGAGAACGACTGGGACGGCTGGAAGACCCTGACCCGCGAGCTGGGCACCAAGATCCAGCTGGTGGGAGACGACCTCTTCGTTACCAACACCGAGCTGCTGCAGAAAGGCATCGAAGAGGGCGCGGCCAACTCGATCCTGATTAAGCTGAACCAGATTGGCACGGTCAGCGAGACGCTCGAGGCGATCGAGCTGGGCCGGCGTTACGGCTACACGTCGATCATCTCGCACCGCAGCGGCGAGACCGAAGACACCTTCATTGCCGATCTTGCTGTGGCCACCGGGGCCGGCCAGATCAAGACCGGATCTGCGTCGCGGACGGACCGCATCGCCAAGTACAACCAGCTGCTCCGTATTGAGGAAGAGCTGGGACAGGCGGCGGAGTTTCTGGGGCTCGAGGCGGTCAACTACGGCGAATAGCCGTGAACGGCATCTGTGCGTCTTCCCGGCAGAGGGCGCACAGGCAAGCGCCAACTCTTCCGCGATTCGCGCTGATCTTTTTTCCTGGAGTCATTGTGCCCGCTTTGAAAAAGCCTCTGGTGCTCACCATCCTCGACGGATGGGGCTACCGCCCGCAGACCGAAAACAACGCAATCGCTCTCGCACGCAAGCCCACCTATGACAAGCTGCTGCGCGAATTTCCCAACACGCTGCTGCACGCCTCCGA